>CBFHXH010000004.1:0-78148 GCA_965659735.1 uncultured Pikeienuella sp.
GCGGCTCTTGCGCCAGCAGCATGCCGATCTCCAGCCATTGTTTCTGGCCATGCGCCAGTTCACCCGCCTGGCGCTGCAGATGCTCCAGCAGGCCAACTTCGGCTGCCACGGCGTCAATGCGATCTTCATCCGGCTTAGCGAGGCGGGAAAACAGCACGCAAAGTGGCCCACGATCCTTTTTCAACGCCATGGCGAGATTTTCGAAAACGGTCTGATCCTCGAACACGGTCGGTCGTTGGAACTTGCGCCCCACACCCGCCCGCGCAATTGCGCTTTCCGACAGGCGGAGAAGCGAGACGTTTTCTTCGCCCCAAACGACGATACCTTCGTCAGGGCGGGTCTTGCCGGTAACAATATCCATGAACGTTGTCTTGCCAGCCCCATTCGGGCCGATCACGGCGCGCAGTTCCCCTTCTGCGATGGAAAACGACAGGTTGTTGATCGCCCGGAACCCATCAAAGCTGACGGATACGCCTGACACTTCCAAAAGCGCGCTCATGATTTCCTCACCAAGCGGTCAAACGCGCCGCCAATGCCTCGCGGAGCGAACAGCGTGACCAGAACAAAGCCGAGGCCCAGCAGCACCTGCCACCAGTCGACCCACTTGATCGTGTAGAAACCCAGCGGGATATCCGGGGCCTGACCGCCGGTGAACCAGCTGGACGCCAGGCTGACGACTGCCGCGCCAATTACGGCGCCGTACAGCCGACCTCGTCCACCGATGGCGACCCAAACCGCCAGGTAGATAGAAGCGATGGGCGCGATTTCTGCAGGGTTCACAATACCCGCCTGAGGATAATAGAGCGCCCCCGCAATGGCGGCGATCACGGCGGTGACGGTGAAGATGGCGAGCTTGTACGCCTCAACATTGTAGCCCAAAAACCGCACGCGCGCTTCGTCATCGCGGATGCCACGAATAACTGACCCGAACTTGCTGGACGTCATCCAGGCGAACAGCAGATATCCTGCAGCCAGCGCCAAGGCGGACGCCCAGAACATCGCGATTGAGACTATGGATTGCGGCGTGGCTTCAAAGCCTGGGATGTTCTGCAGCCCCGAAAGGCCGTTGTTACCGCGAAGACCGCTGTCGTTTTGAAAGAGATACAGCGCCAAAGCCAGCGTCATCGCCTGGGTCAGAATCGACAGGTAAACCCCCGTCACCCGGCTTCGGAAGGCGAGCCAGCCAAAGACCAGCGCCAGAATGCCCGGCACCAGGACCACAAGCATCAGCTGCAATGGCAAGCTGTGCGCAAAGGCCCAAATGGCCGGGATTTCGCTGCCACCGACTACGCCAAAGATCTGATTGCCGATGCCGGCTTTGATCTCATCAGGTGTTGGGGGGATCACCTCAGCCGCCATGGCTTGCACGACGATGACTTCGGTGCGCGCATACATCAGCCACATGCCGATCATGTACCCGCCAAGACCGAAAAAGGCGAAGTGGCCAAGGCTGAGGATGCCGCAATAGCCCCAGACGACGTCCATCGCGACGGCGATCAGGCAAAAGCACAGCGTCTTGCCCAGCGTTTTCACAAAAGAAGTCGAGATGATCCCTACGCCAAACGCCTCGCTCATTAGCGTGACGCCAAGGGTTAAGATGGCGAGGACGGCAAGGAAAACCAGCGTTGAAGGATGGCGCATGATGAAGGATTGGCGGATCATCGGACACCCCCTTCAGTGCGCGGCGCCGGCGCATTTGTCGTTTGGAAAAGCGTCAGCATATCAATCCCCCGCGGCACGGCCCTTCAGGGCAAAGATGCCCTTTGGCCGGAACTGAATGAAAATGATGATGAAGACGATCATGTAGGTCTGCGCGGCCAGCGTGTTGGAAGGGTTGAACCATTCGATGCTCTTCTGCATCGCGCCGACCAGCCCAGCGCCAACAAGAACACCGATCAGGTTCCCGACGCCGCCAACGACCACCGTCATGAAGCTTTGCACGATGTAATCCTGCCCCAGCCCGCTGGTCACTTTGGCGTAGAGACCGATGGCGACGCCCGCGATGCCCGCGATGCCCGACCCAAGGCCAAATGTCATCATGCGGATGTAATCCGGGTCGATCCCCATCGACGCCGCCATGCGCGGGTTCTGGGTCACGGCGCGCACCTCCAACCCCAGCCGGGTACGGTTCATGATGAACCACAGAAGCGCAAGGAACGTGAGGCCCAGAACAAAAATGGCGACCCTGATCCATGAGATCGAAACAACCTCGTTGATCACCAGCGCGCCGTCGAGCCAATCCGGCGCCGTCAGTGGACGCGCCTGGGTGCCAAAGACGTTCTTGGCCATCTGCTGCAAGGCGACGGATACACCGAATGTCGCAAGCAGCGTTTCCAACGGGCGGTCGTAGAGATACCGGATGACCAGACGTTCCAGCGCCACGCCCGCCGCGAAACCGATGGCGAAGGCCAGCGGCAGGGCGAAAATCAGCGATGTGGTGTAGTCAGGCACGAACAACTGGACGACGTAGCCGGTATAAGCGCCGATCATGATGAATTCGCCATGCGCCATGTTGATCACGCCCATCACGCCGAAGGTAACCGCAAGGCCAATTGCGGCGAGGAAGTAGATCGAGGCCAGTGACAGACCGTCGAGACCCAGGTCAAGCAAGGTGAACCCGGTGACGCGCGTTTCGATGGACGCCAGCGCCGCACGGACGGCGTCGGTCACGGCGGCAGACGGTTCTTCATAAACTTCATAGATTGGCATCTTGGCCAGAATAGCGTCAGTTTCAGCCGTCGTAGGCGCAGTCGGCGCGAGGCCGGCGGCGGCCAGCGCCGCATAAGCTGTTTCGCGCGCAATCGGGTCGGCCAGCGCAGCGACAGGCGCGCCGCCGACCATGCCGTCCTGAATGTTGGCGGCCAACGCAGCCTTGATCGCACCCGGGTGCACCGGTGGCGCGATGACGCCGGCTTCAGCCAGAAGAAGCAGCGCTTCGGCCCGGGTGATTTCATCACCCACAACCAGTCTGCCGGCAATATTGCCCTCGGGCGCGCCATCTGGCGCAACCACCCGGCGTGACGCGAGGATTGGGTTCAGCGCAGCACGCGCATCGACGCTGAGGTCGATGGCCAAGCTGTCGATTGCCGCGATGCGCGTCGGTTCATCCGCTGCAAAGCGCACGGTCAGAAGGTTGGCGAGCCGCCGTTTCAACGCCGCAACATCGGCGTCAGCCTCCCCCTCGATCGAGGCTGTCAGGGGCCCCAACTGGTCAGGCGATGGATCACGCTGAATGGATTCAAGCGCCGCGCGCCGTTTCACGGGATCTGGATCCGTGAGCTGGAACTGCACCAGCGCGGTAGAGATCAGGCCCCGCACGCCGCTATTCGGTTTGATCTGCTTCAAGGCGCGCTTCCTCGCCTCGCCAACAACATCTCCCGACACAATATCGAGCAACCTATAGGTTTTCTTGTCATCCGTTTCTGTCAGAAAGAACGCACCGTCTTTCTTACGGACCCAAACTTCCTTGTCGCGCCATTTTTCCATGAACAACGCCGCTTCGGGCAGGGCACTGGCCGCCAGCGCATCAATCGCAGGCTGGATGGTCTTGCGCGACCCTTTGGCGATGATCTTGGATTGTTCAGCGAGGATCGTATCAAGCGCCGATTGTGCGCTGACAGGGGCTGCGATCAGGGCCATCACTGCAAAAAGCAGGCCGCAAAGACTACTGCGTAGGATACTAACGCCCATCATCTTCTTTTTCTTGTTTCAGGCAAAAACGAGGGGGCCGCGGGCCCCCTCGACATATTGTGTAGAACGGATCAGTAGTTCGACTGGATCTGCACGCAGGTGCCCGTTTCCTTGTTGTACATGCCACAGCCCAGTTCTTTCCAATCAGACATCAGGACAGCTGATTCCGGCAGGTAGTCAGTCCATGCGTCGCCCGGCACTTCAGTAGTCTGGGTGATGATGTCGAACTGGCCGTCTTCAGTGATCTCACCGATCAGAACCGGTTTGGCCAAGTGGTGGTTCGGCAGCATGACCGCCGTACCACCCGTCAGGTTTGGGAAGGTCTGAAAGTACATCGCTTCGCGGACGGCGTCGACGTCGGTCGTGCCGGCGGCTTCAGCCGCGTTCACCCACATGTTGAAGCCAATGAAGTGCGCTTCCATTGGGTCGTTCGTCACCCGCTCTTCGCCCATCGTGGCTTTCCAGGCCGTGATGAATTCGTCGTTCATTTCGGATTCAGCTGACTGGAAGTAGTTCCAGGCCGCTAGGTGACCGACCAGGTTCGTCGTGTCGAGACCTGACAGTTCTTCTTCGCCAACCGAGAATGCAACAACCGGAATGTCGTCAGCGGAGACGCCAGCGGCGGCAAGTTCTTTGTAGAATCCGATGTTTGCATCCCCGTTAATGGTCGAGATCACGCCAACTTTCTTGCCGTCAGCGCCCAGCGCAACGACGTCAGCAACAATCTTGGACCAGTCTGAATGACCGAATGGCGTGTAGTTCACGAAGATGTCTTCCGCAGGGATACCTGCATCCTTCAGGTACTGTTCAAGGATCTTGTTCGTGGTGCGCGGGTAAACGTAGTCAGTGCCGAGCAGCGCGAATTTTTCAACGCCCAGCTCTTCCAGATAGTAATCTGTGGCAGGGATCGCCTGCTGGTTTGGCGCGGCGCCGGTGTAGAAAACGTTTTTGGAACTTTCTTCGCCCTCATACTGCACAGGGTAGAAAAGAAGGCCGTTCAGCTCTTCTAGAACCGGCAGCGCAGATTTGCGGGACACAGACGTCCAGTTACCGAAGATGACGTCGACTTCGTGCACGGTCAGCAGTTCGCGCGCTTTTTCAGCGAAAAGCGGCCAGTCTGATGCAGGGTCGACCACGACTGGAACCAACTGCTCACCCAGCACGCCGCCAGCTTCGTTCTGCTGTTCGATCAGCATCAGCATGGTGTCTTTCAGCGTTGTTTCCGAGATCGCCATGGTGCCGGACAAAGAATGGAGGATGCCGACCTTGATGTCGGCCTGTGCAGGTGCGGCCAGCGCCAATGCGCCAAGGGCGGCCGACGCAAGCAGGTTTGAAGATTTCATGGGGGTTCCCTGTCTTAGTTGATGGTGCTGTGGTGATTCCGCAGCGCAATGCAAACGGTAAAACTGCAGCGTGCATTGTCTGCTGTTAAATTTGGGTTGATCCGGTGCAAAAAATGCAACAGATGAACGATGCGCCATGTAAGACTGATGCAGGCTATCGATAAAGTCGCGCGAATGGGGTCAATTCGCCGCGCGGCCGAGGCGATTGCGATCTCTCCATCTGCCCTGAATCGCCAAATTTTGGCAGTGGAAGAGGATGTCGGCGCTGAATTGTTCGAACGAATGCCCCGCGGTGTGCGCCTGTCCACGGCCGGTGAGATCTATCTCAGGTGCTTTCGCGCCCATCTGGCGGAGCTTGATCGCGCCGCCTCGCAGGTCGCTGATTTATCGGGCCTGCGCGCGGGCGCTATACGTCTTGGTGTTACCGAGGAACTGGCGGATCACTTCGCACCCAGTGTGGTGGCGGCGTATCAGGCGCAATATCCCATGGTAGACATCGCGATGCGCGTGACTCCGATGGATCAGCTTGGCCCGGCGTTGCGGGCGTTTGACATCGATATTGGTCTGGCGGTGAACTGCCTGCAAGATGAAACAGTCGAAACCATCCACGCCGAACCGGTTGAGGTGGTCTGTATCGCATCTTCCGCGAGTGATCTGCCCGATCCGATTTCACTGTCAGACTTGGCGGGCCGACCACTGTTTGCGCCCAGCGAAGGGTCTGGCCTGCGCAATGCTGTGGACGCGTTACTTTCGTTTCGAAACATCCCTCGGCGATACGCGCTGGAAACCGATCGGCTCGCGCCGGGAATGCTCCGCGCCAACCCTGTCGCCGCTCAGTTCGCGATTGGCGTGAACATAGAGCCCAAGCAGATGGCGGATCAGGATCTCAGCATGCATGTGCTGCCATCCACTGCGCCACTCGCGACAGTATCCTTGCTTGGATTGCGCTATCGCGCCTTACCCGTGTCTTCAGCAAAGCTGGCGTCAGAATTCGCGAAGGCGCTATCTGCAGGGTAGGCCCCTCAGGCTGACATGACCGCAGCGCGGGGCAAATCGGCGCCTGCCCGCGAACAAGTGATAGCCGACGCCGCCACGCCGTAACGCATCGCTTCGCACAGCTCCTCGTGCGAAGGTCCGTCTCCGCCCGCCGGCCCGCCTGTCAGCAGTTTTGCGAAGAAAGCCGCCTGAAAACTGTCGCCCGCGCCGACCGTATCTACCACCTCGATGGTCTGGGGCGCGGCAGTTTCGCAAAGCCCGGGTGCGTGGATAACAGCGCCCTCTGCCCCCAACGTGAAGGCGACAGCGCCAGCACCTTCGTTGAGCAGGCGCGCTGCGATGTCATCCAGCGCAGCGCCGGGAAACAGAAATCCTGCATCCTCATCCGACATCTTGATCAGATCGCAATGGGGCGCCGATGTTGATGATGTCGTACTGACCGCCGCCCGTTGCGGTGTCTGACGTGACCTGCTCACGCAGGACGCCTTCTTCCAGCGACACCCAGTTCAGAGACGTGCCGGTTTCTGCAGTGTAAGCCTCAGCGACTTTCTGCATGTTGATCATGTGACCGTTGTTCACGATCGCGATCGTCAGTTCTTTTGAATGCGATGCAGCGAACGCGCCAGAAATGCTCATGGCACCAAGCGCCACACCGATAGCGGTGTTGCGAAGCAAGTTCATTGCTTCCTCCCAAAGTGGTTCGCATTCTAGCGCGAGTGCGGAAACTTGTCTGTTTCGCGATGACCATCGCTAGTACGTTTTCGACTACGCTTGATATCAAAACTACATGAATATCGAATATCGTAGAAAATAGTGCCAATTTTATATCAGATTGGTCATCAACTCTGACTGATACCGCCTGCCAGGCGGCTATGATGGCTGCCTGCGCCAGTGACTGAACAACCGCATTAAATATCTGCCCTGAGGTGATTCAGAGCTAGGCGCAATCGGGTGCTTCGAAACTCGGCAGAAAATCCTGATGGTGATTTTGGGCGGCAGGCGCCATGATCCGGCGCATGACTGCTTTCGACCTCGACGCCTTTCTGCCCTACCGTCTGGCCAAGCTGGCCAACAGGGTCAGCCGCGGCTTTTCCGCCGAATACAGCGCCAGTTTCGGCCTTTCGATCCCTGAATGGCGGGTCATGGCGCATCTCAGCCAGTCTAACGCGGTCAGCGTGAGGGAACTTCACCTGATGGCCGACTTGGAAAAATCGAAGGCATCGCGCGCGGCCACCCGACTGGAAGGGGCTGGTCTGATCGAAAAGCGCATCAGCCCAACGGACAGGCGGCTGGTAGAACTTTCGCTCAGCCCTAAGGGAAATGCGATGATGGCGGAACTTATTCCTATCGCTTTCAAGTACGAGGCGGACGTGCTGAAATCACTCAACCCGGAGGAACGCGACATGCTGGATCGACTGATCGGGCTGCTGTTGGAAACGGCTTGAACAGGCCTGTGTCGTTTGCCTTAACCGAACCCAAAGGATCAGGGCGCAGATTAGCGCCCCGCCAGTGAGACGCTTCTTATGTTCAAATCGCTCTTCACCCGCACGCCGGAACCCGCTGAAGCTGATCCCACGCCGCAAACTGAACGGACAGGCCCAGTGCAGGTCGGATGGCTGACGGCGGAGGAAAAAGCCTCCATCGTCTATTTCCAACCTTAACGTTTTCGGTCGGCGGAAACGTCGAAAACCCACGCCAAATCCGCCTCACGCTGCCCCGCGATCGTGAATATGGAAAGCCGGTATTTCGTCATTCGCTGCCCGTTCGACCTGCATCTGCGGTTCGCACGGTCCAAAGAAGGCAAGGCGGGGGTGCGCAACATGCTGGGTGACACCAGCCCGGTGCGCAAATCCAAGCTGAACGACCTGATCCATATGACGAATGAGGTCGAGTGGCGCTATCCCGACCGGCCCACATTGCAGGTCAGTCTGCCCTATATCTTTATCGCAGACCAACCTGTCCACATGACCCAGCTTGACGCCTTCATGGACTATCGCAAAGACCAGTTGCCCGGCACGATCTTTGGCGGACGGTTTCCCATCGATGTCTGGCCCCGGCCCCTGATGTGGGCGTTCGAATGGCGCGACCCCAGTCGAGATATCATCCTGAAACGCGGGGAGCCGTGGTTCTATGTTTCGTTCGAAAGCCGCGATCCAGACCGACCCATTCAGATGGTCGAAGCGGAACGAACGCCGGAACTGACAAGCTATATGGAACAGATCTCGGGCGCGGTGAACTATGTCAACCAGACCTTTAGCCTGTTTAAGGAGGCGGAAAAACGCCGCCCCGCCAAGCTGCTGACAGCCAAATCGTAATCTGACTTTCAGCAGACGGCACGCAACCCTGCCACGAAGTCGCTGTGCTTTGCCGCCAGATTTATCCAGCAGGTGGATGGCCCGCCTGACGTAATTGGGGACCATATGACCTTTCAGGATGTTCTGGCCAGCCTGTTCGTCGGGCTTGGCTTGTCGGCTGCAGGCTTTTTCGTATCGCAAACCACGCTGAACGAACGTGTCGGCGCGAACACTGCTACAGTCAAAGGCCTGTCCGAACAGATCGTGTCCGCCGATAAGGCGGCGTGGCGCTTTGGGTATCAGGTCGCCGGGCGCGGCGATGTCGCCGCTGACTTCACCCGAGCCGAGGCTGACGGCGCCAAAATCGCCGCTGCGCTCACCGCCGCAGGGTTTCAGGCGGGTGAGGTTACCTTCGCTCCGCTGATCAAGACCGACGAGGTGCGATACAACAACAATGGCAAGATTTCGGATCGCTATCATATTGTCGCCGGCGAGGTGAGTATCGCCACCAACGACCCCGCCAAGGTCGCCCCTGCCCGCGCGCCTGTATTTGCACTGGCTAAAGAGGGCGTTTCTGTAAGGGAGTACTTCGTTAACTACCAATTCACTGGTCTGAACCAGATCAAGCCAGACATGCTGCGCGAAGCCACCGCCACCGCGCGGGTCGTCGCAAATGAATTTGCCGCCAATGCGGGCGTGGAGGTTGGCGGCATCCAGACCGCGACGCAGGGCGGCTTTCAGATCCGCGCGGCGAACAAAGGCGTGGCCGAGGCCGACGCGATTGAAAAGCTTGTGCGGGTGGTCACAACGATCACATTCTATTTGGAAAACTGATATCGTCCATTGATGGTATGCGTGTCAGCGCACCTTGTCGTATGGTGCGCTGCAGCGCCTGAGTCTGTGACCGCGCTCACAGCACATTGATCCAACAAGACACCCCAAGTGACAGCAAGGTTTCCTAAACCCTAGGATGGCCTTATAGCATCCCGTACGTAAAGCGAGCGCCGACCATCCGGCGCCTCGTAGTAGTTGGTAGAGGCGAAGCGCCACATGCGGCCGGACGCCGACGCGCGATAGGCAATGCGCAAACGACAAAAGCCAGGGGATAAAGCCCATGAAATCGTTCCAGAAAATCCTGATCGCCAACCGCGGCGAAATCGCCATCCGCGTCATGCGCGCGGCGAACGAGCTCGGCAAGAAAACCGTCGCGGTGTACGCGGAGGAGGATAAGCTGGGTCTCCACCGGTTCAAAGCGGACGAGGCGTATAAGATCGGCGAAGGTCTGGGACCGATTGAGGCCTATCTCGCAATCCCCGAAATTATCCGCGTTGCCAAGGAAAGCGGCGCGGACGCTGTGCATCCTGGCTACGGCCTTCTGTCGGAAAACCCCGATTTCGTCGACGCCTGCGAAGCGGCAGGCATCGCCTTTATCGGGCCCAAGGCGGAAACCATGCGCCTGCTGGGCGACAAGGCGTCGGCCCGCGAAGCAGCCATTGCGGCGGGCGTGCCTGTCGTGCCTGCAACGGGCGTTCTGCCTGACGATATGGCTGAGGTCACGAAAATGGCGGGCGACGTTGGCTATCCCCTGATGCTGAAGGCGTCCTGGGGCGGCGGCGGGCGTGGGATGCGGCCGATCTTTGGCCCCGAAGAATTGGAAGACAAGGTGCTGGAAGGCCGCCGCGAGGCTGTCGCCGCCTTTGGCAATGGAGAAGGCTTCCTCGAACGCCTGGTTCAGCGCGCCCGGCATGTGGAGGTTCAGGTTCTGGGCGACAGCCACGGCCAGATCGTTCACCTGTTCGAACGCGACTGTTCGGTTCAACGCCGTAACCAGAAAGTGGTTGAACGCGCGCCTGACCCCTTCCTGACAGAAGAACAGCGGGCGGAGATTTGCGAACTAGGCCTCAAGATCGCTCGCTACGCGAACTACCAATGCGCCGGCACAATCGAATTCCTGATGGACGCTGACACGGGCGAGTTCTTCTTTATCGAAGTGAACCCTCGTGTTCAGGTCGAACACACAGTCACCGAAGAAGTCACCGGCATCGACATCGTCAAAGCGCAGATCCGCATCACCGAAGGCGGCCACATTGGCGAACTCGATGAAACCGGCGTTCCCGCACAGGAAGATATCCATCTGCGCGGCCACGCCGTTCAGTGTCGGGTCACAACCGAAGATCCGCTGAACAATTTCATCCCCGACTATGGCCGCATCACCGCCTATCGCGGCGCAACCGGTTTCGGCATCCGGCTTGATGGCGGCACGGCCTATTCCGGCGCGGTGATCACGCGGTTCTACGATTCCCTTTTGGAAAAGGTCACCGCCTGGGCCCCAACTGCTGAAGAAGCCCGCCTGCGCCTTGACCGCGCGCTGCGCGAGTTTCGCATCCGGGGTGTGGCGACAAACCTGGCCTTTGTTGAGAACCTGATAAGCCATCCAAAGTTCAAGACAGCGACCTACACGACCAAGTTCATCGACGAGACGACTGAACTGTTCGATTTCAAGAAACGCCGCGACCGGGCGACGAAACTGCTGACCTATGTGGCCGACATCACGGTAAACGGCCACCCCGAGGCGGCTGGCCGCCCGAAACCGGCTGCCCATGTAAAGGCGCCCAAGGCCCCCGGTGTTCCGGCAGAGGCACCACCTGCAGGCGTTCGCCAGACCCTCGATGAACAGGGTGCGCAGGCCGTCGCCGACTGGATGCTGGCGCAGAAAAAGCTGCTGCTGACCGACACGACAATGCGTGATGCGCACCAGTCGTTGCTGGCAACGCGGATGCGCAGCCACGACATGCTGAAGGTCGCGCCCGCATATTCACACAAATTGCCTGGGCTTTTCTCGATGGAATGCTGGGGCGGCGCGACCTTCGACGTCGCCTATCGTTTCCTGCAGGAATGCCCATGGCAGCGCCTTCGCCAGTTGCGGGCGGCGATGCCAAATCTGATGACCCAGATGCTGCTGCGATCGGCGAACGGCGTCGGGTATACGAACTATCCCGACAATGTGGTTGAGAAATTCGTGGATCAGGCCGCCAAGTCCGGCGTCGACTTGTTCCGCGTATTCGACAGCCTCAACTGGGTCGACAACATGCGTGTTGCGATGGACGCTGTTATCGAAAGCGGCAAGATCTGTGAAGGCACGATCTGCTACACCGGCGACTTCCAGAACCCGGAGCACGCAAAATACGACCGCGACTACTACGTCACCATGGCGAAGGACCTGAAGGCCGCGGGCGCACATGTACTGGGGCTCAAGGACATGGCGGGCCTTTTGAAACCTGCCGCGGCGTCCGTCTTGGTCAAGGCGCTGAAAGAGGAAGTTGGGCTGCCCGTCCACTTCCATACCCACGATACGTCCGGCATCGCGGGCGCATCGATCCTCGCCGCAGCTGATGCAGGCGTCGATGCGGTTGACGCGGCCATGGATGCGTTCTCATCCGGCACATCGCAGCCCTGCCTCGGCTCCATCGTCGAGGCCTTGCGCGGTTCAGAGCGCGACACTGGGCTGGACGGTGCCGCGATCCGCGAGATTTCTGGTTATTGGGAAGGCGTACGCCCCTTATACACCGGGTTTGAAAGCGGCACGATTTCGGGGGCGTCCGAAGTCTATCTGCACGAAATGCCCGGCGGCCAGTTCACCAACCTCAAGGCGCAGGCCCGCTCGCTGGGGCTGGAGGAACGCTGGGGCGAAATCGCCCAGACCTATGCAGACGTGAACCAGATGTTCGGCGACATCCCCAAAGTGACGCCCTCGTCCAAGGTTGTCGGCGACATGGCGCTTGCGATGGTTTCCGCCGGCGTCGGCCGCGAAGATATCGAGGGCGATGCGGAGTTCAGCTTCCCGGACAGCGTGATCGACTTCTTCAAGGGCGGCCTCGGCCAGCCCCCAGGCGGCTTCCCGTCAGAACTGCAAACCAAGGTTCTGAAGGGTGAGCCCCCCCTGACCGACCGCCCTGGCAAGGACCTGCCAGCCGTCGATCTCGAAGCGGTGCAGGCTGAAGTGTCGTCCGAACTGGAAGGGTTCACAGTCGATGAAGAAGACCTGTGTGGCTACCTTATGTACCCGAAAGTCTTCCTCGACTACATGGGCCGCCACCGCGATTATGGACCCGTTCGGGTTCTGCCAACGCTGACCTATTTCTACGGCATGGAAGAAGGCGAAGAGGTCGCTATTGAACTTGAGGCTGGCAAGACTTTGGTCCTACGCCTTCAGACAGTGTCGACCACCAACGAAGATGGCGAAGTAAAAGTCTTCTTTGAACTGAACGGCCAGCCCCGCGTCATCCGCGTGCCCGACCGTTCCGCTGCAGCCTCCGCCAATACGCACCCCAAAGCTGAACCGGACAACAAGGCCCATGTCGCAGCGCCGCTGCCAGGCGTTGTCGCATCGGTGAATGTATCGGCTGGGCAAACTGTTGAAGCAGGCGACGTTCTGTTGTCGATCGAAGCGATGAAGATGGAAACCGCGATCCACGCCGAAGTCAGCGGTGTTGTCGCCCGCGTCGTAACCCCCGCCGGCAGCCAGGTGGATGCGAAAGACCTGCTGGTGGAGTTCGAAGCGTAAATCAAGCGTCAGCGCAAATCGCAAAAGCAGGATTGGCGTATTTTGAAACTCAAAGAAGGGAGGATCGCCCCCTCCCATCTTTGTTCAATAAATATCCACTGCGTAGCATTCCTCCGCGGGAGGAACGCCGTGATCATACGCCGCTCAAAAGCTCATCCTGATCCGCTGCAAACCCGCTTTTGATCCAGGCCGCCTCCAACAATTGCAATCTCGCGCCAAGTTCGGGGCCGGGCGTCACGCCGCGCTCGATCAAATGGGCGGCAGTGATCGGAAACACCGCAGAAGCTGCTCGGTGTATGTCGTCAAGATGGCTGGCCCGAGGCCGGCCGCTGATCGCAGCCGCATCGACCGCAATTTCTGAGCCAAAGCGATATGCGGCCTCGCCAACAGGGAGTTTCGTAGCTGTCAGAGTTTTCTCGACCTGAGTTAACTCAACTTTTGACAAGCGAAGCTGGTCAAAAGATATGGCGCCAAGGGCGGCCAGCCTGCGCATAGGGTTCGGCGCGAGCCGCCAATCAGCCTCCGCCACAATCAGATCGCCGGGCCATTCGGCGCCCAACAGTATATCCGCCAGTATCGGACCCATGCCTTTCAGCGCCGGGCCGGGATCTGGCGCGGTGAGGAGCTTTTTCATCTCAGCGCCGATGCGTTCGGCTGAGATCATGCGCAACCCATCGGCCTGAGCATGGCAGGCGGCAAGGCCCTCCGCATCAAGCGGCGTGATCCCGAACTGTGAGTGGAAGCGAAAGAACCTGAGGATGCGCAGATAATCCTCGCGGATGCGAAGCTCGGCGTCGCCAATGAACCGCAAGCGCCGGGCTTTGAGATCCGCCAGGCCCTCGCCCAATGGATCAAGGACTGCGCCGTCGGAACTCGCATATAGCGCATTCATCGTGAAATCACGCCGCGCCGCGTCTTCGCCAATCTGATCCGCGAACGCCACTACAGCGCGCCGACCGTCCGTCGCCACATCACGGCGCAGCGTCGCGACCTCGAATGGCGCGCCATCGGCGATTACCGTGACGACGCCGTGTTCGACACCAGTTGGAACCGCCTTTAACCCCGCCCCCTCCGCCAGGTTTTGCGTGTCAGCAGGGAGCGAGGCGACTGCGATATCAATGTCTTCGCTGTCCCGCCCCATCAGTGCGTCGCGTACGCAACCGCCAACGAACAATGGCCGCGCAGGCGCAAGGGCGGCCATCACCGCCCGTGTCGACGGCACCGTCAGCCAGACAGGCGCGATGCGGGTCATAGACTGGCGAGGCGGTCAGCCAGGCTTTTCAACATCCCCGCCGTTGCGCCCCAGATATACCGGTCTTCCCAATCGTAGGCGTAGTATTTCCGTTCGCGCCCACCCCAGTGGCCTGTATGGGTTTTCAGGTTTGCATGGTTCATCAGGTAGTCGAGTGGCGCTTCAAACACCGCTGCGACCTCTCGTGGGTCAGGGCGGGGCTGAAACGATGGATGAATCATCGCAACGATGGGTGCGACACGAAACCCAGTGCCAGTCTCATAATGGTCGATCTCGCCCAAGACCTCGGCATGACGCTTAGGCAAGCCGATCTCTTCATTTGCTTCGCGCAGCGCCGCAGCGCGGGCGTCGGCGTCGGTGTCGTCAATCTTGCCGCCCGGAAACGCCACCTGACCTGCATGTTCGCGCATGGTGTCCGGCCGCTGGGTCAGAATGACTGAAAGGCCGCCGGGCCGTTCGACGATGGGGCAAAGGACCGCGGCAGGGCGCAACGCACGGTCCTTGCTCATCGACGCTTTCACGCTGGGGTTCAGATCGTAATCCGATCGCCGATCACCGGGCAGGCTGATCGCACGAATAAGGGCGGCGCGGGTGATCGGTTGGCTCATGCGATTGAGATGCCGGTCAGCCAGCCAAATTGCAAGTCAGGCCTAAAGATCAAGTTCCGCCGCCGGGATGAAAGCGAAGAACTGTCCCGACGACCAGACCCCGAACATGCCGACGCCGTCCACGGTTTCAACCGCGCCGACATCGACCAATCGATAGTAACTTTTCCGGTCGATCAACGCCTCAAGATTGCGGCGGATCAGAATATAGGGCGACGGCTCCCCCGTCTCGGCGTCGCGGACAACGCGGATGGGATGATCAGGGCCTGCAATCGCTTCGTCTTCGACATTGGTGATGAAGGTCAGCGCCTGATCGGCACCATCGCCCGCAACCTCAAAATCCACCGCGACAAACGGGGCGTCGTCAACGGTGATTCCAATTTTTTCGACCGGTGTGACAAGGAAATACTTGTCGTCATCCTTGCGCAGAACGGATGAGAACAATTTGACCAGCGGCATCCGCCCAATCGGTGTGCCAAGGTAGTACCATAGACCATTGCGCGCGATCCGAATGTCGAGGTCACCGCAAAAGGGCGGGCTCCACAAATGCACTGGTGGCGGGCCTTTTTTGACGGCTGATGACAGCGTCTTGGCCAAATCGTCAGGGTTAGGTGTGACTTTCTCACCACTCATTGATCACGTCCCGGTGAATCGCTTTGCTTTCGGGTCCATATAGGACCACGATAGGACATAGCGAACTAAGCAGACAGCCCAGAAGGAACGCGACATGAGCGATGAGGACATCCTATCCGAGATTGAACATGTTGGAGAACGCCTGAGACTAGCCAAGGCCGAGGTCGCCAAACGGGTGATCGGTCAGGAAAAGGTCGTCGACCTGACAATGAACGCGCTTCTGTCGGGTGGGCACGCTTTGTTGGTGGGCGCGCCGGGCCTTGCGAAGACGCGTTTGGTCGACACTTTGGGCGTGGTCATGGGACTGGACGCCAAGCGCATTCAGTTCACCCCAGACTTGATGCCAGCAGATATCCTCGGGTCCGAAGTGTTGGAAGAAGCCGATGGCGGCAAGCGGTCATTCCGTTTCATTCAAGGACCGATCTTCTGTCAGCTTTTGATGGCTGATGAGATTAACCGCGCCTCGCCCCGCACACAGTCTGCGCTGCTTCAGGCGATGCAGGAAAAATACGTCACCATCGCCGGCCAGCGCCGCGACATGACCCCGCCTTTCCACGTGCTGGCCACCCAGAACCCGATTGAGCAAGAAGGCACATATCCCCTGCCCGAAGCGCAGCTCGACCGCTTCCTGTTGCAGGTCGATGTCGATTATCCAACGCTGGAGGCTGAGCGCGACATCCTGATCGCCACAACCAGCGTGGACGAGGCTGAGGCGACAACCATCTTTTCCGCCGAGGAGTTGATGGCCGCCCAGCGTCTTGTGCGCCGAATGCCCGTTGGTGAAAGCGTCGTTGAGGCGATCCTAAAACTCGTCCGCGCCGCGCGTCCGGGCGAAGATGAGGCCTTTGATTTCATAAACCGGTCCGTGAACTGGGGTCCCGGCCCCCGTGCCGCGCAGGCGCTGATGCTGACCGTCCGCGCCAAAGCGTTGATGGAGGGGCGCCTTGCCCCCGATCACGACGACGTTGTCGCCCTGGCGCACCCTGCCCTGACGCACCGTATGGCGCTGACCTTCGCCGCTCGGGCTGAAGGCGACAGCATCGACCGCATCATTGACGCGCTGACCATCCGTACCCTTGGCGGCCCAGCAGAGGCGGCCGCCTGATCGTGATCCTGCCGCTTCGCCAGAAAGCTGCCGCCCATGGCTGATCCCGCAATCAAACGGGTCGGCGAAGGCTGGCTGCGCCGCGACGCCGAACGCATTTCCGGTGCGCTGCCCCCGCTGTTGGCTGAGGCAGAGCGCCTTGCAGCTTCCGTCGCGCCCGGCGTGCACGGCCGCAAGCAGGCCGGGTCCGGCGAAAGTTTCTGGCAATTCCGAACCGCCCAACCTGGCGACCCACATCACACGGTTGATTGGCGCCGGTCCGCCCGATCCGATCAGATGTTCGTACGCGAAATGGAATGGGAAGCGGCGCAAAAAGTCTCCATCTGGCGGGACAATGCATTGTCGATGGACTTTAAGTCCGACAAGGCGGCGCGGTCCAAATCTGAGCGTGCCGCTTTGCTATCGATGGCAATGTCTGTCTTGCTGATCCGCGGCGGTGAGCGGGTAAGTCTTTTGAACACCGATGCGGCACGGCCTGCATCGGGCGAATCGCAACTTGTCCGGATCGGAGCCGAGCTGACTAACCAACCCGAAACCCGCCCCGACTATGGCGCCCCGCCCAAGGCAGATTTCGCCCGCGGCGGTCGCGCGGTTTTCCTGTCAGACTTCATGGGGCCGCGCGACGATATCTTTCCTTCGCTGGAACATGCGGCTGAGGCCGGTGTTTCCGGCGCCTATGTTCAGGTGATCGACCGCGCCGAGGAAACCTTCCCTTTTGACGGACGGCTGGTGTTTGAAAGCATGGCCCGGTCGGTCAAGTTCGAAACGGATCGTGCCCGTGGCCTTCAGACCGCCTATCGCGACCGGCTGGCCGAACGCCGACGTGATCTGGAACAGACGGCGCGCCGTTGTGGCTGGCGCTGTCTGGTGCACCGTACCGATGAAAGCCCGCGTAAGGCCCTGTTATGGCTTTACAACGCCATCGGCGGCGGCGCGCGCTGATGCTGGCGATTGGATCCCTTGCGTTTCTCAACCCCTGGCTGCTGCTTGGCCTGATCGCCTTACCTGCACTCTGGTACATCCTGCGCGCGACACCGCCTGCGCCTGCCCGTATCAGGTTTCCGGGCGTTCGGTTGCTGTTGGGTCTGGAGGATCCGGAAAAGACGCCGGATCGCTCGCCGTGGTGGCTGCTTTTGCTGCGCATGGCAATTGCAGCGGCGGCGATTCTGGCCTTTGCCGATCCTGTGCTGAACCCCAAGGAAGGGCTGCGCGGCGAAGGCCCCGTCCTGGTCGTCATGGACGGCGGTTGGGCCAGCGCCCCTGATTGGGAAGCACGCCGCGAGGCCGCTTTGGGTGAACTGGACCGCGCCGAACGCGCCGATCGGCCGGTCAGCTTTCACAATCTTGCAGATCCGCTTCCCCCTGAATTTGCGCTTGATCTGCGCCCCGCCGCCGATTGGCGCGGCGTGATTGAGGCGCTGACTCCCGCGCCATGGCCGCCGCAACGCATCGACTATGCGCTGGCCTTCGAAGGCGTCGATGCGCCGGGCGATCTGCAAACCGCGTGGATCACGGACGGGCTGAGCTATGCAGACCAGGGCGCGATGGCCGATGCGCTTGCCTCCATCGGGGGGCTGAAGATGATTTTCCCTGAACGCACTGCGCTGGGTCTGTCCGCGCCACGCCTGACCGAAGGGCGGCTTCTAGTGTCTGTTCTGCGCGCCGACAGTGAAGGCGACGCAACCCATCTGGTCGGCGTGTTCGGCGCCGCGCCAGAAGGCGGCGAACGGCGCCTTGGCACGTTGGAGGCGGCGCTGGGCGACGGCGAGACAGCCACGGACGCCGAGGTTGATCTGCCGTTGGAGCTGCGCAATCAGATTACCCGTATGGCGATCATCGGCGAAGACAGCGCCGGCGCCGCCGTATTGACCGACGAAAGCGTACGCCGCCGTCGGGTCGGGCTGGCAAGCGGATCGTCGGAAGATGGTGCGCTGAAGCTGATCTCGAACCTGCACTATCTGCGCACGGCGCTGTCTCAGGGCGCTGAGTTGTCCGAAGGCGACATCGCAAGCCTGCTGTTATCGAACCCCGATGCATTGTTCCTCGCGGATATCGGCAACATGACCGAACAGGAACGCAACGCGCTGACCGAATGGGTTGAGAATGGTGGCCTTCTGGTTCGCTTCGCCGGTCCCCGACTGGCGCACGGCGCTGATCTGGCGGCAGGCGGGGCCCTGTCAGCCAAAGAGGATCCACTGCTTCCCGTACGCCTGCGCGCGGGCGGCCGGGCCGTCGGCGGCGCCATGGCATGGGGCGCACCGCAGAAAATCCGAGATTTTGGCCGCGAAAGCCCATTCTTTGGACTGACGGCGCCGCGTGAGGTGTCCGTATCTCGCCAGATCCTCGCCCGGCTTGGCCCCGAACTGGGCCAACGCACCTGGGCCGCGCTAGAGGATGGAACGCCGCTGGTCACCGCCACCGAACGGGGCGCAGGGCGCGTCGTGCTGTTCCACGTCACAGCGAACGCTGAATGGTCGTCGTTGCCGCTGTCTGGCCTGTTCGTCGACATGCTGGATCGCCTGATTGCCTTGTCCGGCGCCGCTGGTAGGGCGGAGCCGCCTGACCCAGCTGAGCTGATGCGCCAGGTCGCCGCCATCGACGGATTTGGCCGTGTGAATGCAGCGGATGGCCAATTGAGCCCAGTGCCCGCCGAACGACTGGTCGCCGCCGCAGGGCCTGATGCGCCGCCAGGCCTCTATGCAGGGGAAACCGCGCGCGTGGCCTATAACCTCTTTTCCGATCCGACGCCGCCCGAAGTCGCGGCGCCTGCGCCCATGTCGGCAGTGATCGACCGGCTGGGCCTGCGCACCGAGCGCCCCTTTGCGGCCTATCTGTTGGGCCTCGCATTGATCCTGCTGGCGGTAGATTTGTTCGCTGCACTGTGGCTGTCGGGGCGCCGGTTCCGCCTGAACCCCGGCGCCGTCGCAATCCTGCTGGCCGCGTTGTTCACCACGCCGCAGGCCGATGCGCAAGAGGTTGATATCGAGCGCGCGCTGAAAGCCGCCAACAACACTGTGCTGGCGTATGTCGTGACTGGTGATCCGCAGATTGACCGCTTTTCCGAAGCTGGCATGCGCGGGTTAAGCCGGGTGCTGCGTTCACGCACCGCCATCGAACCGATTGAGCCGATGGCGGTGGACCTGGAGCTGGACGACCTATCGCTTCACCCCCTGATCTATTGGCCGATCACCAAAAGCCAACCAACGCCATCCGCCGAAGCCTCGGCCAAGTTGAATGAGTTCATGCGCAATGGCGGCATGCTGATGATCGACACGCGCGACGCCCATCTTGCGTCGCCCGGCCAGCCCGGCCCCAACACCCGCTCACTGCGCCGTCTGGTGGCGGATCTGGACTTGCCGCCACTGTCGCCTGTGCACGACAAACACGTTCTAACCCGCACCTTCTATCTGCTCGACCGTTTTCCTGGTCGCTGGACGGGGGGGCAGGTGTGGCTGGAGGAAGACCGTGCGCTGGAACGCGACGAGGACGCGACCGACCAGCTGATTTCCGACCCTAATGATGGCGTCTCGCCCGTTGTGATCGGCGGTGCTGATTGGGCCGCGGCTTGGGCGATTGGCGATGACGGCAACTTCATCGCCCCAGTGGGCCGCGCCGATGGCTACCGTCAGCGCGAAATGGCGTTCCGCTTTGGCGTCAACGTCGTGATGTATGCGATGACAGGCAACTACAAATCCGACCAGGTGCACGTCCCTGCGTTGTTGGAACGGATCAGCCAATGACCAGCACAGTCGTTTTTGACCCCATCGCGCCAAACGCTCTTATTTGGGCGGCGTTGGGCATCGCAGTTCTATTGACCGCCTTCGCCGCATGGCAGCGGTCACCCGCCTGGGTGCTGCGCGGTCTGGGCTTTGGTGTTCTGATCCTCGCCCTGGCGAACCCGGCGCTGGTGCGCGAGCTACGCCGGAGCCTGTCGGACATCGCCATCGTTGTTGTGGATGAGACGCAAAGCCAGACAATCGGAAACCGCGCCGAGGTCACCTCCGCGACCGAGGCGGCGGTTCTGGCGTCACTGCAGGCTCTGTCTGATCGCGACGAAGACGCCCCGCTGGAAACCCGCGTCGTGCATGTGCGCAACGAAGGCGGTCCTGTCACCGACCCAGGAACCCAATTGCTGACTGCGCTGAACGAAGCAGCAAGCGAAGCGCCGGAAAACCGTCTGGCCGGCGCGATCCTGATCACTGACGGTCAGGTGCATGACCCCGACGCAGTCACCGACTTTCCCGGCCCTGTTCATGCTTTCATAACTGGCGAGGAAGGTGAAATTGACCGTCGCCTGGTCGTCATTTCCGCGCCGTCCTTCGGCATCGTGGGCGAAAACTCCACCTTCCGCGTGATGGTGGAAGGCGAACCCGGCGTCGCCCAGATTGCCGTTTCAGTCGATGGCGAGGTGATCGAAGAGCGCAATGTCACCGTCGGCGCCGAAAATGACATCGACGTGCCGATCACCCATGGCGGCGCAAATGTGGTTGAGCTGATTGTTCGCGAAATCCCGGATGAGCTGACATCGCGCAATAACCGCGCGGCCATCACCGTGAACGGTGTGCGCGACCGGTTGCGGGTCTTGTTGGTGTCGGGCGAGCCGCATGCGGGGGAGCGGACGTGGCGGAACCTGCTAAAGGCCGATCCATCTGTCGATCTGGTCCACTTCACCATTCTGCGCCCACCGTCGAAACAAGACGGCACGCCGGTGTTTGAGCTGAGCCTCATCGCCTTTCCGACTCGGGAACTGTTCCTGGAAAAGGTCGATGATTTCGACCTGATCGTCTTTGACCGCTATCGCCGCCGCGGCGTGCTGCCGTCGCCCTATATCGCCAATATCAGCCGCTATGTGCGCGATGGTGGGGCGGTGCTGATCGCCTCTGGCCCCCATTTCGCAGGGGTGGAAAGCCTATATCGCACGCCTCTGGCTGAAATCCTCCCAGTCGCGCCAACCGCCGAAGTGCATCAGATGCCCTTTGCGCCCGAGATCACCGATGCCGGCGAACGTCATCCGGTGACGTTTGGTCTGACCCGCTTTGCTGGCAGCGAATTGGGCGCCGACGCACCTTGGGGGCGTTGGCTACGCCATATTGAGGTTGAAACACTGTCTGGCTCCACAGTCATGACGGGGTATGAGAAAAAGCCTCTGCTGGTGTTGGATCGAGTTGGCGAAGGGCGTGTCGCGGTGCTCGCCTCTGATCATGCATGGCTGTGGTCGCGGGGGTTCGAAGGCGGCGGGCCGCAGGCGGAACTACTGCGCCGTCTCGCCCATTGGCTGATGAAGGAACCAGAGCTGGAAGAGGAGGCGCTGATAGCCTCCACCCAAGGGTCCACCCTAACGGTTGAGCGTCGTTCGGTTGAAAGCGAGGCGGAAAGCCTGACCATCACCTCCCCCTCCGGCGAGGTGACAGACGCGCAGTGGACGCACGCTGGGCCAGGTCGTTGGTTGGCGACGTTTGAGGCTTCAGAGCAAGGCCTCCACCGTCTGACAGACGGCGCACTGACCACCATCGCTGCCATCGGCCCGCCTGCGCCGGTGGAGTTCGAAAACGCCATTTCCACAGGCGATCTTCTGGTGCCACTGGCGGCGGCTACACAAGGCGGGATCCTGCGTCTGGCCAACGGCGCGCCGGACATCCGCCGCGTCCGCGATGGCCGCCGCGCGGCTGGACGGGGCTGGGCCGGTCTGGCGCGGCGCGAGGCCTATGCGGTTGAGGATGTGCGCCTGACCCCGCTTGCCCCAGGTTGGGCGATGCTGCTGCTGTCAGCGGGTTTGATGCTGGCGGCATGGCGGGTTGAGGGACGATAATCGGGTCCTAAAGCATCGCAAGATGCAGCAGCTTGAAACGGTAGCCTGTCTTGGAACCTGATCAGATTGCGCCCTAAAGCATTTTCGCCATCATGATCGCATCGACCCGACCAGCTACACCACGATCATAATATGTTTTGCGCTGACCAACTATGTTGTAGCCCGCTTGGAGGTAGAGCGCGATAGCACCGTCATTGTCCGCTGCGACCTCCAACAGACTGCGGGTAACACCCTCCGCCGCCAGCGCTGCTTCCGCTGCCGCGAGCAACCTTCGCCCTGCGCCCTGTCGTTGGTGATCCGGATCAACCGCAATGGTCAGCAGTTCAGCCTCATCCAGCACTTTCGAAAACAAGGCGAAAGCAGATGGGCCGACAAACAGCGAGCCCTGCGCGGCCAGATCACTGATCTCCTCCGCACTCCAACTCCGCGACGCTGGCGCAAAGGCGCGCGCATGCAGGTCAGCCAGCGCAGAAAGCTGCACGTTTGTCGGCAATGCGAGGCGTTCGATCAAATTATTGCTGGCGGCGGTGTAGATGGCAACGCCGCGTTGGCGGGCCTCAGATATCGGGGCGCTGGGCGATCAGTTTCGCCTGCATCCAAACGGTTCTGAGCTACTTTTGCGATCGACGCCAGATCAGCGATATCTGCGACGACAGCGCGGGCGTCGCCGATAAACGCGGCAATATCGTCGGCCTGCAAGGTTTCAGCGGCGCCCTGCAAAACGCCATCGCGATACTGCGCCAGATGCGCCGCGCCGCCGCGCGCCTCCAGCCGCACACAAATATCGCCAGGCTGATCCAGCGCCGCGGCGTCAAATCGGTCGACGCCAATCGCGGGGATTAACAACGACACCGCCAGACCACGCGCCGCCGCCACGCCGATCCGCGCGCCAGTAAAGTTGCCAGGGCCGGTGCAGACAGCAATGGCGATCAGGTCGCCGTAAGCTGCGCCGACCTCCCCAAGACATTCATCGATAAGGGGAAATAACCGTTCCGCGTGACCACGCGCCATATCGTCCGACCGCGCGGCTTTTACCTGACCATCCAGAAAGATCGCCACGGCGCACTTGCCGGCCGTGGCGTCAAAGACAAGCATCATGACGGGCGATCAGACGCCGACGGGGCGAACTTCGCTGACTTCGGGAACGTAGTGCTTGAGAAGGTTTTCGATGCCCATTTTCAACGTCATCGTGGATGACGGGCACCCGGCGCAGGCGCCGCGCATGTGCAGGTAGACGACACCTTCGTCAAAACCGTGGAAAGTGATGTCGCCGCCATCCTGCGCCACAGCCGGACGAACGCGAGTGTCTAGCAGTTCGGTGATCTGGGCGACGATGTGCTTATCCGGCCCGGTATGTTCGACATGCCCTGCCCGGGCTTCAGTTTCCATCACCGGCGCGCCCGAGGTGAAGTGTTCCATGATCACGCCCAGAATTGCGGGCTTCAGATGCGCCCAATCCTGATCGTCTTTGGTAACCGTGATGAAATCAGGGCCCAGAAACACGCCTTCAACACCTTCAACGCGGAACAACCGTTTGGCGAGCGGCGACACCTCGGCGCTGCTTTCGGTGGGAAAATCTGCAGATCCCGCACCCAGCACGGTCTGTCCGGGCAGGAATTTCAGGGTGGCGGGGTTTGGTGTCGATTCAGTCTGGATAAACATGGCGAGCCTCCGGGAACAGTTTGCACCTTATGTGGACCCGTTAGGCCGCCAAATCAAGAATGATTCTAAACTGTGATGGTGCCGCGCCTCTGGGTGAAGGCGCGGCGACACAGTGATCAGCCGAACAGGAAGTCGTTCGCCTCGAAATTATCGACGTTGTCCGGGCGGATCAGAATATCTACATTGGCGAATTCGATCAGCACGTTGGCGCCTTGCTGAGTGATCGACAGGTCGCTGAATTCGTCGGCGCCTCGCGTGATCATGATCGTGTCGCCTTGCGCAAAATCCAGGATTAGGTCCCTGCCCGCACCGGTCCTGAACGAGAAAAAGTCATACCCCCCGCCGCCTTTCAGCGTGTCAGATCCGCCGCCGCCGCGCGCGATGTCAGAACCGCCGCCGCCGCCGATGATCTTGTCTGATCCACCGCCGCCATTCAGCTTGTTATCACCTACGCGCCCGCGGACCACGTCGTCGCCGCCACCGGCCTTCATGTTGTCATCGCCGGTCGATCCTTTGACCGTATCATCGCCACCACCGGTCAGAATGCGCCCGATCTCAGCCCGCGCCACGATGTTGTCGCGGCCAGATGAACCTTCGAACAACTCAGCAACTTCTTCCAGGAACGTAGTTTGAACTGGGGTCAATCCACCACCATTGTTGCCGCCATCGGTGTTTCCACCGCTGGCGTCGTCAGTCAGCGCGGCCAGCAAAGATGCGCTGGCGGCGAAGCCTGCGACAGCTTCCAGCGCCACATCGAATGCGGCGGTGAAGAATGATGTGTCGCCGGAAATCAGATCTTCAAGCAGGTTGCGCGTCGGCATGTCGAGCGCGCCAGACAAGTTGCTGTCATCCAGAATGAACCGCAGGCTTGAAAAATCCTGCGTCGACAGCAGCGATTTCGCCTGATTGACTAGCGCGCGATAGTCGCCAACGGTCAACCCATTGATAAACGCGGTTGGATCGCCAGTGATAAGGCCCGGACTTGCGAAACCCCCGATAGTGACTGCGTAAGTTGATCGATTAAATCGTTACTTATGAAGCCCTTCTGCGCTATTTTTTTGCCCTACTTGTTTTTTAAAACCCTCCACAACCTCGTCAAGTATCGGCGCTTGGCCCGGCAAGTCAGGCGCGCACAACAGTTTGAGTCGCGTGATATTCATCACTTTGAAAACAGATTCTCTGCGCTGCGCCGCCGCGTCGGCGGCGGATCAGCAGACGGCGTCGATGCGTTCCACAGTCATGCTGCCAGGAACAACGGTGACCGGTACATGCAAGGAACCGGACATTTTGCCAGCCAACGCGCTGACCAGCGGCCCCGGCCCGTCCGAGCTTTCGCCCGCGCCCAGAACCAGAACGCCTATTTCTGGGTCTTCGTCGATATGCGCCATGACCTCGTCACGGACGACGCCTTCGCGGATCACATATTCAGGGATGATCCCGGCAATCGCGTTCACCTCATCCGACAGTTCATGTAATCGCGCCTCAGCGGCCTCGCGCGCTTCCGCCCTCATGATCTCACCAACGCCGACCCAGTGCTGAAATTCTTCGGGTGGAATGACGTACAGCATCACGACGCCGCCACCTGTATTTGCCGCGCGGCGCGCTGCGAATCTTATGGCGTTATGGCATTCCGGCGTCTCGTCGACGACGATCATAAACTTGCGCAAAGGGACCATCCATTGGTCGTTTCACCAATCTGCAAAGATGACGTAAGTCGCCCCTCCCTGCAACCGGTCAAAACAATACCGGCCTGAACAGGATAAACGCGCCGCCAATCGCCAGCGCAACCCGCACGATCGCAGGGATGTTTGAGATGACAGCATATGAAATCGCCGCCAGCCCCGCCAGCACCTGCGCAGCTGCCCCTAACGCCGGGCCCGGCGTTGCAGCCAACCCGATCAGCGCTGGGTGCGCGATCATCGCCAGCGGGATCAGGTACAATCCAACGCCCAGCGCCATGGCGGCGACCGCGACCTTCAACCAGTTTTCATTCACCATTCCCGCCGCGATAAAGACAGCCCCACAAACTGGTGGGGTGATGGTGGACAAAAGCGCGAACCAGAAGATGAAGAGATGCGCCTGCAACGGCGCAACGCCAAGGTCGATCAGCGCAGGCCCCGCCACGGAAACGCAGATGACGTAGGCGGCCGTGGTTGGCACCTCCATCCCCAACACAAGGCAGGCGAGCGCAGCCAGCGCCAGCGCGGGCCACAGCGCCCCGCCCGCGCCAGACACGATCAGCGAGGTGATTTTGACGCCCAACCCGGTGATCCCTAGAACGCCAATGATGATCGAAGCACATAGGATGATCGACGCGATCATCGCAATCTGCTGGCCCGCCGTCAGGCAGGCGTCAGTGATACGCTCGGCCAAGCGGTGACCGCCAACCCAGCCCTTGCCGTCAAAGGCGAGCAACAGCGCGGCGGCAAGGATCGCGAGGCAGGCTGCAAATTGCGGCGTGTAACCAGCCGCAAACATGCCCAGCAGCAGGATCGTGAACGGCACGGCGAAGAACGCGACCGTCGCGATCACGTCTTTGGCTGAGGGGCGATCTTTGGCCGCCAGTCCCTTTAGCTCATACCGGGTGGCGAAGGCGTCGACCCCGATCCACACTGCGGCAAAGTACAGGATCGCAGGAAGGATGGCGGCGGCCATGATGCCTTCGTAGGGCACACCCGTCAGCTCAACCATCACAAAGGCTCCGGCACCCATCAGGGGCGGCATGATCTGCCCGCCGGATGATGCAACCGCCTCAACCGCGCCGGCCAGTGACCTTGGGTACCCAAGATGGCGCATCGCCGGCAGGGTGATGGCCCCGGTCGAAGCCACGTTTGCGGAGGCAGAACCGGAGATGGAGCCAAAGAAGGCGGATGACAGCACCGACACCTTGGCGGCGCCGCCGGTCAGGCGGCCTGCGGCGGCAGCGGCCACGTTCATGAATCCGCGCCCGGCCTCGCCCGCGTTCAGGACCGCGCCGAAGATGACGAAGATCGCAACAATGTTCACCGAAACACCGGTCAGCTTGCCCCAAATGCCCCCCTCCGCAATCGTCAGGGTACCAAGAAAGCTGGCCAGCGGCGTGCCGGAATGGCCAAATTCCCCCGGTATGTGCTGGCCCCAAACGCCATAGGCCAGCGCCGCGAGCGCGACCATCGGCAGGGGCCACCCGATGGACCGGCGGGCCATTTCCAACACTGTGGCCAGCAGGATGACTGCGACGCCAGTCTGAAAGTCGCCTTCCAGAAAGCCATATTGATCTGACAGCGCACTTTCGTTCAGCGCGATCCATAGCGAGGCGAACAGGCCAAGCGCGCCAAGGATGGCGCCGCTGATCTTCATCGCAGGCGTCTTGGCGGTGTAGATCAGCGCCCAAGGCAAGGCGAAAGTCATGTGGATCGGGCGGCTAAAAAGGTTTGGGATCAGACCGGAGAATATCAGCCATAGGTGAAAGGCGATGGCGGCGGCGCCAAGAGCGGCCCAAAAGTGTTTAGTGTTCATCTTGGGCGCCACTGAAAATTTTGATGCCCGGACCTAATCCGGGCACCCAGTTCTTGACCTGTTTCTGGGTTGCCGAGGCAGGCCCGGCAATTGCTTGCGATGGCCTTACATCTGCTCGTCGGTCAGCGCCCAGTCGATTTCCTTGTAATATTTTGCAGCGCCCGGATGGATCTTGCCAGTGATGTGCTGCATCAGATCGCTGTCCACGCCATTCCACCATGCAGCGGCCGAACCCATGGCATCCTTCTGTTCCCAATAGGTTTTTGTCAGCTGATAGGCCGCATCATCCGACATCGCAGTCGTTGTGAAGGCGACAACAGGCAGGGATGTGGTGGTGATATCCTCAGTCTGGCCTGCATACGTGCCAGCGGGGATCACCAGTTTCGCGCGCTTGGTCTGCTTGATTTGTTCATCGTTCAGCGACAGTACTTTGACGCCGGTCGAAGCGGCGGCTTCGATCACGTTTGGCGCAGGGAAAGATCCGGCGGTGACGAACCCGTCGATCTGGCCATTTTTCAGGGCGGGAACAGCGTTGGACAGCTCCACATCCGCAAGGTTCACTTTGCCCTCCAACCCAAACAGGCCGAGATATTTCGCGCCTTCACGTGCGCCAAATGATCCTTTGCCGATCAGAACAGTCTTGCCCTCAAGATCAGCAAATTCGGAAACGCCGCTTTCAGCGCCCATCACGAAATGCATGGTCAGGGATGGGATCGGGAACAGGGCGCGAATCTCGTCGAATTTCGGATCGCCCTTCTCCTTGAACATCGCCTTGCCGCCCTGGGCGAGGCGCACCAGCACGGGCGGGGTGGTAAAGACGTAATCACCGCCGCGCGCGCGCGCCTCCATCACGTTCTGGACGGACCCCTGGCTTTCTTCGACCGTGACGATGATGTCGCCGTCCGAGCCTGCCTTCATCGCCTCGGCGATCTGAACGGCCATCTGGTAATAGGACGATGTGGATTTTGCGGACTTGTAGGTGATGCGGGTTTCAGCGGACGCGAAACCGGCGGTCAGCGCCACAGCGGCGCCAGCGATCAAGGCGGTGAGTCTCATGGACGTCTCCCAAGATGTTTATCACCTGAGGATGTCGCGCAGACCCGCCCGGCGTCAATATGCGACCCGCCCGCCTTCCGGCGGGTCACATGTTACGAAATTTCCCAGATCAGGAAATTTCGTAACGCTTTATGACGTCGATCAGCGGCTGCGCAGCAGACCGACATGCTTGTAAGTTTCGGCAAGAATCGGCTCCGCAATCTCCGCCGCCCGGTTGGCGCCGTCGCCGAGGATAAGGTCGATCTCGCCGGGGTCAGACAACAGGCGGTTCATCTCAATCGCGATCGGAGCAACCATCTCAACCGAAAGGTCGGCGAGGGCGGGTTTGAACTCGCCAAACTGCTTGCCGCCCCATTCACCCAAGACCACATCGACCGACTGCCCAGAGAGGGCCGAATAGATGCCGACAAGGTTCTTCGCCTCAGGCCGGCCGGCCAACCCCTCAGCGCTTTCCGGCAGAGGTTCGGGATCAGTCTTCGCCTTGCGGATCTTTTTTGCGATATCCTCGGCGCTGTCGATCAGGTTGATCCGGGAAAGATCTGACGGATCAGACTTCGACATCTTCTTTGACCCGTCGCGCAAGCTCATCACCCGTGTGGCGGCACCTTCGATGATCGGCTCTGTCTCGGGGAAAAAGCCAGGGCATTTGAAGTCATTGTTGAACTTCATCGCAATATCGCGGGTCAGCTCCAGATGCTGTTTCTGATCCTCGCCCACAGGCACGTGCGTAGCGTGATAGACAAGAATGTCCGCCGCCATAAGCGTCGGATAGGAATAGAGGCCCACCGACATCTTTTCGGCGTTCTTGCCCGCCTTGTCTTTGAACTGGGTCATGCGGTTCAACCAGCCGACGCGGCCGACACAGTTTAAGATCCAGCCAAGTTCAGCATGGGCCGGAACCTGCGACTGATTGAACAGGATGGATTTTTTCGGATCCAGACCACAGGCCATGAAGGCCGCCGCTAACTCGCGGGTGGCGTTGGTCAATTCTGCGGGATCTTGCCAGACGGTGATGGCGTGAAGATCGACCATGCAGTAGATGGTTTCGAAATCTTCTTCCTGCATCTCGACAAAGCGTTTCACCGCGCCAAGATAGTTTCCAAGATGCAAGTTGCCCGAAGGCTGCACGCCTGAAAAGACGCGCCGGGTGTGTGTACCGGCGTCAGTCATCACCGTCTCCTTTAGATTTGGCTAGGGGCGGGTTATGCAGGCCCGCCGTAGGGCGGTCAAGAAAGGGTTCTTGTGACCAAGGAAAGTATCTGGGGATCGAATGCCGCGCCGCCCATGGTTTGGGGCCTTACGCTGGTTTTCATCCTGTTTGAGCTGGTTTGCCAACTGTCAGAGGCAGGCTTTCTGCTGCAGGAAATGCGCTGGCACATCTATCTGCGACTGGCGTTCTTTGACCTCTACTTCGAAGCCTTCCGGGTGGGCGAGGCGGTGCCGCTGGAGTTCTACACTTCGTTTGTGACCCATGCGCTGTTGCATGGCGGGCTGCTGCATCTGTTCATGAACACGGCGATCTTCCTGTCCATCGGATCCATCCTGGCGCACCAGTTGGGCACAGCGCGGTTTCTGACACTATTTGTCGGTGCTGCGATCGGGGGAGCGTTGTTGTTCGCTCTGCTGGCGGAAACGCGTGGGCCACTTGTCGGCGCATCAGGGGCGTTATTTGGGTTCTTTGGCGCTCTGAAGCGGTGGGAATGGCGGTGGATCAGCGCATCTGGTGCGTCGTCACGCCGGTTCTGGGGCACGATCATCGGTCTTGTCGTCATCAACCTGTTGCTTGCGGTCAGCTTTCAGGGTGCAGAAATCGCCTGGCAAGCCCATCTGGGCGGCTTTATCGCAGGCTGGTTCATCGCGCCCATGATTGCGCCAAAACGGGCGTCACCATCGCCGCTCTAGGCGCTTGCCCGTCAACTTAGAACAATAGAGGGGAACGAAGATGCTAAGCGTTCAAACATCAGCCGGGTCAATTCATTGGGCGGACACCGGGCCGCGGGATGGCGCGCCGGTACTGTTTTCCAACTCACTTGGCACTGATTTCCGGATCTGGGACCGCGTACTGGCGCTGCTGCCCACAGGATTGCGAATCATCCGATATGACAAGCGCGGCCATGGTCTGAGCGACTGCAATGGCCGCGACTATGGCATGGCCGATCACGTTGCAGACGCCGCTGCGGTGCTCGACGCCGCAGGCGCGAAGGATGTGGTTGTCGTCGGCCTGTCCATTGGTGGCATGATCGCCCAAGGCCTGGCGGCTGAGCGCCCTGATCTGGTTCGCGGCGTCGTCCTTTGCGATACCGGCGCCAAGATCGGCACGCCCGACATGTGGGCCGATCGCATAGCGGCGATCGAGGCGGGTGGCATCAAAGCACTGGCTGAACCGATCCTGGAGCGTTGGTTTTCCAAACGCTTCCGCGCAGAAGAGAACGCTGAAATGGCGCTGTGGCGCAACATGCTGGTGCGCACGTCGCTGGATGGTTACGCTGGATCGTCGGCGGCGATCGCTGAGACGGATCTGCATGAAAGCACAGCACGCCTGCGCATTCCGGCGGTGGCGCTTGGCGGCGACGAAGACGGTTCAACCCCGCCCGATCTGGTGCGCGAGACCATTGGGCTGATCCCCGGCGGGTCGTTTCACCTGATTACTGGCGCGGGGCATTTGCCCAATATCGAAAAGCCGGCTGAGACAACACAGGTCATTTCGGATTTTTTGCGCGATATCGGGCACATCTGACCAGTTTAAACGCGGCGCCTTGACTATTTCTGCAGCAAAGATTTTTTGGGGCCGCGTGAGAGCTGGCGCGGCTCTGCCGACTTAGCTCTTCTGGCCTTTCAAGGCTGCGACTTCGGAACGGAGGGCGCGAACCTCCTCCAATATCTCTTTGGTGTCTTCGCGCATGGCGTCACGCTCGCCGCGGGCCTCGGCCTCATGCTCAGACTGCATGGCGTCGACGATGACGCCGATGAAGAGGTTCAACACCGCAAAGGCCGTGATGATGATGAAGGGCAGGAACAGAACCCAAGCGAAGGGATAAGCGTCCATCACCGGACGCACGATCCCCATTGACCAGCTTTCCAGCGTCATCACTTGGAACAGCGTATAGGCCGAGGCCCCGATCGTGCCGAACCATTCGGGGAAACTGTCGCCAAAGAGCTTGGTCGTGATCACTGCGAACACGTAAAAGATCAGGAGGAGCAGCATCACGATCGTGCCCATGCCCGGCAACGCCCGCAAAAGGCCCATGATCACGCGGCGCATGGATTCGAGTTTGGTCACCAGCCTGAGAACGCGCAGGATGCGGAAGGCGCGCAGCACCGACAATGGGCCGGTCGCAGGAAGAAGGGCGGCAGCGATCACGGCGAAGTCAAAAATCCGCCAGGGATCGCGCCAGAAGCCAGAGAAATTCGTGTAAAGTCGGATCGCAATTTCAGCGACAAAGACCGCAAGGATCGCGCTGTCGATCGCAAGAAGGATATCGCCAAAACGGCTCATCGTCCACTTGCTGGTCTCAAGCCCCAGTGTCACCGCGTTCAGGCAGATCAACGCGATAATAAAGCGCTCTGTCAGCGGCGCGTTAATTAACGTTTTCAGTCTCTGCTTCATGGCGATCCCCGGAATAAGCGCTGATATGCGGCGGCCGGGATGTTTGCGCAAGGGCCTGCGGCGTCAGGCAGCGGGGTATTGGTGCCTATTGGGGAAACTTAAGCGAATACGACAAATGTCAGCGCAGCGGAGATCGCCAGGCAGAGTGGGCCATAGAACCGCCGATCCAGCGTCGCGAAGGGCTCTTCCGGCGTGCGAGCGCGCCAGGCAGGGGAATAGGCAAGGACACCGCGCAGACCGAACACCGCCGCCACGGCGCTGACCGCGGTCAGGACGATCCATTCGGGGTATCTTGTCGGCGCAAGGCCCGCCGCCATCAGCGTCGCCAGCGCCGCAAAACCCAGCATCGCCGCCACAAAGAAGCACGCGGCGTGGCGGGGCATGCGGTCGATACCCTTGAACCCGGCGACACGGCGGGCCAACGCCCGGCTGTCAGCCTCGGGCCAGGTGACGCCAAAGCCCCAAACCAGATGCAATACAGACAGAATGGAGAGCGTGAATGACGCGAGCGTTGCGATGATAATGATCATGGGCGGTTCTGCAGGTCAGGCCGGGCGACAGACGTCATTCAACTTCAAAAACGTCATCGACCGGCGTTTGCAGCGCGGTGGCCAATGCGTTTGTGGATGACGCGGCCATCACCAGATCGACAAACTCGGCGTGCTGCGCCTCGGTCATTCCCTTGGCGCGGGCCATCGCGGTATGGGATTGCACGCAATACTGACAGCCATTGGCGACAGACACAGCCATATAGATCAGCTCTTTGGTCAAAGGATCGAGGCCGTCTTCGCGTGGGGCCATGACGGTTTTCACCCGCTCCCATGTCGCCTTAAGCAACGGCGGGTCATAGGCAAGGGACCGCCAGATGTTGTTCACGAAGTCCGACCCGCGGGTGGCGCGGATATCTGCGAAAACAGCGGCCGCTTCGGGGCTAAGCTCATCATCCAACAGGACGCGCACGGTGGCCATCAGCCGCCCTCCGCTATCTGCCTGCGGCGCGTGTGCAGGGCCGAGGCCGCGGCGATCAGCAGCATGATTTTCCAGGCGTTGAAGCCGCGATCAAACGCGGCGCGCTGGCCTTCGATCCCCAGCGTGTCAGCGCCCATCGCTCCGACCCAAATAAAGCCGGCGCAGAGCGCAAGGGCAATGATACAGGCAAGGTCGAAACCGCCACTGGACGGCATGCGGCGTACGATGAAAGCAGGCGCGAACCATCCGATCAGGACGACCCCAACGATAAAAATGCCAAGAACCATTTAACGACGGCGGGGCGGATAACGATCGTTGACACGAACAGGGATGCGTTTCCGTTCTGGCTGTGGCGCAAGCGCGTCGCGGATTGCGTCTAGTATCGCCTTGATCGCACCCATGCTGAACCTCCGTTTTCTGTCGTCTGTTGCCCAATGTGCGGTGAGTCGGACCAATAATCAATGGCTCGCGCGGTCACTCGCGCGGTCACAGGTGTCAGCAACATCGCATTTTGGGACCAAAAGTGCGCCCGGAAGAGCCGTGAAAAGGATCGCCCGCAAGCGGGGCGACGCCGAAGGACAGAGGCGCCACCCCCTGCTTGCGCAGGATCTCAGGTCAGTCGAGCGTGGCCGGTTTGCCCGCTTCGGCCGCAGCCTTGCGGCATTTGCCGGCCAGCGCCTCAAGCTCATCTGCGCAATCGGCCAGGAAGGGGGTGGTGATCGCCAGCGCGGGCCGGCGCGATGACGCCATGGCGTCAAGCGTAGCGCCACAAGTCTGCTGGGTTGCGCCAATCTGGGCCCGAAGTTGGGCAAGTTGGGTGATTGTCGTGAGGTCGATCATGGCAGGCCTCCTATTCAATCTAGATGCTGTGATTTCTGCATCTGTGCATCCGACATGTGGTTAACACCCACCGAATTCAATGGGTCTTTTGGGTTTTACTGCTGACACCTGGTCACACTGGCGCAAGGGTTGAACTACGCCCGCAGCCGAGTACACTTTGGATAACGCTGCGCCCAAGATCAGGGCGGTCTGATGATGAGAGTCGCCGATGCCGCTGCCACTTTTGGGCGCTTTGGTCGTGTTCGGGATCGGCGGACTGGTGCTGTTGATCCACCTTTTTGGCTGGACGCGGCAGCCTGCATTTGCTGACAAAGACGAAGCTGCGCAAGCGCTGCTGACAGACTATCCGCACGCCGTTATCCAAAACGCAGGACTAGCCGATGACAGGCGGAGCGCCTTGTTCGTTCTACCGAACGCGATCGGCTATGCAGCGCCATTTGGGGATGGGCGCTTGACCCGGGTGATCGAGGTGAGCGATCTGAAAAGCGTCGATGCGGCGGGCGACGGTCTGACGCTACGCCTGACGGATTACACCGCCCCGCGGCTGAGCGTAGCGATGCGCGACCCGACGGCGCGGGAAACATGGCGGCGCAGGCTCGCCAGATTGGGAGGCGAAAATGACAGCTGACATCCAGTTCCCCGATGTCGTGCAACTGGCGGTGCCATTCTTCATCGTCGCCTTGCTGGTGGAGGTGTTCGCCCTTCGCCTGAACCGAGCCAAAGGCCGGTACGAAACCCGCGACACGCTCACCTCACTAAGCATGGGCGCCGGCAGCTTTGTGGTAGGGATCGCGCTGGGCTTTGTCGCCTATGGGTTCTTTAAGTGGGTCTGGCAGTTCAGACTTACTGACCTAGGGATACACTGGTCGGTCATCCTGCTGTGCTTTGTGCTGGATGACCTGCGGTATTATGCGTTCCATCGGCTGTCGCACCGCTGCCGCTGGGCGTGGGCGAGTCACGTGAACCATCATTCCAGCCAACACTATAATCTTTCTACCGCGCTGCGGCAGACCTGGACCGGGACATTCACCTTCACGATGGTGCTGCACGCGCCGTTGATCTTGCTGGGGTTCAGCCCTGAAATCGTGATTTTCTGCGGCGGGCTGAACCTTCTCTATCAGTTCTGGATTCACACCGAAGCGGTCGATCGGATGCCGCGGTGGTTTGAGGCGGTGTTCAACACGCCATCCCATCACCGGGTGCATCATGGCAGGAACGCGAGATATCTGGATGCGAACTACGCTGGCACGCTGATCATCTGGGACCGGATGTTTGGCACCTTTGTCCCGGAACAGGCTGAGGAACCGGTCGAATACGGGCTGGTGCGAAACCTCGGCACGCACAACCTGATCCGCGTCGCATTTCACGAATGGGTCGGAATATTCCGCGATGTGTTTCGCGGCGGGATCAGCTGGCGGGACCGGGCGATGTATATGTTCGCCCCACCGGGGTGGAGCCATGATGGATCGCGTGAAACATCAAAGACGGTAAAGGCCGACTACGTCGCCCGCAACCCCAATGAAAAGGGCGCGCCAGGGTTACCTGACAAGAACTGAGCCAAGTTCGATTTCGATGCGCCCCGTTTGGGTTAACTCTAAAATTGATGGGTGCCCAATTTCCGATTTTTACCTGAAAAGTGGGGTAAAAATAATTTGCACACCATATTATCCAATTTAATTAACGCCTCTCATTACTGAAAAAAATCTCTCCAAACTTAAATTATTTTAAAAACTATTTTTATCATCAACTCAGAGTTGAGTTTACATAATATCATTTTGCTGGCTTTTTATTTCTACACGTTACTTGATTTAATTTTATTCGCATTGATATGAACGAGTTGAATTCGGGCACATAGTCACGTGATAGCTACGGCCTGATTCCGGTGGGGGCCAAAAATGATCGACCGCAGGTTGCTCGACTATCTGTTTCAAACTGGCCCAGCTGGATTTGATGGGGCGGCGAAAGAAGCTGACACCCAGGATGCCCTGGGTGATCATCTTGCCTTTCCGGAAGACACTTTGGAATTTGCAAGCCAACTGGGCGACTTATCCAAGCCTCAGGCGGTTGAGGAGGTCGGGGGAAATGAGGACGACCGACTGATCGGCACGCGGGACGACGACGATCTGCGCAGCTCCAAGGGCAATGACACGCTGTTGGGGAAATCAGGGAACGACACCCTGAAATCCACCAGTGGCGAAGACCTTCTCAAAGGTGGTGGCGGCGCCGACCTGATCAAGTTCTCTGCCGACGATATCAAAAAACCCCCAACCACGACGATCAAGGCGTTTCAAAGCATAGACGTCATCGATCTTGGCGGCGTTGCGGTCTAGGTCCCTTTTCGACGCTCGATCTGAAGCAAGTCGATCGCGATGTCGTGCTGCAGATCAACAACAGCCAGCTTATCTTCAAGGGGCGTTCGGTTTCCGACCTCAGCGCTGATAATTTCATCCTTGCGAACAATGCGGAACCGGTCGCACTGCCTGCGAACGCGAACCCGGTCATTGCTAGCCCCGTCACGGATGGTGACGGCGACACCGACCAGGGTTTCACAGTCAACCTGCTTGAAGGCGCTTCTGACCCTGACGGCTTTGACACAGTGCAGGTGTCCGGGCTGACACTTGTGTCCGACGACGCGTCTGGGGTTACGGAAAATGGCGACAGCCTGATCGTTGATCCATTGGCTTAAATCACGCTGGCCGCTGGTCAGATTGTTCGCGTGATCTACGAATATAATGTGATTGATGGCCGAGGCGGGTCAGTTGCGCAGTCGGCGACGATTACGATCCTGGGGGAGAATAGCGCCCCATCATTTCGGCAGAAGTCACAGGATCAGGGTCCGAGGACGGCGCGACCTTCTCTCTTAACCTGCTGGAAAACGTTTCAGACCCGGATTCGGGCGACACGCTATCTGTTTCGAATGCAACAAGAGCGCCCGGCGACATCACAGGCGTCACGGTCAACGAGGATCGTATCGTTGTCGATCCATCCGACTATAATAGCCTTGCTGATGGTGAGACGGAAACAATCGTCTTCACCTATGACGTAGTCGACGGGTCTGGCGGCTCAGTCGCCTAGACAGTGACCACTCAAATCATTGGCGCGAATGACGCGCCCTCGGTTTCAGCCGCCATCACCAGGGGCGCGTCGGAAGAGGTATATCGCTTTTCAGAGCACGTTCTCTTTTGATGCAGCGGATGATGACAGCGGGACTACATCCGAGGATGAAGACCTTTATGTCTACGACACGGTCACAGACAGCTATCTTCTGATTTCGTCCACGTTAAAGGGCGAACTCAGCGGCTTTGATATGAACGACGACGGGGACAGGTTCGTATTTTCCACGGAAGAAGCAATCAACGCCAATGACGCAAACGGCTTCAGGGACGTCTACGTCGCCGATGTCGACCTTGAGACCTTTACGGTCACATCGCGCCAGCGGGTCAGTGAAGCGGAAGGCGGGTTTGAACTGACCGACGGCGAAAGTTATGCGCTGACAATTTCGCCCGATGGCGAAAAGGTTGCGTTCCTGACCCAGTCGGAAACCATCGTAAACTTCCGCGAAGATTTCTTTCCTGACGCCAATGACGGTCTGTTTAACGAACTTCTCTTCATTGTTGACCTGCCTGATGGCGAACTGCTGACGCCGCCAACCGCAGTCGCGGTCGGCCCCAGCCGAGAGGAGCTGAGCACCCATCTTTCATTTACCGATGATGGTTTCTTCTATCGCCCACTCACCAGTCCAGTTGATTGTCAGTGCAGCGCCGGGATCATCGAGGCGGGAACGGGTCAAGCATTGGCTGATATTGATGTGGACAGCGTGGTCATCGACCGGACAACGACACTACGCAGCTCAATCGACTTTGCTGGCGATCTCGACATCTTTGAGATCAAGCCAACCTCGTCTGGCGGCAACTATTTCGTTTCCATTGAAGCGGCAGGCGCCGGCGTTGGAAGCCTGTCTGATCCATCAGTGCGGGTTTTGGAAAGCGATGGCGACGTAGCCAGGGGCGCCAGCGGCGTAGGATTTGCTGAGGACGACAATGGCGGCCTGGGGTCAGACGCCTTTACTGGGTTCCAGTTGACCAACAATGGTTCCCGCTTCATCGAAGTTTCAAGCGCAGATGGATCGCTTGGCAGCTATGTCCTTCGGGTTGGCACGAGTGTCAGCGTGCTGGACGATCCACTGCCAGCCGTTGATGATTTCATATTCTAGGACCAGGCTAAGCACTTAGGTTTAGGCCGGCTTATCGGGGCATTCAGCCGCGAAGCATCGGAAATTCCGGCCCGACCACGGCGTCACCATCCTGCAACGTTACTCCGTTGAATGGTGGCGAGGTCACAATCCCCTCGCGCCGGGCAAAGCGGACATGGTCACCCAGCAGGCGCAACGAAAACGCCCGGCGCATTGCGCTTTTGCTGGTGTTCGCTGGGGCGCCGTGGATGGTGCGATAATCAAAGGCGATGGCGTCGCCGGGCTCAACCTCCCACCCGATAATTTCATACTTGTCGCGGGCGGCGTTGACGTCCGGGATTTCCTCCAGACCGTCATTTTCGTTCAACGCTTCGCCGTTGAACCGCTGTGGGCGATAAAACTTATCCCATTTATGGGACCCGGCGATGAATTCCAGCGTGGTTTCGCGCGGCACGACATCCAGCGGGATCCATAGGCTGAGCGTTTTGGGGCCGTTCACGCAGTAATAAGGCGCGTCCTGATGCCAGGGGGTGGGCACGCCGGTCGCCGCCTCTTTCACTAGCACGTGTTCATGGAACAGCTGCACCTTCTCGCTATCCATCAACTCCGCCCCGATCTCGGCGGCGGCGGATTTGAAGATGAAGTCCTTGTATTCCGGAATGCGATCCCAGTTGCAATAATCGACGAAGAACCGACCACCGCCATTTTCGCCCTGATAGATACGGGCGTTCGGGTCGGGATCATCCATATTGGCCTGAATGCCGTCACGCAGGGTGTCGACCCAGTCGGCGAAGACGCCGCGCAGAACCGTTGCGCCTGTGTCTTGGAATTGCTGGATCGTTTCGTCATTGATATGGCGGGTCATGTGACGGCTCCTTCCCTCGTTCATTCACAGACAATCAGATTTTCTCGGCTATGAACATCATGAATGCGCTGATTTGGCGCCGCCGCAGGGCGCGCTATACTGCAACGCATGACGCCGATCCTCTATTCCTTTCGCCGCTGCCCCTACGCGATGCGCGCCCGCATGGCGCTCCTGGTCGCCGATCAGGCGGTTGAACTGCGTGAGATCGTGCTGCGCGATAAGCCGGATAGTTTTCTGGCCGCTTCGCCCAGCGCATCCGTCCCGTGCCTCGTGGCGGAGGATGTGTTGGACGAAAGCCTCGACATCATGCGCTGGGCATTGGGCCGGCGCGACTCGGATGGCTGGCTGGATATGCCGGACGAAGGGTGGGATTGGATTGAAAGGGCGGACGGCCCGTTCAAGGATGCGCTCGACCGAACAAAATACGCGCCGCGCTATCCCGGCGCTGATCCGGTGGCGGAGCGGGGCAAGGCGTCAGGCTTTCTGACCGACCTGAACGCGCAGATCGCCGCCCAGGACGATAACTGGATATTCGGACGCGAAACGCTGTCCGATCACGCAACCCTACCGTTCGTCCGCCAGTTCGCCTTTATCGACAAACCCTGGTTCGACGCGCAGCCGTGGCCTGCCGTGAAGATCTGGCTGGAGAGGTACCTCGCCTCTGATCGGTTTCAGGCGATCATGCCGAAATACGCGAAGTGGGAGGAGACGACGCAAGGCGTCGCCTTTCCCTGAAGCATTGCGAACCCCCGCCCAAAACTGAGCTAAACCGGTTGGCGTTACCCCTTCAGGCAGCTCGCCACTGCGTTGCCGAGGTTGGTGAGAAGATAGCCGTAGAACGCCTCGCCCGGTGTCAGGTCTGATCCCAATGCGTCCATCACGCTGGTGCGTACATCCGTGTCGCCAAAGATCGCGTCGACGATGCCCGAATTGAACTGCGGTTCAGAGAAGACGCAGGTGATCTTGTTTTCCTGCGCATAGGCCTGAATTTCCGCAATCCGCGCAGGGCTGGGTTTGCGCGCGTCGCCAATGCTGATCGCGCCTGCCGATGGGATTTCGAAATGGTGTTCGAAATACTGATAGGCGTCATGAAAGACGATGTATTTCGCACCGCGCGCTGAGGCGAGGCTGGCGTTGACGGCTGCTTCGACTGCGGTCAGCCGGGTTTTGGCGGCGGCGGCGTTCGCATCGTAGGTGGCCGCGTTGGCGGGATCGGCCTTCCTCAGCTTCGCGGCGATGACGTCCAACCAGGCTTTTGCATTGGTGGGGTCCAGCCAGGCGTGAGGGTCAGTGTCGCCGTGGTCATGAGCGTGATGGTCGTCGCCATGCGCGTCGTGATCATCGTATTTATGTTCAGCATGATCTGAATGATTGTAGTCTCTGTGTTCCGCGTGATCGGCGTGATCATCATGCTTGTCCTCAGCATGGTCATCCTTGTGGTCCGCATGTTCGTCATCATGGTCCGCATGATCATCTTTGTGGTCATCGTGATCGTCATGATGGTCATCGTCATGACGCTCAAACAGCGCCGTGTCGCGGCTTGGCTGAACTTCCGATCCGCCAGCGCCCAACAGCTCAACCACGTCAGCGTCGGCGGCGAGGTTCTCGATGCTACCTTCAAGCTGTGGGGTCAGGGATTCCCCGATCCAGAACACGATCTCTGCATCCTGCAGCGCTTGCGCTTCGGACGGACGGAGCGAATACCCGTGGGGTGATGCGCCGACGCGGATCAACAGGTCCGGTTCACCCACACCCGCCATCACTTGCGCAGCCAGCGAATGCACGGGCGCAATGTCCGTGGCGACACGCGGCGCCGCCAATGCAGGCGTCGCCATGAAAATTAGAAAAAGGGTGATGTAGCGCATGGGATATCTCTGCTATGAGGTCGTGTGTTGCGGTTGATATGTGTTATAACATAACATATCAAGCTTAAATATATCGGGAGCTTCGGATGAAAGAGTTCGAACAGCACGACCATCATGCCTGTATTGCGACCAGTGTCGCTGCGGCGGAGGCGCACTGCGCTGAAGAAGGCTTGCGACTGACCAATGTACGCCGCCGGGTGCTGGAAATCCTTTTGGAACAGCACCGCGCGCTTGGCGCCTATGAAATCCTCGAAATCCTGAAATCCGAAGGGTTGGGCGCCCAGCCTCCAGTTGCCTACCGGGCGTTGGATTTTCTGGTCAGTAATGGCTTTGCCCACAAAATTGAACGGCTGAACGCTTTCGTAGCGTGCGGTCAAGTCGAAAGCGACTGCGCACCCGCTTTTCTGATCTGCCGCAGTTGCGACAAGGTCGCTGAAACCGCTGCGGCGCCGGCCGAAATGGCGCTTGGCGCATCGGCCACCGCCGCCGGGTTCACCATTGAACGCACAGTGTTGGAGGTTGTCGGCCTCTGCCCAACATGCAAGGCCGACGACGCATGGGCCTGATCAACATCAACGACCTGACGGTCCGCCACGGTGGCGCGACAGTGCTGACGGGCGTTGATTTGACAGTCGACGCCGGTGAGATCGTTACGATCGTCGGCCCCAACGGATCCGGCAAGTCAACGCTTTTGCGGGCGATCATCGGCTCCGTCGCCCCCGCTGCGGGCCGTGTGCAGGCTGGTGGCGTGCGCATCGGGTATGTGCCGCAGAAACTGCATATCGACCCGACGCTGCCGATGACGGTCATGCGCTTTCTCAGCCTGCCGCGCCGGGTGTCCGCCGCCACCGCGAAGCAGGCGCTGGCCGACGCAGGCGCGCCGGATATTGGCGAGCGGCAGATGACCGATCTTTCGGGCGGGCAGTTTCAGCGCGTCCTCTTAGCCCGGGCGCTTCTGACCAGGCCAGAGGTTTTGTTGCTGGACGAACCCACCCAAGGTCTCGACCAGCTCGGCGCCGCATCCTTCTATCGCCAGATTGAGGATGTGCGCGCGCGGCTCGGCTGCGCTGTTCTGATGGTCAGCCATGACCTTCATGTCGTGATGGGCGCCTCGGACCGGGTGATTTGTCTGAACGGTCATATATGTTGCCAGGGCGCGCCGGAAATCGTCGCCTCCGCTCCGGAATACCGGGCGCTGTTCGGGGTGGGAACGGCGGGGGTCTTGGCGCTGTATCGCCACCAGCACGACCATTCACATGACGAAGATTGCGGGCATGATCACTCGGCCACAGCGACGGCGGCTGAGTGATGCTTGACGATTTCATGGTGCGCGCTTCGCTGGCGGGCGTGGGGGTTGCTGTCGCTTCGGCGCCGCTGGGCTGCTTTGTCGTGTGGCGACGCATGGCCTATTTTGGCGACGCCACGGCGCATGCATCGCTGCTGGGCGTGGCGCTGGCCCTGTCATTTTCGATCTCGGTCTTCACCGGCGCGCTGGTCGTTGCGTTGTTGATGGCGCTGGTGGTCAATACCCTGTCTGGGCGCGGCTATGCGATGGACACGCTTCTGGGCGTGCTGGCTCATTCTGCGCTGGCTTTCGGGTTGGTCGCGGCATCATTCCTGACCGGCGTGCGGATCGATCTGATGGCCTATCTGATGGGCGATATCCTGTCTGTTGGCAAAACCGATCTCGCCTTCATCTGGGGCGGGGCCGCGCTGGTGCTGGCGGTGATCTGGTGGCGATGGTCCGCGCTGTTGACGCTGACCGTTTCCGAAGACCTCGCACATGCAGGCGGATCTGATCCGCGCCGCGAACAATTGGCGCTGACGGTTGCACTGGCGCTTGTGGTCGCGGTGGCGATCAAGGTGGTCGGCGTTTTACTGATTGCAGCGATGCTGATCATTCCGGCCGCTGCGGCGCGCGCCTTCGCCTCAACACCCGAACGCATGGCGGTGATGGCCGGAGTTGTGGGCGCCGGTTCAGCGCTGGGCGGGTTGCAGGTTGCGCTGATTGCCGACACGCCGGCTGGCCCAACGATCATCTGCGTTGCAGCGGGCGTCTTCGCATTGTCGGCGCTCGCCAAAACTGTGCGCGCCGCGTAAGCGTTGCATTCAACGGCCGCCACGGCAGAGTTGGATCAAACCTTCCTTTGCCAGAAAGCGCGCCCATGACCGATCACATCATCGCCGACCCCGACGCTCGCATCTCCCGTCAGGATCTTGAAGCGCGCGCCGCCAAGGGCGCAGGCGCGCTGGCGGTGTTGGGCGCAGGGCATGATGATCGGGTTGCGATCATCATGCGCAATGACCTGGCCAGCCTGGAAATCATGCGCGCCACCGCGCTGGCGGGGGTCGTTGGCGTGCCGCTGAACTGGCACGGCGCAGCGCAAGAGGTGTCGGATATTCTGCACGACAGCGGATCGGACATCGTCATTATCCACCGCGATCTGATCCCGCCCGTCGCAGAGGCGTTGGAGGGTAAGACGGTGATCGGCGTCACCCCATCCCCCGCCTTGATCGAGGCTTACAAGATCACCGCCGAAGCCGCCGCTGCGGGCGATGCGCCCGAATGGAATGACCTTGTCGACGCCGCGTCCCCCGTGCCGGGCAGGACCCGGATGCGGGCGATGATGCGCTATACTTCGGGTTCCACAGGGAAACCCAAAGGCATTCAAAGGCTGCCGAAGAAAGGGGCAGAGCCGCAGGATTTCTACGCTACGATGCAGACCATTGGCGCGAACATGTTCCACTATCGCCCCGAGGCCCGGTTCATGACGGCCGCGCCGCTGTACCATTCCGCCCCGTCGACACTGGCGAACATGGCGCTGGCGATGGAGGATATGGCTTGCTTTGTTCTGCCCCGGTTCGATCCGATTTCGTTCCTTGAGACAATTGAGCGGGAGCGGATCACACATATCTACCTCGTCCCCACAATGATGACGCGGCTTTTGAAGCTGCCAGAGAACGTGAAAGCGAAATACGATGTCAGCTCGGTCGAGTTCTGCGTGTCGACGGGATCGCCTTGGCCGCATGATGTAAAGGTCGCAATGATCGACTGGTGGGGACCGGTGTTCTGGGAAACCTACGGGGCCTCGGAAATCGGGTTCATGACCATGGTGTCGTCGGAAGAGGCGCTTGAACGCCCCGGCACGGCAGGCCGTATCCAGCTGGGCGGATCCATCCGCATCTATTCGCCCGAAGGCGACCTGCTGCCAACCGGCGAAGTCGGCGACATCCATGTCCGCATGGATGTCTTTGGCGAGTTTGATTATTCGAACGACCCCGAAGGCCGCCAGCATTCCGAAATCGACAGCCATGTCTCCGTCGGCGATATGGGTTGGCTGGATGAGGACGGGTTTCTGTTCATCACCGACCGCAAGAAGGATATGATCATTTCGGGCGGGGCGAACATCTTCCCGACCGAGATTGAGGCCGTTCTGATCGACGCGCCTTTCGTGCAGGACGTCGCGGTCTTTGGCGCCCCCGACGCCGAATTTGGCGAAAAGATCGTCGCCGCGATCCAGCCAATGGCGGGATGGGAGGCGAGCCAAGCGGACGTGCGCAACTGGCTGGACGGCCGCCTCGCCCGGTTCAAGCACCCTCGGATCATCGATTTCCATGACGCTCTGCCTCGTGAGGATAGCGGCAAGATCTTCAAGCCCCGCCTGCGGGCGCCTTACTGGGAAGGGGCTGGTCGGGCGATTTGACGTAAGATCGACCGCCATAGGGCGCACCTAAGCGCATCGGGATTGGGGCGTCGTTCAGCGAAAATACGATGAAGCGCGCTTTGTGAGGTTCTCGCTGGATAGGGTGTTTCGCACATGGTTTCACGCGTGAAACTATGTCTAACATATTGATAAGAAGAGATATACCATGTGACGACTTCCTGATTAATCCAGGCGCCGCCCTCTGTGTACAAGGCAAGCGACCGTTTCAAGCTGCTCCGCCGCGCGACCAGCCTACTAACTTCCACGCCATCCGCCCGAACGCCGCAACAAGAGGCCAAGGCCCACAAGGCGGGTCAGTCAGATCAATCGAGCATCCACCCCGGCGGCGCAATGTATGCCCTGCCCGTTACCGCCGCCTCAGCGCAGGCGGCCATGGCGCCGAACCTGACCCGGCAGCCCGACAAGCCCGGCCCGTAATGCGCGTACTTGCCTGAATTGGTCATCACAGCGGTCGTATCCGGCGGGAACACCGGTTTGGTGATCATGCACCAACACGTATCTGACACGAGAGTCACGCCCGCCTCCACCAACGCCGCCGCCGTCCCATCGCGGTCAATCTCCGCCCGCACATCCCGGCCAAGGGTAATGATCGCAGGAACATCATCGTTGCATTTGCGATCAGACAGAAATTTCAGAAAACTCCGACATTCGTCCGCCGAGGCGTGGGGACTGCCAATCGCAACGAGATCGACTTGCGCATCCCCTTCGTTGAAACCACGCCATGCGCCAAGGAATTCAGATTGCGTAATCTCCACCCGGTCGATGCTTTCAGCCAGGGGCAAATCCGCCTCTGGCGTGATCCCGGCAATGTGCAGCATCGGCACGGCTGATGTTGTGCCAAAGGCGGCGCATAGCGCGCGCAGGTCGTCTTCACTTGGCGTGACGCCCTCCAATCCCGTCACCAGCGGAATGCGGTCGGGCGCGGCTTTACCAAGCAGCCAGCCAAGCAACGGCCAGAAGGTGTCATCCGCCCCCTCTGGCCTGGTGACGGAAACGACGCGCTGCGGGCGTCGGCCTTCGGGCAGATAGACACCAGCCTCTGGCGCCCGGCCGGTCATCGCCATGCAGAGATCAAGGAAGTCCGGGTGCTTGACGCTCCGGGCGCCGAGGACGGTGTTGGCGTAAACCACCGCATTGGATTCGGACCATGCGATATTCTCGCCGGGCGTGGGCCGGTCCGCCAGGTGATAGGGCGCGCAGGTGAAGCTGGGCGCGACGCCCATCGCCACATAGACGTCGGCCAGCCAGGCGGCGGGCGCGCCGAATTCGGGATCAACGCCCTGCGTCCGCCAATTCGCATGGTCAACGGAAATGGCGTTCATCGTCGTCGGAATACGCACCTTTGCGCCCAGTTCCAGCATCCGTTCGGCGAAAGCCAGAAAGCCGGATCCGGCATAATGGCAGCCGTCGATGTGGCCCCGCGATACATCAATCAGCCGCGGCGCGCCCTGGGCGCGGGCCATGGTTGTCAGCACCTCCATCGCCAACTGGACGGCGGGGCCGTCGTGGCTCGTCAGCATCCGGTGGTCACTATGCGATAAGGCCAGCGGAGCGTCGGAAACGGGGGTGAGGGGGATGGTCAGCGCCCCCGCCTTTATCGTGTCTGGCGTGATCGCTGCCTGGGGCTCGCCAGCCAGCGCGGCGTAATCCTCTGCCCCCAGGCGGACCACCGCCAGCGGTCGGTCAAACATGCGCGCGGCGATCACGGCGCCAAGCGTCAGGATATCTTCCGCCTCGCGAAAGATCAGCGCGGCGGGGGCCTTGCCGGTCATCGCCAGGCTCAGCAGCAGGCCGCTGCCAGAACAGGACCCCCGGCTTGTCGGCATCATCACGACCCGCCCCGCCAGACTGGCGCCGTGCTGGGGATGCAGCCTGTCCTGCACCACGCCCGTTTCGCCGTTCACCCCACCCCAAAAGCTAAGCCCTTCGTGGCAAACCAGAATATCGCCGGCGGCATCGGCGGGAATGATGATCTTGGACATGTGCTGGTGGTCCTTTGGCTTTCTCTACCAGAGTGTAGGGCGGCCACTGGCCGAACGGAACAAGCTTTGCAGCCTTGCGTGATCTGGCCGGCAAAAGAGACGCTCGCCAACCGCCATTTTGCGTCTATTGTAGCAACAAAATCCGTTCGTTAGGGGGAAGAGATGCGACAGCCCAACATCGTGTTCGTGATGGCCGACCAGATGTCAGCCAAGGCGCTGCCCTTCCATGGACACGGCGTGGTCAAGGCGCCGACGCTGTCGCGGCTGGCGCGCGAAGGCGTGGTGTTTGAGAACGCATACTGCAATTCGCCCCTCTGCGGGCCGTCGCGGTTGTCGATGATGTCGGGGCGTTTGCCATCCAAGGTCGGTGGGTATGACAACGCGCCGGAGTTTTCCGCAGCGATCCCGACCTTTGCGCACTATCTGCGGCTGGCCGGGTATCGGACCTGCCTGTCGGGCAAGATGCATTTCGCAGGGCCAGATCAGCTGCATGGGTTTGAGGACCGTCTAACGACAGACATCTATCCCTCAGATTTCAGCTGGACGCCGAACTGGGCCGAGCCAGAGGCGAAAGTCGCCTTTCAGGATATGCATAATATCATGGAAACTGGGCCATGTCTGCGGTCTTTGCAGATGGATTATGACGATGATGTCGCGACGCTGGGCGAACGCTGGCTATATGATCGCGCGCGCGACAAAACCCGCCATCCCTTCATGCTGACCGTTTCATTCACCTCGCCGCATGACCCTTATGTGGCGCGGCCGGAGTTTTGGGACATGTACCCGGACGACGTGATCGACCTGCCCAGCGTCGGCCCAATCGCGCCTAACCAGCAAGACGCCCACAGCGCCCGGTTGCACACGCACTATTCTGTCGGCAAGGCCGAGATTACCGATGACATGATCCGGCGCGCACGGCGGGGGTACTATGCCTCCATCGATTATATCGATACCAAGGTCGCCGCCTTTGTGAAGGTGCTCGAGGAAACGGGGATGGCCGAAGACACGATTTTCGTCTTCGCGTCGGACCACGGCGATATGATGGGTGAGCGGGGGATGTACTATAAGAAGTGCTTCTTCGAATGGTCCGCCCGCGTGCCGCTGATCTTCTGGTCGCCGGGCCGAATATCGCCAAAGCGGATCGCAGACACAGTTTCGCTGGTCGACATCTTGCCCACCTTCGCCGACCTTGGCGGCGCGCTGGATGATGTGCTGGAAACTGACGGGCAGTCTTTGGTCGGGGCGCTGGATGGCGTACCACTGGCCCCGCGCCATGTGGCGGCAGAATACCTTGCCGAAGGCGTTTTTGAGCCCACATTTTTGCTAATTAAGAATCATCTGAAATTATTCTACAGTGAGGTTGATCCGCTACTCTTGTTCGATCTTGCAACCGATCCGGATGAATTGGTCAATCTAGCGGACGATCCCGCTTATGCGGACCGACTAACAGCGATGACGAATGCGGCGCGAGGCATGTGGGACGCGCAAAGCCTGAAGCAGGCGATCATCGCCGATCAGAACCGCCGCCGCCTGATTCATCGCGCGCATCAAAAGGGCGCGACGCCGTCATGGGATTACCAGCCTTTTACCGACGCCTCGCAGCAATTCGTCCGCGCCGGAAAATGGACGGTGGAGATTGAGGCGGAGGCGCATCTCGACCCCTGACAAAGCGGTGCCTCAGGTCACGGTGAACTGGCCCATCATGCCGCAATCTTCGTGTTCGAGGATATGGCAGTGGTACATGTAAGGCGCGTCTTTCGTGACGGTATAGTCGAACTTGACCAGAACCTCTGACCACCCTTCCTCCACATGCACCATGTCTTTCCAGCCCGATGCATAGGCGGGCGGGGCGGATCCGTTCTGCTTTAGAATATGGAAAGAACAGCCGTGGATGTGAAACGGATGGAGCATTTCATCGACGGCGATGCGCCAGATTTCCGTATCGCCCTTGCGCACCTCTTCGTCGATCCGGTCCATCTTCACCGGCTGGTCATCGATCGCCATGCCGCCGCTGCCGCAATAATTGCCCCAAGCCAGGGTCAGCGCGGCCAGTTGGTCGCTATTGCCCATGTTCAGCTGGAACGACCGGGTGACCGTGGCGAGCGACGGATCGGGGGGCGGCAGGACCGCCAAAGACCGGGGCGGCGCGCCATCGAACCCACGCTCAGCCGTACGGTTCAGGAAAAGGGCGGGCACGCCGCTGCGCCCGCCGGCCAGGCCTTCAACCAAGTCAAAAACGCTGCCGCCGCCATCAAGATCCACCATCAGCGCCGCGTCTGCGCGGCTGAGGTCAACCAACACCTCGTATCGTTCGCCCGGCGGCATCAGGATACTTTTGGTTTCAACCGCTGAACCAAGAAACCCACCGTCGGACGCAATCACGGTCAGCGGGCCGTCCGCCAGCGAAAGTCTCAGGAACCTTGCATTACATGCGTTCAGAATTCGCAGGCGGACCAATCCGATCGGCGCAGCCTGCGCAACTGGTGCGATGGCCCCGTTCACGATCAGAGTATCGCCTTCGAACCCGTCCTCGAACACCTGGCCGGTCAGGTCGTAACTCATCTCGCCAGAGGAGCTGGACATCTTGTCCCGCAAAACCAGTGTGAAGTCGTCGACGCCATAGGTCTGTGGCAAGTCAGCCGCCAGGCTTGCATCGTCTTCAACCAGCATCACGCCTGCAAGACCGTTATAGGTCTGCTGCGCGGTCTTGCCATGCATGTGCGAGTGGAACCAGTTCATAGAGGTGCGCTGGACTATCGGAACGTCTGGCGACCAGACCTGACTAGGTTCGATTTCCTGATGCGGACCGCCATCGACATCGCCCGGAATATGAAGACCATGCCAGTGGATCGTTGCGACGTTGCCTATCCCGTTGGCGACATCGAATGGGAGCGTCTGCCCCTGTTTCGCCCGCACTACAGGGCCAAGATAAGCGCTGTTGATACCCAAAGTATCGCTCGCGGCGCCATTACCGAAATCGTGCGTCGACGGCACAAGGTTCAATGCGACGCGGCCCTCGATCCCTTTTGTGAGGTCAGTCATCGGAAGGATCGGCAGATCGGGCGCCGCTGACCTGGACCACGCGAAACCGGTTCCAGCGAGGATCGCGCCCGCGCTTGCGGATTTAAGAAATGTGCGACGGTTCATTGAAGCATCCAACCTCCATCAACTATGGTTGATGAATGAGGGCACCAAGCATGATTGTCTACTATGATTGATAAAAAGGACGACGCTTTTCGCGGCCAGAATATCAAGGGCATGATGATGACCTTGATCGCCCGTTGGAACGCCGAGATGGACGAGGCGCGCGCTGCGACCGAATTTGCAGATGTGCGTCCGTCGGATATCCGGGTGTTCGCTCAGCTGCGCGGATGGACGGTTCACCAATCAATCGTTCACCGCGAAATGGGATTTTCAAGGCAGGCCGCACAGCAGGCGATTGATCGGCTGGTGGGTCACGGGATGCTGCAAATCGATCCTGCGCCGGGCAGCAAACGCGACAAGATCATCTCGATCACCGAAAAAGGGCAGCGCTGGCGAACCATTGCGGCGGAACGAATCAGGCGCATCGAAACCCAGTGCGCCGAAATCATAGGTGATGACGGCAAAGAAAATTTGCGCGGACATCTGATCAAGCTGCTGAAAGGTGGGGCCTGATCGCCGCTTACAACAATTCCGCCAATTTCAGCCGCTGGATCTTGCCCGACGGCCCCTTTGGCAGTTCCGCCATCAAATGCACCCGATCCGGGGCCTTGAAAGGTCCAACCTTGGCGGCGCACAGCGCGATCAAATCCGCCTCGGTCGACCCGGCGTCATCGCTGAGCCGCACCGCCGCTTCGACGCGCTGACCATAGGTCGGACACGGGCGGGCGAAGGCGGCGGCCTCCACCACCTCGTCCGAGGAATAGAGCGCTTCGTCAATCTCACGCGGGGCGATGTTTTCGCCGCCCTTGATGATCAGTTCCTTGCGCCGGCCCGTGACATAGACATAGCCGTCCGCATCCATGTGACCCAAATCGCCGGTCAGCAGCCAGCCGTCCGCGATGATGGTCTTGGCGGTTTCTTCGGCGTTGAAAAGGTATTCCTTCATCACATTCGGCCCGCGAACCGCAATCTCGCCAGCCTGACCGCGTGGGACGATGACGCCGTCGACCAGGATTTCCGTCTCATTCCCGATCGCGACGCCGGGCGATCCGATCTTGCGCACGCCGGGCGGCAAGGGGTTGGACAGCATCTGCGCGGCGGTTTCGGTCAGGCCCATTGTCTCCACAATCGGCAGGCCAAATCGGTCTTCGAAGGACCGCTGCGTTTCAATCGGCAGCGGGGCGGATGCGGACCGCGCAAAACGCAGCCGTTCGATCACACTGCTACCCGGCGTGTCCGGCCCGTGTAGAAGGTGCGAGATGATTGTCGGCACCACCGAAAACCATGTCGCCTGATGGTCGGCGACCCAGCCCCAGAACCGGGACAGCGAAAACTTCTCAGCCACGATGACCGCACCGCCGGACACCAGTGGCCCCATAAGCGTCACGCAAAGGCCATTGATATGGAAAAACGGCAGCACCATCAGCGCGCGATCATCCGGCGTCAGCTTATGCGCCAGCGTCACCGTCCAACCGCCCGCCAACAGACTGGCCTGATCATGCACCACGCCCTTGGGCCGACCCGTTGTGCCGGATGTGTACATAAGAAGGGCATGATCCGTGGCTGCAATATCCGCCAACGGCGCGATGGCGTCGCTGGGCCAGTCGATTTCCGGACCAGCTTCGATTGTCACGGGCGTCGCCTCAGTCTCGGTCAGCGCATCAGCAAAGATGTTCGCCTGTTCCGGGCCGACCAGTGCATAGCGAGCGCGGCTGTGGCCGATTGCAAAGCCCATCGCCGCGGCTCCCGCAGCCAAGTTTAGCGGCGTCGCGCGAAACCCGCCATAAAGCACGCCGAACAGGCAGGTGACGCCTGCGCGACCGTTTGGCAGGCACAGCGCAACGCTTTCCCCCTTTTCGACGCCAAGCCCCGAAAGGCGACCTGCAATGCCAACGGCGATGTCGCGCAATTCGGCCCAGGTCAGCGCGGCGCCTTCGTCGGCGAAGATATGGCTGACGGCATCCGGCGTTTCCGCCGCACGCCGGTCCAGCCAATCGCGCACTGATCCTGCAGGTGAGGTCATTTACCGGCGGCCTGCCAGTAGTCGGCGAAGATATCATCCACGCTGGGTTCACGCGCCGGGATCGGGCGGACAACCTTGGTGATGTTTAGGAAATGCTTCCAATGCAGGTTTTCATCGATGGAGTTTCCGCCCCATGACCCACACCCCATGCTGAGCGAGAAGGGAAGACCGTTGTCAAAGCTGCCGCCATTGGCGAAGCAATGCGCCTGGTTTACGATGACTCGGCAAGTAGGCGCCTTCAGCCCCAGCGCCATGGCCCTGCTGTCATCGGCGGTATGAATGCCGACCGAATGACCCGCGCCCTGATGATCCAGCACTCGCATCGCCAGTTCCTGCGCATGATTGTAATCGCGGGCGCGGTAAAGCGCGACGACCAATGACAGCTTCTCGCCTGATAATTTGTGTTCCGGCCCAATTCCTTCAGTCGGCACAGCGACGAATTTCGTGCCAGTGGGGACGTGGTCGGTCAGTTCAAGCACGTTCAGCAGCTTGTCCGCATCCTGCGCCAGCGCACCCCGCGCCAGATGTCCCTTTTGCCAGAGGCGATCCAGCACTTGCTGTTCCATCGACGCATCCAGCGTTGCGCCGCCTTCCGCCGCCATGGCGGCGATGAAGTCATCATAGATCGCGTCAACGACGACCAGTGCGTTTTCAGACGAGCAGGAGGTGGAATTGTCGAAGGTTTTCGACGCTGCGATCTTTTTTGCGGCTGCGGTCAGATCAGCCGTCTCATCTACGATGACCGTTACGTTGCCGGCGCCGACGCCGACCGCCGGCGTACCGGAAGAATAGGCGCGCCGGACATTGTCCTGCGAGCCTGTGACGACCACAAGGTCGGTCGCCTCAAGCATCCGCTGGGCCTTCACCTTGTTCACTGGTGCCGGGACCATTTGCACAAGGTCATGGTCGGCGCCGATCTTGTCGAATTCGTCGTAGATATAGCCAATCAGTTTCTCACAACCCCGCACACCTTTCGGCGAGGGCGACAGGATGATGGCGTTACCGCATTTCAACGCGTTGATGATGTTGTTGGCGGGTGTCGCGATCGGGTTGGTCGACGGCACGAGGGCCCCGACCACACCAATGGGGCGGGCGATTTCGGTGATGCCGCTTTCCGCATCTTCGGAAATCACCCCGCAGGTCGTCACGCCAGCGATGTCGCGCATCAGGCCCAGCGTTTTGCGGTGGTTCTTCGTGATCTTGTCGCGAACATTACCCAGACCGGTGCTTTCGACCGCAAGCTCAGCCATTTCGGCGTTGCGTGCAGGTTCCATGATCGCCCAAGCAGCGGCCTGCGCGGCCCAGTCATAGCGGGTCTGATCGGCGCCATCCTCGAACTTCGCCTGCGCGATGCGGGCGCGTTCGATGAGGGCGTCTACTGCTGCAATGTCAGCTTCTTCGGTCATTGGGAGGTCCTTTTGGTTGGGGCCGGGCGGGATGCCCGGCCCCGATTGTCATCAAAGCCCTGCAAGCAGGTCTTTCAAGGTCGCTTCGCGCTGTTCCCACATCGCAAGCACTTCGTCGCGGGTCATGATGTGCATTGGCGAGCCACCCGCCTTCATCCGCTTAGCGACGCGCTTGTTCTTGAACATCTCAGGAACCGTTGCAGCCAGCTTGTTGATGACGGCCTGCGGGGTGCCCTTCGGCACCATCACGCCGCGGAAATTGACCGAGGAATTGTCGACGTCCAGGCCCTGTTCCATCATTGTCGGAACGTCTGGCAGGAACTCGTTACGTTCCAGATCAGCCACGCCAAGGATTTTGACGTTGCCCGCTTCGCGCGCGCGGAAGGCGTCAGACAGGTTGTTCACACCGCCCAGAACATCGCCAGCGATCACGGCCTTCATCGCCGCTGCGCCGCCGCCTTTGGTCGGGATATACGTCATCTTAACGCCAGCCGCTTTTTCGATCTGCAGCGCGGCGATGTGGTGACCCACAAATAGGCCCGCGCCAGAGAAGGTCAGCTTGCCGGGGTTCGCCTTGGCGAAGGCGACGACGTCGGCCATCGAGTTGAACTCACTGTCCTTGTTCACGACGAACACGGCGGGGTCGGCGCCCCAGTTGGCGATGGGTTCGAAGCTGTCGCGGCTGTACTGCACGCCGCCCTTGACCGACTGCGCGATGAAGTGGGGGATGTTGTAGGCGGCGAGGGTGTAGCCGTCATTTTCCGCCTCGGTTGCGAACCAGTTCCAGCCAACACGGCCGCCGGCACCCGGCTTGTTGATGATGGCGATGGGCATGCCCAGCGCATCTTCGTTGCCAGCGGTCATGGTGACGATGCGGGCCTGAAAGTCGGTCGCGCCGCCTGCGCCATAGCTGACCATCATCAGGATCGGACGATCCGGATAATCCGCTGCGTTTGCGGTCGTCGCCATAGCGCCGACAAGACCGATGGCCCCGATGGCCAATCCTGCGATGAGTTTCTTCATTTCATTTTCTCCCGGTTGATGAGATGCGGCCTTTTCGGCCGTCATTAGGTCTGCGTTTACATAAACATCCCGCGCGGCGTGTAGACGCTGAGCAGCTGCGCGAATAGGCCATAGAGGACCGCGATGATCAGCACGGTGATAAGAACGCGGCGGATCCACGAAGAGATCGCCATCATTGGCTTGCCGTCGTACCAACTGATCAGGACGAACACTGCAATGGACGCAGCGGCGTAGAATCCCAGCGTTTTGGCACCCCAAAAGATATAGGCGAAGGCCACGATCATGCCTGGCGCGACCGTTTTGGCCAGTTCAAGCGAAACGCCCTGGCCAACCCGCGACCAGCCCATCAGCGCCTTGCCGAAAGTCCAAAGCGACAGCGCTACAAAGACCACGGAGATCAGGCGCGGAAACAGGAACGCCTCCGCCGGTTGTTGGGTAAAGCTGACATAAGCGATCCAGATCCCGACCAGCGCGATGATCCCGGAAGGTATGATGTGCTGCATGCGGCTCATGATTTCGCCCCCTTCACTTCGCCCCAAACCGAATAGGCGATGGAGGCGAAGACGACCGCGATCAGCGCGATGTTCAGCCCGCCGGTGAAGAAATAGACGAACTGACCGTCAGTGGCGCCCGCGATCAGTGAGCCCTGAATGTAATTCGATTCCGCGATGGGTCCGAGAATCAGACCCAGCACCAGCGGCGCTGCAGAATAGCCAAAGCGTTCCAGGAAATACATCCCGATCCCCAGCGCCGCCATCACATAGACATCGCCCATCGACTGTTGCACCGCGTAGGCGCCAAAGACCGCTAACGCCAGAACGGCGGCGGCCATGATCGACTGCGGCACGCGGCTGATCTTGGCGGCGAGAGAGGCGATCCAGATGCCGAAGACGCACATCAGGATCTGACCCAGAAGCATGGAGTTGATAAAGGGCCAGATCACCTCTGGGTGCCGCTCAAACAGATCTCCGCCCGGGAAGATGCCATGGATCAGCAGGCCGCCCAGCAGGACAGCGGCGGTTGGGCTGCCGGGGATCGACAGCGTCAGCAGCGGCACCAGCGATGGCCCAACCATCGCGTTGTTCGCGCTTTCCGCGGCGATGACGCCTTCGGGGTGGCCCGTGCCGAACTTGTCCTTTTCGGGCGAGAACTTCTTTGACTGGTCATAGGCGACCAACCCCGCGATCTGACCCCCTACGCCAGGTATCAGACCAATGACCGAACCGATTGCCGTACCGATGCCCAGTGCACGGGTGCGGCGGGAAACCTCGCTTATGGCTTTGCTGATCGGATGCGGTTCGACCTTGATCGCTTCGATCGCGGCGTCGCCGCGGCCCTTGGCGAACATGGCGATGACCTGCGGAATGGCGAACAGACCTATCAGCGCCGCGATGATATTCACGCCGCCGCCAAGCGAGGGGTGAAAGATGAACCGCTGCACGCCCTGCATATCGTCATAGCCGATCGTGCCCAGCCAGATGCCGATACACCCCGCCAGCAACCCCTTCACCACCGATTTGGAATCGAGTGACCCGATCACGGTGACGCCCAGGATCGCCAACCAGAACAGGTGGGACGGGCCAAAGGCCAGCGCCCATTGCGCAAGGACGGGCGTTAGGAAAATCAAAAGGCCCACACCAAACAGGCCGCCAACCAGCGAGGCGAGGAATGAAAGCTGCAGCGCCCGCGCGCCTTGCCCGTTCTTCGCCATTGTATGCCCATCAAGCGTCGTGGCGATGTTCGCGGGCGCGCCCGGAATCTTCAGCAGAATCGCACTGACCGCGCCTCCCGCCACAGTCGATGTGTATGCCGCGCCCAGCAGGATCAATCCGTGCACGGGCTCCAGATAGAACGTGAACGGGATCAGCAGCGCCACCGCCATGGTCGGCGACAGACCGGGGGTCGCGCCAAGGATCAGGCCGCCGATCGTGCCGCCGATTAGCAACGCCATCGCCATCGGCGTGGCCACTTCGTCAAAGTAGTAGAGGAACTCCATTTACAGTTCCATATCCCTTGTTGTTGACTTCACGCTAGGGCATGAAAACAGTAATGCAAACGTTTTCATTTGGTGGGAAATGGCAGAAAAACAGCATGCGGATATTATCGACGTGGCCCGCGCAGCGGACGTATCGCCGGCGACTGTGTCGCGCGCCTTCAACCATCCTTCGCTGGTGCGCCCTGACACGCGAGCGAGGGTTCAGCGCGCCGTTGATGATTTGGGATACATTCGCAACCGCGCCGCCAGCGCGATGCATGGGGAAAAGTCCGGTGCGGTGGGACTGATCGTACCTACCATCGACAACGCGATCTTCTCCAACCTCATCCAGTCCTTTTCGACCGCACTGCAGGATGCGGGGCAAAGCCTGTTGATCGCCACGCATGGCTATGATCAGGCGGCGGAACATCAACTGCTGCGCAAATTTCTGGAACACCGCGTCGACGGCGTCGCCCTGATTGGACTATCCCATCAGGATCGTACCTTTGACCTGATCGCCGCCCGCGAAACCCCGGCGGTTCTGATGTGGAGTTTTGGCGACGCGCCGCGCTTGCCCTGCATCGGCGCTGACAACGCCAAGGCCGGCGCACTGGCGGCGCGCCATATCTGCGACCTGGGTCATAAGGCCATCGCCACGGTGTTTCCCCCGATCGAAGGCAATGACCGGGCTGAGCGGCGCTTTGACGGCGCGATGGCTGTGCTGGGTGCGGCTGGCGTTGCGCCGCCGAACGCATGGCGGCGCGAATCCCGCTACCATATTGGACAGGCCATGCAGTCAGCGCTTGAACTGTTGTCGGCGGACGAACGGCCAACGGCCATTCTCGCCGGAAACGACGTGATCGCGCGCGGCGTCATTTCAGCGGCGATGGAGCTGGGCCTGCGCCTGCCCGATGATCTGACTGTTGTGGGGATCGGCGATTTTAGCGGATCTGCTGAACTGACCCCGGCGCTGACGACAGTTCGAATCGATTCCGTTGGTGTGGGGCTCGCAGCGGCCGAAGCATTGTTGGTGCAAATGGGCGCACGCGATGGTCAGGTTGGATCGCGTGAGATCCCGGTTGAACTAAAGATACGCAGAACATCGGCCCCGCCAGGTTGGGATGAGGCCGACAAGCGCATCACGCGGAACCGGGCTTTAGAAATAAATATTCCATCGTGAGTATTTGAACCTAATATACATGTAATGTTATTACATTGCACAATAAATATGGATTTGCCGTCAATCACCATTGAATATTCGTCAATGTCATAACGTCACCTTTGCCTGAAAGGCTCGCGTAGTGGGCGTGCCGAACGTAAAGTAGCTTCACCTAAGAGCGCCTAAATGCGCCTCAAACACGGGAGGCGACGATGCTTAAGGACCTAAGGACTGGCGTGATTGCTGCAGGTGTGGCCATGATGGCGACCGGCGCAATGGCTGCCACAGAATACATGCCTTCGAAATGGGGTGAGAATGATACGCTTGGCTCAGCCAACCTGATTTCGCCGGAAAACACGCTAAAGGCGGCGGCGTTGATCAAACAGGGCAAATCCCAACCGCTTGGCATCGTCATCGACAGCTCAACCCCCGCCTTTGCGCCGCGCACGCTGAACCTTCAGGTCGTGCAGCCCGGCCAAGCTGGCGGCAACGAACTGACACAGTTTGGCTATCCTGCGATCTACAATGACGACATCCTTCAGACTTGGGTCGGCATCGGCAGTCAGATTGATGGCCTTGGCCATTTGGGTGAAGCCGGGCTGTACTACAACTGCCTCGACAGTTCGGAGATCAGCCAGATCACTGGCCTGACCAAGCTGGGCGTGCATGACGTGCCGCCGCTGGTTGGTCGCGGCGTCGTGCTCGACATGACTGGCGACAAGGACATGCTGGCCGCTGGTGAGCATTTTGGCGAAGCAGAGATCAAGGCGCAGGCTGAGAAGCAGGGCGTGACGCTGGGCGAAGGAGACATCGTCCTTTTCCACACTGGTTGGACCGAAAACATGCTGGAGAGCGATCCAAAGGCATGGGTGTCGGGTGAACCAGGCCTGAACGTCACGGGTTCCCGCTATCTCGCCTCGCTGAACGTGATGGCGGTTGGCGCCGACACCTGCGGTGTTGAGCCTGTGCCGCCCGCGGAAGGTGATGGCGCATTCTACGGCCACGTGATCCTGTTGCAGGAAAACGGCATCTACATCCTGGAAACGATGAACACTGGCCCGCTGGTTCGCGACGGCGTAAGCGAGTTCATGTTCGTTCTCGGCCAGGCGCGCATCCGCGGCACGGTTCAGATGATCATCAACCCGGTCGCTCTGTACTGATCAGACCCTCAAACGGAAAACGCCCCGGCTTTGGCTGGGGCGTTTTTTGTGGGACGGCGGAATTGGCTCAGCCAGCAGCCTCATACGCCATGTAGCTGCGCCTGATTTCGATCTGGTCCGCCACATGGCGCGCATCATGCCAGACGCCCCAGATAAAGGACGACCCGCGCCGTGACAGCCAGGGCAGGCCCAGGAAATATACACCGGGCTCCTTCGAGACGCCGCGCTGATGGTCAGGCTCTCCCGCATCATCAAAGGCGTTCACCTTCAGCCAGTTGAAATCCGTCGCATAGCCCGTAGCCCAGATGATCGACTTGATCCCAGCCTCCGCCAGGTTCAGTTCGCGGATCGGGTTTGCCACACAATCCGGCGTCGCACCAAAGACCTTCGCCTCAGGCTCTTCCGGCAGGTCGAGACCGTTGCGGGCGATATAGGCGTCGGCTTCTTCCAAAACGGAAAGGTAATTCGCGTCGCCCTCAGCGATGTTGTCGGCCAGATCGCCCGCGAAGGTCAGCACGCCGTTGTCATACGCGTCAGTCATGCCGACCAGCGTGATCCCCTCGGCCGCCAAGCGGCGGAAATCGACCGTACGGCCGCCGCGCGCGCCGCTGACAGAAATGGTGACATGTGAGGCGCCGGCTGGCGGCGTTTGCAGATCCCATTTGCCAAGAACGCCCAACCACCAGACAAAATCGCGTCCACGATAGCTGCGCGGCGGGCGGTCATGCGGGCCAACCGACAGGTACGTATCACGACCTGATCGCACCAGTTCATCTGCAATCTGCCCACCAGATGATCCTGCGCCGACCACCAGAACGCCGCCATCGGGCAACTGGCTGGGGTTATGGTAAGCGTTGGAATGGATCTGGTGAACCGGCGCATCGTTCGGCACGACGGGCGGCATGATCGGCTTTTGGAACGGCCCGGTCGCGGCGACCACATAATTTGCGGCGATGTCGCCCGCAGAGGTCTTGGCGATGAACCGGGTCGTACCTTCGCTTTTCACCACCTCGGTCACCTCGAAGCCGCAGCGGATCGGGGCATCCACCATTTCTGCATAAGCCGCGAAATAGTCGGCAATTTCTTCCTTGCCGGGGAACCCGTCGGGCCCGGTTTCAGGAAACTCCATCCCCGGAAACCGATCATGCCATGCAGGGCCATTGGCGACGAGGCTGTCCCATCGTTCCGACCGCCAACGTTCGGCGATGCGCCCCCTCTCCAGCACGATATGCGGGATGTTCAGCTTGCCGAGATGTTCGCTCATCGCCACGCCGGCCTGCCCGGCGCCGACAACCAGTACCTCTGTCTGTTCCATCGCCCCGCCCCTATTCGTCGCCCGGCACGCCGTAAGACGGCGCCTCGCGCGGGTCGAGCGCGCGTTGGACGTAAGCGTCCAGCTGAGGTTTGTAGACCTCCCATGCGGCGGCGATGTTCTCGATCGGGCACTCTTCGGACCAGTCACAGCGCAGGTCAGCGACCGGCCATGGAACCTTGTCGCAAAGCTGCATGCCAGCGGAATGCACAGGCCCCGCCTCGCCCCCTGCGGCCAGACCAGCGCGCATTGCGGCGATCAGGCGGTCGCCCAGATGGCCGGTCGCGCCTTCGAACCCATCGACCAAAGCCTGAGGGATATTCTCATTAGCCAGCAGATTGCCCGCCGCAATCACGTCCTTGCCCGCAGCATCGGTGAAGACGCCCAGCGAGTTGGGCCCTGAATGGATCGCTGCGCCGCCGTTTTTGTCAATGGCGAGGACCTGCCGGTATTCGATAAACCGCCCCTGGTCGCGTACACCCGCAACTGCCTCGGCAGCCGACATCCCGCCCTGCATCAGGTCAAGCGCAAACGGCCCCAGTGTCGGGTCAGTGATGTTCTGGCTGGCGACGGCGCCAACGCCCGCGCGGGTGTAGGCGCAGCGGGCCGCGACGGCTGGCGAAGATGATGAGATCGCAATGCCGAACATGCCCGTGTCAGCGCAGCGGGCCACAAGCGAGAATGTCATGGCTGATATCCTTCCGGGATCACGGCGGTGCCGTCGATTTCCACCAGCCATTCGGGTCGGGCCAACGCCTGCACGACCAGACCTGTGGACACCGGATGAACGCCTTTGATGTATTCGCCCATTGTCCGGTAAACGGCCTCACGGTGCCGAACGTCGGTGATGTAGACGACAACCTTCACCAGGTGGGTCATCTCACCCCCGGCTTCCTCAATCAGTTGCTTGATGTTCTGCATGACCTTGTGGGTTTGTTCGACCGGATCGTGGCTTTCAATATTTACGGCGTCGTCAAGGTTCTGCGGGCACTGGCCGCGCAGCCAGACGGTCTTGCCGCCCGTGGTCACAACAGCCTGACAGAGGTCATTGTCCAGCTTCTGCTCGGGATAGGTGTCAGAGGTGTTAAATTTGCGGATGCGGGTATGGGCCATGGCGAATTCCGATGCAACTTTGATTGCGGGGATAGTTTCACAAGGCGCCCGATTGATAAACGACCATCTCGCTCACCCGCGCTTCGAGACAGGCTAACGAAGCTGGCGCGCCATCGCTCCGGGGTGTAGGGGGAATGGGATGCTGAGATATACGCTGAGACAACTGGAATACTTCGTCGCCGTGGGCGAGGCGGGCAGCATTGCGCTGGCGTCTGAGAAAGTGAACGTGTCATCGCCTTCCATTTCAGCCGCCATCACGCAGTTGGAGCAGGAATTTGGCCTGTCCCTGTTTGTCCGACAGCATGCACAGGGTCTGTCGCTGACCCAGGCGGGGCGGCGGATGCTGGACCAGGCCCGGCTGATCCTGCAGGAGGCTGAGGCGCTGAATGCGCTGGCGAACGATATCTCTGGCACGGCCCGCGGTCCGCTGGCGATTGGGTGCTTGCTGACCTTTGCGCAGGTGCTTCTTCCCTCGCTCAGGCGCAGTTTCGAAGCGGCGTATCCAGAGGTGCGGGTCAGTCAGGCCGAACTGAACCAGGCGGAACTTTTCAGTGCCCTCCGCCGTGCAGATATCGACGTGGCGCTGACCTATGACATGGACCTGCCGGCTGATCTGAGCTTCACGCCGCTGCGACAACTGCCGCCGCTGGTGTTTGTCAATGAAACCCACCCGCTGGCGGATCGCGACGCAGTTACGGCGACCGACCTGCTGAGTCATCCGATGGTGCTGATCGATCTGCCTGTCAGTTCGGACTACTTTCTGTCCTTCTTCTCCGGCACAGGCGGCAAGCCGATCATCGCTGAACGCACAAGGGACATGGCCGTGATGCGCAGTCTGGTTGGCAATGGGTTCGGCTATTCCTTCGCCAATATCCGCCCTCTCAACGATCGATCGCCAGATGGGCGCCTTTTGCGGTTCATTCCACTCGTGGGCGATGTAAGCCCCCTTTCGGTCGGACTGTTGATGTCACCAGCCGCTGACAACGCAAATGTCGTTCGTGCGTTTGTGGAACATGTGCAAACCCGCAGCGACGCAGGTGACCTGCCGGGTCTCGACACGTCGTCATAGCCTCACCCTTACCATTGATTTCGCATTCTGCGCTTCCTTTGCGCCGCCGCTCAAGTATCGTGCGTTGCAGCAAGGGTAAGGAGAAATGCTGGTGCGCGACCCCCGTTACGACATTCTGTTCGAGCCTATGAAAATTGGCCCGCTGACGGCCAAGAACCGCTTTTACCAGGTGCCGCACTGCAATGGCGGCGGCTATCGCGACCCGTCCGCCGCCGCTGCGATGCGCCGGGTAAAATCCGAAGGCGGCTGGGGCGTGATCTTCACCGAACAGTGCGAGATGCATCAGTCCTCCGAAATCACGCCCTTCATCGAGCTGCGGCTATGGGAGGATAAGGATATCCCCCAGCTCAGAAAAATGTCCGAAGCGATGAAGGAACATGGTGCGCTCGCGGGCATTCAGCTGGCCTATTCCGGGGTGAACGGGCCAAATTTCTATACCCGCGAAGTGCCTCTGGCGGTGTCAGCCATGCCGATCCGCACCTTCACCAATGACCCGGTGCAGGCGCGTGCTCTGGATCAAAACGATATTCGCGATTTACGCCGCTGGTTCGTGAACGCGGCCAAACGGTCGAAACTGGCGGGCTTTGACCTGATCTGCCTTTACGGTGCGCACGGGTTCGGAATTTTCCAGCATTTCCTCAGCCGCGCGACCAACCAGCGTGACGATGAATATGGCGGCAGCTTGGAGAACCGGTCCCGGTTCGTCCGCGAAGTCGTCAATGACATCCGCGATGCGGTTGGCGACACAATGGCGCTGACGTTGCGGGTCAGTCTGGATGAAACTGTGGGCGACCTCGGCTTCTCCAACGCCGAGGTTCGCGATTTTGTCGAGATGAACCGTAACCTTCCCGACCTCTGGGACCTCGCCCATGGCACGTGGGAGGATTGTTCAGGTCCGTCTCGCTTCAAGGAAGAAGCGGCGCAGGAGGCGTTGGTCAAAGGCGTGCGTGATCTGACCGACAAACCTGTTGTTGGCGTTGGCCGCTTCACCTCGCCCGATGTGATGGTCAAGCAGATCAAGTCTGGTGTGCTGGATTTCATCGGCTGCGCCCGCCCCTCCATCGCCGATCCGTTCCTGCCCAAGAAGGTGGAAGAGGGGCGCATCGAAGACATCCGCGAATGCATCGGGTGCAACATTTGCATCACCGGCGACATGACCATGGCGCTGAGCCGCTGCACGCAGAACCCGACCTTCATGGAAGAATGGCGCAAAGGCTGGCACCCAGAAAAGATTGCAGGCAAGGGCGCAAGCCAGAACGCCCTGATCGTCGGCGCTGGCCCCGCGGGGCTGGAGGCGGCGAGGGCATTGTCCGAACGCGGGTATGACGTTGCGCTGGCCGAGGCGACAACGGTTCTGGGCGGACGGGTGGCCAAGGAACGCACCCTGCCGGGCCTCAGCGCATGGGGCCGGGTGGCAGATTACCGCGAATACCAGCTCAGCCAGAAACCGAACGCGGAGATTTATTTTGACAGCGAACTGGACGCAGCGGCCATTCTGGAATTCGGGTTCGAAAACATCTGCATCGCCACCGGATCAACATGGCGACGTGACGGGGTCAGCCGGCAGCATGTCGTCCCCTTCGTCATCGACGCGGCCATGCCGCTCTTCACCCCTGACGATCTGCTTGAGGGTCGAACGCCCAGCGGCAAGGTCGTGATCTATGACGATGATCATTTCTACATGGGCGGGGTGCTGGCCGAACTGATGGTGAGCAAAGGCTGTGAAGTCACCATAATCACCCCTGCGCCGCTGTTGTCCGAATGGACGGTGAACACGCTTGAACAGCATGAAATTCACAAACGCCTCACCGGGTTGGGGGTGAAGATCGTGCTGAACCGGGGGGTCGTGGAAATCGCGTCCGGCCATGTCGTGTCCGACTGCACTTTCACAGGCGATACGCAGAATTTCGTCTGCGACGCGGTCGTTATGGTCGCCTCTCGGCTGGAGAACAACGGCCTCTATCTCGACCTGAAGGCGCGCCAGGCTGATTGGGCCGACGCCGGGATCAAGTCGGTCAAGATCATCGGCGATGCCAACGCGCCAGGCCCGATCGCCTGGGCGACCTATGCCGGGCATCGATATGCGCGTGAGCTAGATGAACCTGACCTTGGCGACGACCTGTCGTTCCGCCGCGAAATCACAGAGCTTGCGGCGGATTGATGAGCACGCTCGACATTCTCGATCGGCTGATCGGGTTCGATACGGTCAGCGCGCGTTCGAACCTCGCAATGGTCGACTATATTGAGACGTTTCTGGCCGATCGCGGCTTCACAATCACCCGTATTCCCGATCCGACAGGCGAAAAGGCGGGGCTTTACGCCACTCTTGGGCCAGTTGGCGCAGGCGTGCTCCTGTCTGGGCACACGGATGTCGTGCCGGTTGAAGGCCAGGATTGGACTCGCCCGGAATTCAAACTGACCCGCGAAGATGACCGATTGTTTGGGCGCGGGACGACTGACATGAAGAGTTTCGTCGCCTGCATGCTGACTGCAGCGGACCGCGCGGCCAAGGCGGACCTGAAGGCGCCGCTATCGCTGGCGCTGTCCTATGACGAGGAAATCGGCTGTGTCGGCGTTCAACAGATGGAAAGCGCCCTCGCTCGACTGATCAGTCGGCCACGCCTTTGCATCGTGGGCGAGCCGACTGAGATGCAGGTGACGACCGGCCACAAGGGCAAGGCGATGCAGCGGGTTGTGTGCACCGGACAGGCTGGCCATTCCGCGCTGGCGCCAAAATTCGTCAACGCGCTGAACATGGCCAGCGACTTCATCACTGCGATGCGCGCGCTGCAGGACGATCTGCGAACCAGTGGCGCGCGGGACGCGGCCTATGACATCCCGTACAGCACCATCCATGTCGGGACGCTGACCGGCGGCAAAATGCTGAATATCGTTGCAGACCGGGCTGAGATGATGATGGAGTTTCGGCATCTCGCCGCTGATCCGGCAGAAGTGCTGACCGGCCGCATCCGCGACGCCGCCGATCAGATCGCCGCGGACTATCGCGCAAAGTGGGACGGTGCCGCAATCACGGTGGAGCAGGTGAACGCTTATCCCGGCCTCGATGTCGGCGCCGATGACCCCGCCATCGCGCTCGCCCAGACGCTGGCTGAAACGAACACCACCACCAAAGTCGCCTTTGGAACCGAGGCGGGTGTCTTCGCCGCGCTTGGCGCCCCCACCATCGTTTGCGGCCCCGGCTCGATGGAGGGGCAGGGACACAAGTCAGATGAATACATCACGACCGAACAGCTGACCGCCTGCGAGCGGATGTTGGAAAGGGCGGTCGATGCCCTTTGTTGACCGCTGATGAGCCTCGAGCCGCCAACCTCCACCGCCGCGCTTAGCGGGCTGGCCGCGATGGTCGACAGCGTGGGCGGCAAACGGTTCGCCCAGTCGCTGGCGAGCGCGGCGTCGGCCTGCCTCGACTATGACAACTTGATCATCCTTGCCTAGTCCGGCACCGAAACCCCGCGCGAATTGTACCGGCAATATGTTGATCCGTTCTGCTACGCCCAGATCGATGAGACGTACCTGCCGTCACATTACGTGTTGGACCCGTTTTACGCAGCGCACCTGAACCGAGTGCCGCGTGGGCTGTATCGTCTAGAAGACGTCTCGCCCGATAAGTTCAAAAGCACAACTTATTTCCTGGAATACTACAAGAAAACAACGCTGCTGGATGAAATCGCGCTCTTCGCCTATTCGCAGACAGGCTGGACAATCACCGCCTGTTTTGGCCGTGATCAGGTATCTGGCCGCCGGTTCGAACGGCGCCAGCTGACTGACTTTGCGCGCCTCGCCCCGGTCATGGCCGCGCTCATGGAAAGACATTGGGCGGACTACGCCCCACCGGTCGAAGCGCAAGAGGCGGCGCCGGAGGAATTGGTGGACGCGCTCGCCGGCAAGCTATTTTCCCAGAAAGGCGTCGAACTGACACCCAGACAGGTGGAGGTTGGCTTGCTGATCCTTCAGGGTCATTCGTCCAAGTCCATCGCCTTGATGCTGGGGATCAGCTGGCAGACAGTGAAAGTGTTTCGCAAACAGCTTTACGCGCGCTGCAGAATATCCTCGCAAGGCGAACTGTTCGCGCTCCTCCTCCCCCTGATTGGGGAAGGGGCGGACATGGCGCCCGCATGACTGGGCTGTACCACACTGGGGGTATATACCACCCCGAAACCTGCGCTACTTTAATGATGGCTCATGAGAGGGGTATCCCTGACGAGCCTCGATTGGGAAGAGGGTGCTTAAGGTGACAGAAGCGACCAGCAAGGCGGCCGTATCGCTGGGCGATGTCCGAAAGGATTTTGGCGACTTCACCGCGCTCAGCAATGTCACTTTCGACATTCGCGACAATGAGTTTTTCACCCTGCTTGGCCCGTCCGGCTGCGGCAAGACCACGCTGCTGCGCATGATCGCCGGGTTTGAGGCTACTACAGCAGGCACGATCCACCTGTTCGGGGATGAGATTGAAACGTTACCGCCGGACAAGCGGCCCGTGAACACTGTCTTTCAGAACTACGCCCTGTTTCCGCATATGAATGTGGCTGAAAACATTGGCTTCGGTCTGAAAATGCTTGGTTGGTCGGGCGACGACGTCAACACCCGCGTGGCTGAGATGGTGGAAATGGTGCAATTGGGTCAGTTCGTCCATCGCAAGCCAAGCCAGATGTCAGGCGGCCAGCAACAGCGTGTTGCGCTGGCCCGCGCCATGGCGCCCAAACCCAAGGTGCTGCTGCTGGATGAGCCGCTTTCGGCGCTGGACCTGAAACTGCGCCAGGAAATGCGGGCTGAGCTGAAATCGCTGCAGCGGGAAACTGGCATCACCTTCATCTTCGTCACCCATGACCAGGAAGAAGCGCTCAGCATGTCCGACCGCATCGCAGTGATGTCGGCGGGCAAGCTGCAACAAATCGGCACGCCGGAAGATGTCTATGAACACCCCGCAAATCGGTTCGTTGCGGACTTCATCGGCGAGACAAATCTGCTGGAGGCTGTAGCCAGCGCCGTCGATGGCGACGCGGTCACCTGCCAGTTTGGCGGCGCATCGATTTCCGCCCTGTGCCAGGGCGGCGTTCGGCCGGGCCAGGTCGGCTGGTTGTCGATCCGCCCCGAACGTCTGACAATCAGCGCTGCAGCCAGCGCAGCCAGCATCCCGGCCAAGATTGGCCAGACCGTCTATCTGGGCACGGATACGCAGATACTGGTTCATCTGGACGGCGGCGCGACGCTGAATGCGCGCATGCAGAACACGCTGGATGGCGATGATCGTCTGGCAGAAGGCGCCGAAATCCACCTTGCCGTCGCGCCTGGCGCGGCGCGGTTCCTGGTGGAGTAGCGGCATGGCGGCGGTTGGTGGCGGCAGAACGGTTTCCAGTGCGTTTGCGCCGGTGCGAATATGGCTCCTCCTCCCGTCATGGCTGACGATCGGGTTCTTCCTGCTGATCCCTGTCCTGTTGATGCTGACCTATTCCTTCCTGACCAAGGAATTCCGAGGTGGCGTCATATGGGAATTTTCGTTGGCCGCCTATGACCAGTTCCTGTTCGACCGCGGACTTTTCGGCGACGACCCGCCGACGATCCAGTGGACGTATATCACCATCTTCGCCCGCTCGATCATTCAGGCGGCTGTTGCGACGTTCTTTTGCCTTCTGATCGGCTTTCCAACGGCCTGGTACATCGCAACACGCCCGCCCTCGACCCGGGCGGTCTGGTTGTTTCTGGTGACCGTACCCTACTGGGTTAACCTGTTGATCCGCACTGTGTCGATGAAGTTCCTCATCCGCGAAAACGGACCGATGAACGAGGCGCTTCTGGGTATCGGGATCATCGATGCGCCGCTGGAGATCATCAACACCGACCTCGCCGTGCAGCTGGGCCTCTTCTACAGCTACCTGCCGTTCATGGTTCTGCCGATCTATGCGGCGGTGGAGCGGTACAACTTCGCCCTGTCGGAAGCGGCAGCCGACCTTTACGCCAGCCGCTGGACGATCATGCGCCGCATCGTGCTGCCCGTAGTAAAACCGGGCATCATTGCGGGCTGCATTCTGGTCTTTGTCCCATCGCTCGGTGCGTTCCTTGCGCCCGATCTGCTGGGTGGGGCCAAGAACTTCATGATCGGCTCGCTGATTGAAGAGCAGTTCAAGGGACAGGCAGGGAACTGGCCGTTTGGGGCGGCGGCCTCGATGATCCTGCTGTCGATGGTGCTCATCGTCCTCTTCTTTTACGCCCGCAATCAGGCGAGGGAACAGGTCTAATGCGCGTCTTCGATCCCCGCAGCTACACAGGCTTCTTTGCGATAACACTCGCGTGCCTCTTCATCCTTTACGCGCCGCTGATCGTCGTGGCGGTCTATTCCTTCAACGACAGCCTCTCGATCACGCGTTTCGATACGGTGTCCCTGCGCTGGTACAATGAAATCTTCTTTGGGGTGGAGGCTGGCAAATTTCGCACCGCCGCCTGGAACTCCTTCACCATCGCGATCATTGCCGCTACCGTGGCGACCGTTATCGCTACTTCCGCCGCGATAGGGATGGTTCGGGGCGGGAATTTCCGGGGAAAACCTGCCAGTTTCGCCCTCATCTCAATGCCCATCATGGTGCCTGAGATCGTAACCGCCGTCGCGACGCTGATCTTCTTTTCAGCGATCAGCTTCAGCCTTGGCTATCTGTCGATCGTCGTCGCCCATATCGTGTTCTGCATCCCCTTCGCATATCTGCCGATTTCGGCCCGATTGCAGGGGATCGAAGCGACATTCGAAGAGGCGGCGCAGGACCTTTACGCCAGCCGCTGGAACGCATTTCGCTATGTCCTCGCGCCGATCATGGCACCGGGAATCATGTCGGGGTTCCTGCTTGCGTTCATCATCAGCCTCGATGATTTCATCATCACCAACTTCGTCAAAGGCGCGGGTGTCGAAACCTTGCCCACCGCAATCTTCGGTGCCGTCAAAGCAGGCATCAAGCCCGACATAATGGCGCTAAGCACGCTATTATTATTGTTTTCCATCCTGATCGTGACACTATCATACCTGATTGGGCGCACAGAGGACGCGAAGACGTCCCACTAGTTCCACAGAGGAGAAGTTGCATGAAATTTATGAAAACACTGGGGGCCGCAGCTGCTGCGCTAATGCTCTCAACCGGGGGCGCCGCCGCTGCAGGCAAGCTGTCGCTCTACCACTGGTTCGAATACATCCCGCAGGAGCTGCTGGATAAGTTCACGGCTGAGACCGGCATCGAGGTTGTGATGGACACCTTCGATTCGAACGAAGCGATGCTGGCGAACCTGAAGGCGGGTAAACTGGGATCCTACGACGTCGCCGTGCCAGGCGACTACATGGTTTCGATCATGAAGAACGAAGGCATGCTCGACACCATCGCGGACGGCGAGTTGAAGAACATCGGCAACATCGAAGACCAGTGGCTAAACGTTGATTTCGACAATGGCCGCCAGCATTCGATCCCGTATCAGTGGGGTTCCACCAGCTTCATGGTGAACCGCGATGCGTATTCTGGCGACATTCGTGACACGAGCCTGCTGTTTGAGCCGCCCGCTGAACTGGCTGGCAAGATCAACGTGCTCGACACGGCGGGTGAGACGCTGGTCTTCGCATCCATCCACCTCGGCATCCCGCAGTGCACGACGGACCGCGACCAGCTGAAGGCGCTGGACGACCTGGTGCAGAACGCCAAAGGCAGCTGGGCTTCGTTCAACTCGGACGGCGCGAAGGACGTGCTGGTGTCAGGCGATGCGGCTGTCGGCATGATTTGGAACGGCTTTGGCCAGAAGGCGCGTCTGGAAGGCGCCAATGTCGAATACGCCTATCCGAAACAGGGCTACATCGTCTGGATGGACAACGTGGTTCTACTGAAAGACGCGCCGAACCGCGACGCTGCGATCAAGTTCATGGACTTCCTGCTGGAGCCTGAGAACGCCGCCGCAGTGACGAACTTCGCCCGCTACACCGCCGGTGTGAAGGGTGTCGGCCCGCTGCTGGATCCTGAACTGCAGACCTCGCCCGAACAGAACCCGCCAGCCGATGCGCCAGCGGGCACCTTCGTGCAGGTTTGCGATGAAACGACCCAGAAGATCTATGACCAGATCTGGACGCGTCTGAAGCAGTAAGACTTCCACAAAAAACCACCGGCCCGGCCTTGTGCCGGGGCCTTTTCCTACTGAGACAGGTCCCGGATCAGGTCCGGGACGGTCGCTTCGGAGGAACACTCTATGGACCCCATCGCCCCCTCAGACCGCAAGGTTGCGAACATCGCGGACAGCAAGTTCGAACTCTTTCTGACCAACAACGGCAAACCGGATGGCGAGGTCTTGCAGGTCAACGGCGGCAAGCGCGGTTATGGCTTTCATATCTATCGCATGGCCCCCGGCATGACGACCGAGGCGCACACCCACCTTGGCGATGAAGAATTCTTCCTGATCGAGGGCGACCTTACCGATCACGACGGATACGAATACAAGCCCGGCGACATCATCTGTCTTTCATCCGGCACTAAGCACAATTCCTATTCCAAGAACGGCTGCACGCTAGTCGTCTACCTGCCGGGCGCCGAAGGCATATGATCCTCGGCCTCTATCAATGCGCCTCTCCCGCCGGTGACATCACCGCTGGCCTCGCCGTCATCGACGACGCGCTGGGTAAAGCGGCAGAGGCCGGCGTTGAGATGTTGACCATGCCGGAGCTGTTCTTGCCCGGCTATAATTCGATCACCACCACTCCGCCAGATGGGTGGCAGACGATTGAAGGCAAAGTCGCTGCCCTCGCCGCCAAGCATGGTGTCGCGCTGTGCGTCGGGTTGGCGGAATACGCCGACGGCAAGGCGTCTAACTCCGCTTTCGTCTACGGCGACGATGGCGCTGAACTGGCGCGGTTCCGTAAAATCCAGCTGTTTGGGCCGGGCGAGCAGGCGATTTTCGTCCCCGGCGATGCGCACACGACGTTCACCTACCGCGGCCACAAGTTCGGCGTGCTGATCTGCTATGACGTCGAATTCCCTGAACATACCCGCGCTCTGGCCTGCGCCGGAGTTCAAACAATCATCGCGCCGACGGCGAACATGAAGCCGTTCATCAACGTCAACCAGATCACCGTCCCGGCCCGCGCGTTGGAAAGCAAACTGAACATCGTCTACGCTAACTACACCGGGGTTGAGGGTGATCTGGACTATGTCGGCCACAGCGCGATATTTGGCCCGGATGGCTATCCGCTGGGCGGCAAGGGGTTCGGGACCGGATTGGTCGTGGCCGAGGCGACGGATCAGCCCGGTGAAAACGGCATCCCGCTATCGACCCAATTCGAAGACTACCGAGCTGTGGAGCCGCCCAAATGACCCTGACCCTCGCCATCACCCAGATGAAATGCACCTGGGACATCGACGCCAACATCGCAAAAGCCGAGGCGCTGGTGCGCGAGGCGGCAGGCAAGGGCGCCAACCTCATCCTGCTGCAAGAACTGTTTGAGACGCCTTACTTTTGCTCAGAGCAAAACGCTGAACACCTGGATCTTGCTCAGCCTTTCGATAGCAACAAACTGATCGCCCATTTTGCGGCTTTGGCGGGTGAACTGGGCGTGGTTCTGCCCATCAGTTTCTTTGAGCGGACTGAACGGCAGTTCTTCAACTCCATCGCCATCGCGGATGCGGACAGCTCGGTCCTCGGCATCTATCGCAAGAGCCACATCCCAGATGGGCCAGGGTATCAGGAAAAATTCTACTTCACGCCCGGCGACACTGGTTTCAAGGTTTGGGACACCGCCGTTGGGCGCATCGGCGTCGGCATCTGTTGGGATCAGTGGTTTCCCGAAACGGCGCGGTCGATGTCAGTGATGGGGGCGGATGTCTTGCTCTACCCAACCGCCATCGGATCGGAACCGCAGGACCCAACGCTGAATTCCCGCGACCACTGGCGGCGCACCATGCAGGGCCACGCTGCGGCCAACATGGCCGTGCTGGCGGCCAGCAACAGGGTGGGCGTGGAAGCAGTCGGGCATGAGCTGACCTTCTATGGCGGCAGCTTCATCGCTGACGAAACCGGCGGGCTGGCCGCGGATATGGATCGAGATGAAGGCGTCGCGCTCGCTACATTCGACCTTGATGACATTCGCAAGGCCCGTGCGGCCTGGGGCATCTTCCGCGATCGGCGGCCTGACTGTTATGACGTCATTGCAGGCGGCTGAAGGGTCGACCGGAGCCAACCTTTCGCATTAGGCTGCGCACCATGACGGGGATCAATCGCGCCAGGGAATTGATGGACAGCTTTGGCGAGGTCCGTTCCTTCGTCGATCTTCTCGATCGTTACCATGCGATAGCGCGGGAAGCAGGCGTCACCGGCTGCTATTTCTGGAGCTACAAGCGCGGCGCCCTGCTAACGTTGAAAGAGGGTGACATTGAAAGTGCCGCAACCATCATGGGCGGGCGGGGGCCGGGATTTACTGATCGGCAATGGCGGACGCGATGTCCTTCAAGGCGGTGGCGGGCGTGATCTCTTGCAGGGCGGCGGCGGACGCGATGCGCTGGACGGGGGTTGCGAGTGCGACACCGTCGAAGGCGGCGGTGGGCGGGACGATATCTCTGGTGGGCGTGGCGCGGATATCCTGACTGGCGGCGGCGGGGCGGATCGGTTTATCTTCACCCTCGGCTCTGGCGCTGACACGATCACCGACTTTCAGCAAGGTCGCGACATGATGGTGATTGAGGCGGGCGCAGACAGCTTTGCCGATCTGGCGATCACCGAGGTCGGTCAAGATGTGCGCATCGCCTTTGGCAATGTTCAGATCACGGTTGAGGGTGATCAGATCAACGCCTTCGCAGTGAATGATTTTATCTTCTGAAACGCGTCTCAGAACCCTTTGCCGCGCGCCGAAACCGGCCACAAGGTTTCAACGACGCCGCCGCGCACCCCGACATACCAGTCATGAAGGTTGCATGTCGGGTCACAATGGCCTGGCACCAGCCGAACCCGCTGATTAATGCTGAGCGCTGCGCTAGGGTCCGCGACGACCCCATGTTCGTCGGAACAGTTCAGGTATTCGACGTTGTCTAGGCCATAGATGACAGGCAGGCCGCTATCCACCGCCAACGCCTTCAACCCTGCATCCACTACGGCGCGGTCCGGCGTGGGATGTGACATGACCGAGGTCAGGACAAACAGCGCGTTTTCCCACATTCCCTGATCCAGCCGCGCACCGTCAGCCCCCTGAATGCGACCATAGTCCGCGTCCATGAAAGCGTAGGATCCACATTGAATTTCATTATAGACGCCGGACGTCGCCTCAAACGTAAACGACCCCGTGCCTGCGCCTGTCACAATACGGGGCGGGAGCCCAGCGGCAGTCAACGCCTCGGTCACGTCCCGCGCGATGGCGATGACGTGGTCCAGTCGCTTGGCCCGCGCGTCGTAGTCTTCGATATGCTGGGCCGCACCCTGATAGGCCTGAAAGCCGCCAAAGGTCAGCCCCGGCGCCGCGTCGATGGCCCGGGCCAGCGCAACCGCATCTTCCGTTGAGGTGACGCCACAGCGTTCGGCGCCACACTCCACCTCGACCAACGCATCCAGCGTTACACCATGGCGCGTGGCGGCGGCGGACAGGTCGGCGACATTCGCCAGATCATCAACGCAAACTGAAACCACCGCGCCAAATTTTGGCAACTGCCCCAGGCGGTCGATCTTGATCGGATCACGGACCTCGTTCGAGACGAGGATGTCCCTGACGCCGCCACGGGCGAACACCTCCGCCTCCGCCACTTTCTGACAGCAAACGCCGTCTGCGCCGCCCAGACGCTGTTGCAGATGCGCCACGTCGACAGACTTGTGCATCTTGCCGTGCACCCGATGGCGCAGGCCGTGGGCGCGGGCGTAGTCGCCCATTTTGGTGATGTTCCGTTCTAACGCGTCCAGATCAAGGATCAGCGCAGGGGTCTGAATTTCCGCCTCCGCCATGCCGGCTTTGGCGGGGATGTCATAGCCGACTTCGTATTGGCTCAGGTCATCGGGCTTGTTCATGGGCGCTGGTCCTTGGTGGGATGAGCGATCAGCGTACTCCCCCATCCTAACCTGGCGCAATCACCCTAACGGCGCGCAGCCAAAGCGACCCTTGGGGCGGGAACCACGGCCTTGCCCGTCATAAGCGCCAGCGCATCCGGGGCCATCAGCCGGTCAAAGGCCGGGTCGCAGACATCCAGCCCACCGGTGTAGACGCCAAAGGCCGGCAGGATGATCCGGCGCTGGTCCGAAAGGAAACAGGGCCTGCGCCCGCGCATCCGTACCTTGGGGTGATAGTGGCCCGAAACCTCGCCGCGCGCGCCATCTTCGGCGATGTGGCGAAAGATCAACGGCCCAACGCGATATTCGGCCATGTAAGCGCCGCCAAGCTCTGTCGGCGTCGGATCATGGTTGCCCGCAATCCAGATCCACTTACGCCGCGCCATCAGCGCGGTAATGGCCAGCTGAGCATCCTCCGACAATTCAGCCGCCGCCTGCGCATCGTCAAAACTGTCGCCAAGGCAGATTACCGTCTCGGGTTGCATCGCCGCGATCACATCGGACAGACGGCGCAATGTCTCCATCGTTTCATAGGGTGGGGTCAGGCGGCCTTCGCGCCGGGCGATGCGGTTGGATTTGCCAAGGTGCAGGTCCGAAACGGCCAGCACGCCGTGCTCTGGCAGCCAAAGGGCGCCACACGGCAGCGCCACTAGCGGGGCGCCGGACAGGGTCAGATCATAGCTGTTCATGGTGAAGAACAAAGCGTGAAAACATGTTCGGTGCAAGTCCCGTCAGCCGCCTTTTCTGATGCGAAACCGAAAGGCGGTACCTTCCGCTTCCTGACCTAGAAATTCGTGTCCCTGTTCGGTGCAGAAATGCGGGATATCGACCAGTGCGGCGGGATCATCGGCCAGCACTTCAAGCACGTCGCCAACGGCCAGCGGCTGCAAGCGTTTGCGGGTTTTCAGAACTGGCAGGGGGCAAAGCAGCCCAATTGCGTCAAGCTCAGTCATCAGGATCTTCCAAATTTGCCAAGCAGCTTGGCGAAGGGGGACGTTGATTGTTCGGCCGGCACCTCAGCCGGCTTTGATGTTGGCGCAGCCTCGCGCTTGGCAGGCTTTTCGCGCTGCGGCGCGGCGCGCAGCGCGACGGCGTTCATGAACCCTGCATCATCCCGGTCCGCCAGCTTGGTGGCGCCGTCGGAACAGCCGCGGATCACGTCGTCCAACCAAGCCTCGTCAGCCTTGGCGAAGTCTTTCAGGACATAGCCAGGCACCTTGTTCTTATCCCCGGGATGGCCAACACCCAGGCGTACGCGGGCATAGTCGGCGCCGATATGCTGGTGGATCGACCTGAGGCCGTTATGGCCCGCATGACCGCCGCCGTACTTGACCCGGCACTTGGCGGGGGCAAGGTCGATTTCGTCGTGCAGAACCACCACGTCCTCGGGGGTCAGCTTAAGATAACGCATCGCCTCCCCCACGGCCTGACCGGACAGGTTCATCATCGTGTGGGGTTTCAAAAGCGTCACCTTGGTAGACCCAAGACGCCCATCAGATATCTCGCCCTGGAATTTCCGCCGCCAGCCTGAAAAGCCGTGATCATCGGCGATCCGATCCACCGCCATAAAGCCGATATTGTGCCGGTTATGCGCGTATTTCGCCCCGACATTGCCGAGGCCGACAAACAGTTTCATCTGGCATCCCTGACAAAGAAAAAACGCGCCGCCCGGTCGGGGCGGCGCGCAAAGCGTATCACAGTGAAACGAAGATTACTCTTCGCCGCCCTCTGCTTCACCCTCTTCAGCGCCTTCTTCGCCTTCATCTTCGCTTTCCGAAGACTTCAGGCTGGATGGGGCCGAGATGTTCGCGATGACAAAGTCGCGGTCGGTGATCATCGGGCGCGTGCCCTTGGGCAGGTCGATGTTCGAGATGTTGATCGTGTCGCCAACATCCAGACCGGCGAGATCGACAACCAGTTCTTCCGGAATGTCGCCAGCGGTCACCTTCAGTTCAACCTCGTTACGGACAACGGTCAGAACGCCGCCCTTTTTCAGGCCGGGGCATTCATCTTCGTTGATGAAATCAACCGGGATGTACAGGTTGATGCGGCTGCGCGCAGACAGGCGCAGGAAGTCGGCGTGCGTCGGCAGATCCTTGACGACGTCTTTCTGAACGGCGCGGCAGATGACGCGGTTGTCGGCGCCGTCAACTTTCAGGTTGATCAGCGTGGACATGAACTTGCCCGCTTTCAACGCTTTTAAGAGCACGTTGTGCTTGATGTTAACGGTCTGCGGTTCTTCGCCGCCGCCGTAGATGACGCCGGGGACAAGCCCTTCGCGACGCGCCGCACGGGCGGCCCCTTTGCCCGTGCCTGCACGCGCCACAGCTTCGATGACAGGTGTGTCAGCCATGATGTGTTTCCTTTGGTTAGATCGCGGCGATCCTCCAGGGGTGTAAGCGCCGCAGAAGCGCTGGCTTATAGAGGATTCGGGGGCGGTGTCAAAGACCGCCGGGGCGTGGGGGCGAGTGGAGTTGGCGGGCAGGTGTGAAACCTTGGTTAGAGTTATGTAATATATGTGAATTAATGGGTCGTTAACTTATGAAGCCGGCAGCGCTTCACACTGGAGCCGCTGCCAGGTGTTGATAGCCTGAGGCCATGATAATCCTCAGGTTTGGTGGGTTTGGCGCGCCTAAGCGCACCCTATGGCCGCTCTACCGATCAGTGCGCAGCAAGGTCTCGATCAGTTCGCCAAAGCGCGCGACATCCTCATCATCAGCAGACAGCGGATTTGGCGCCGCGGGCGGTGGTAGGTCGCCGCCGTTCGCTTCGGCAAAGTCAGGCGCGTCGTGGAAGCCCGCTTTCTGGCGACGAATGGTTTAGAGGATGCTGATCAGGCGGGTGAATTCCGTCGGCTCATCCATCAGCATCCGGTCGCCCTGTTCGGAAATCATCGCCCGGTTCAGCTTGATGTCTGGAATGGACTTCTTCATCTCACGCAGCAATTCGCGGGTCATCACCGCATAGCCGAGGCTGGACGGGTGGTGATTGTCCAGGCTGCCAAGCCCGCCTTCGGCGAAGTCATCGAGTTGCGGAAATCGATCGCCCGATTGGAATAGCCGCGATTGGTCTTTTCCAACCGCACGCCGGGGTCGCCTTCATGGATCGTCCGATCGTCTTCGTGCTTGCCATCATACCGCTTTATCGCCTGGTCCAGCCGGAAGATCCGGGCGCGCGTGTCGCCGGCTGCGTCGAACACCGCCTGTACTTCGGCGATCATGCGGTTGTTGATCTTGCGTACGTCCCGATCCAGCTGCTTCATCTTGGCGGCGGAATACTGGGTGTAGTGGCAGGTGCCGCCGATGCGGTTGTCGTAGACCGGGAAAAACCCATTCACCTTGTCCAATTTGCCGGGGCCGATAAGGCCAGGGCGGTAGAGCGGCGACATATTGGGCACGGTCGATGGCAGTGGCACCGTGTTCAGGTGGATCGTCTCAATCTCTGGTCCCAGCTGCACCAGCAGTTTGGCGAGACGGCGCATTTCGTCCGGCCATTCGGCCAGGCGGAGCAGGCCTTCGCCGGGTTTTGCGTCCGCTTCAACCCCCTCAGCGTTATGTCGATCAGGCCATGATTTGCGCCGATGTTGATCAGCAAGTGCTTGGGCTTGCGCAGCGCGACCAGATCAATCGGGCGCATGGCTTTCAGTTCGTCCCTTTCATAGGTGTTCAACAGGAACTTGGCGTTCAGCGCCACATGCAGGTCGATGACATTGGCGTCTCTGTTGGTCAGATCTTCCAGCGAATCCATGCCCGCAAGTTAGGCGAGCTTATCCGCCGCCATGTCGGCACAAATCGTCCAGTCCCGGTCGATGAGATCGCGCACCTCAGCCCCGGCCCGGGCGACGTTGTCCCACGCGGCGTGGGGCACATTCAACACATGCTGGCCGTCGCCCTAGCGTTTGGCATTTGCCACCAGCGCATGGATCTGGGCGCGCAGCCGGGCGATCAGATCGCCCTGACTGATGTCGCGAAGCGTCTGTTCGATTTCGATCAGCAAGGGTTCGGGATAGTGCGGCGCAAGAAAGGGATAGGTCGGATCAATGACCCGGCTAACGCCAGCGATTGTCGACTTGCCGGCCATTTCCGCGGTGATCGTCGCCGACCGCATGCCATTATAGATGCTGTCGCCAATCGCCATGACAGTCGGGTTCATAAA
>CBFHXH010000005.1:0-73239 GCA_965659735.1 uncultured Pikeienuella sp.
CGAATCCGGTTATCTGGAAGTGCGAGAGTAGCGGTTCGACCTGCTTGCCTTGATCACATCGGTAAAAGACTTGTCTGCGGCGCAGGTCACTGGCATGGAGGTTTTCATTCAGTTGGACCATCCCGATAGCCTTCCAACCAAAGTGATCGGTGATGCGGACCGGGTGCGTCAGGTCTTGCTGAACCTTGTCGGTAACGCCGTGCGGTTCACCAAACAGGGGTCGATTACTATTGCCGTTGAAGAGATCATCAACGAGAACGGCACCGAAGGGCGCAAAGTTTCGGTCATTGATACCGGTCCCGGGGTGCCTGTGCATGTGCGTCGGTCTATTTTTGACACCTTCGTTCAGGCGGAGGCTGATGAAATGACAAGCTTTGGTGGCGCCGGCCTGGGCTTGTCGATTTCCAAAGCGCTCGTCGAAGCGATGGGCGGCCAAATTGGCCTCGACGACACACCCGGCGGGGGCGCAACCTTCTGGTTTACGATCAAAACCGTCGCATGAGCGCTGATAGAGCTGCGTGCTGGTTGCGCCGCAATCTCCCACGGGATTAACTAAGATCGAGGGGAGACGTTCATGTTCAATGAAATGTCGGGCGAAGACGGTGCGACCCGCGCAGCCTACCAAGATGTCCAGCGCTGGATCGAAGCAACCGGTGTGGACGCCCTCAACGCCCGAACTGAAGAGGCGGAGGCGATTTTTCGTCGTATCGGCATCACCTTCGCTGTCTATGGCGAAGGCGGTGATCCGGAACGGCTGATCCCGTTTGACTTGATCCCACGGGTGTTCGACGCCGCCGAATGGCGCCGCCTTTCAAAGGGCATCAAGCAACGCGCCCGCGCACTGAACGCATTTTTGTGGGACGTTTATCATAGGGGCGAAATCCTGCGCGCTGGCATCCTGCCTGAAGCGCTGATTTACCAAAACGAGGCCTTTGTGCCGGAAATGATGGGTGTTGATCCCCCAGGGCGAGTTTACTCCCACATCGTTGGCATCGACATCGTCCGCACGGGCGAAAAGGCGTTTCAGGTGCTGGAAGACAACTGCCGGACACCTTCGGGCGTTTCGTACAAGTTGGAAAGCCGCGAAATCATGATGCGGATGTTTCCTGACCTATTTCGTAACGTCTCCATCGAGCCGGTGGATGCCTACGCCGATCAACTCGCCAAGACATTGGAGGAGGTCGCGCCGCCTGCCTGCAAAGGCGCGCCTAATGTCGTGATTCTGACGCCGGGATCGCTGAATTCAGCTTACTATGAGCACAGTTTCCTTGCCGATCAGATGGGCGTTGAACTCGTTGAGCCGCAGGATCTGTTTGTCGATGATGGGCTCGTCTGGATGCGCACGACACTGGGGCCTCAGCGTGTTGACGTCATCTATCGGCGGATTGATGACGACTATCTCGATCCGCTGACATTCCGTCCTGACAGCCTTTTAGGCGTGCCTGGCATAATGCAGGTTTACCGCGCCGGCGGTGTCACAATCTGCTCTGCACCCGGCGCAGGCGTCGCGGATGACAAAGCGGTCTATTGCTATGTCCCGGAAATGATCCGGTTCTATCTGGGTGAAGAGCCGATCTTGGAAAATGTTCCAACATATCAGTGTTCTGATCCGGATCAGCTGAAATACGTCATGGAAAACTTGGGCGACCTCGTCGTGAAAGAGGTCCACGGCTCTGGCGGCTACGGAATGCTAATCGGGCCTAAATCGACCGACGAAGAGATAGCCGCTTACGCCAAGCGGCTTGAGGCGGATCCAGGTGAGTTTATCGCCCAACCCACGCTTGATCTTTCAACTGCGCCTTCGCTCTCGCCATCCGGTGTGGGCCAGCGGCATGTCGATCTCAGGCCTTATTGCTTGGTCGGTAAGAACATTCGTCTGACCCCGGGCGGCCTGACCCGCGTGGCGCTGCGCGAGGGGTCCTTGGTGGTGAACTCAAGCCAGGGCGGCGGTGTCAAAGACACGTGGGTGCTATCGGAATGACACTATGTTGAGCCGCACCGCCGAAAGCCTTTTCTGGACATCGCGTTATCTTGAGCGCGCCGAAGGGGCCGCGCGTTTGATCGAAATGGGCCAGCGGATGACTATGCTGCCTGGCGCTGGGCGCGAGGAATGGCGATCAGTTGTTGCAGCCGCTGGCGCGCAGAATCTGTTCGATCCGGAAGAGCGGATCACAGAGCCGATGATCGTAGAGCGCCTGATCCTGTCGCCTGATGAACCTTCATCTATCCGGTATTGCCTGAACCGCGCCCGCGAAAATGCCCGCGCAGCGCGCACTGCCGTCACCCGTGAAATGTGGGAAGCGTTAAACGATGGGTGGCGCAGGCTTGAAATGGTGGATTCCAGCCAGGCGATGCGTGAAGTGCCCGTGCTGCTGGAATGGGTGAAAACCCGAGCCTCGGTCTTTCGCGGTGCGTCTGAGACATCGATGCTTCGAAATGCCGGGTACTTTTTCCTGCGCATCGGGGGACATATCGAAAGGGCGGACCTGACCCTTCGGTTGCTGAATGTTAAATACTACCTCTTGCTACCAGAGGCTGACGTTGTTGGCGGTGGGCGCGATCACCATCAGTGGACGTCTGTGTTGCACGCGACGTCCGCACTGCGGGCTTATCACCACGTCTATCGCGGTGATTTCAGCCCGGCGCGGATTGCTGATTTTCTGATCCTGAATCGCCAGTTTCCTCGCAGCCTCGCCTATGGGTACTCTGAGATCAGCCGATATCTTGACCAACTGGCGATGGCCTATGGTCAGCGTCACCCATGCCATATGCGAGCGGCTGAAATGAACGCGCGGATTGCCGACACTGAAATGGGGGAATTGGTGCGCAGCGGTCTCAACGAATTTCTGAAAGACGCCATGGCGCATAACAACCGACTTTCCAGCGACATCTCTCGCGCGTACCATTTCTGATCATATGCGACTGACCATAAAACACGTCACAACTTACGATTACGAGCCTGAGGCGAACCGGGTCGCCCTCCGACTGCGCTTGTTTCCCGCGACAATCCCATCTCAGGCGCCCTCAGGTTGGACAGTCACTGTGAACGGCGAGGCGCCGTCCGCCAAGCTTGTAAATAGCTATGGCGATCAAGAAGCGATCTGGTTGGGCCGCAAAGCAGTCTCGACGGTTGAGGTTGTTGCCGAAGGTCAGGTGGAAACGGAAGATACAACAGGGCTGCTCAAGGAATGGCGCATGGCCGCCCCGCCGGGCGTTTTTCTGAGAGAGACACAGCTGAGCAAAGCGGAAGAGACAGTCAAGGCGTTGGCCGCCGAAGTGGATGGCAAATCTGGTTTGGAGCGCGCTCACGCGTTGTCAGAGCTCGTTCGCGATCGGATCGAATACAAATCCGGCGCAACCGAAGCTGACACGACTGCATCAGCCGCGCTGACGCTGGGCGCAGGGGTTTGCCAGGATCACGCTCATGTTCTGATCGCCGCCAGCAGGGCGCTGGGTGATCCTGCGCGGTATGTCGTTGGGTATCTTCTGCCAGACAGTGATCAGGATACGGTCGAATTGCCCGCAGAAACCCATGCCTGGGTAGAGGTCTGGATTGATGGCCTTGGCTGGGTTGGCTTTGACCCGACAAACCGAATTTGTCCCACTGATCGGTATGTACGACTGGCGTCTGGTCTCGATGCGAATGATGCGGCGCCAATCCAGGGTACGGTGATTGGGCAAGCGACACAGGAAATGACAGCGACTGTTGCGGTTGCGGCATTGTCAACGCAACAGCAAAGCCAAGGCTAGGTCTCGATCCTGAGCAGTTGCATCGTGAACAGCCCAATTTGCAACATTGGCTTCACAGAAGGCGCGAGCGTGCTGATCTTTACTTGCATCTGAGTCAAAACCTAATGAATGTTTCGACAGCGTGGTGGACGCAATTCGGACGGGGCATGGGCATGATTAAGACAACAATATTTGGTGCGATCTTGGTTGCTGGCCTTGGTGTTGGTGCTAGCAACGCAGCGACGCAGACGCCTAGCACGACTCTTTCAGGCAATGCCTGTACCTTAGGTGGTGCGACGGATTGCGCCACACTTGATCAGGGTGGCGATCCCGGCGTCCTTACACTTTCGCTCACGGGACTTCGCCCGGATCCGATAAGTGATGCCAGCTTTTCGATCTTTGCAGAACAGGCCGGTCTTTACACTTTGTTTGGTGCGGACAACCCTTACCAGAACTTCCGATTTTTTATTGATGGAGAAGATTTTGGCGTTCTATTTGACACGGATCCGACAGATGAATCGGCCAAAAATCAGGAGCTTGCGGACACTGTTGGAGATGCGGTCGATGCCGCAGGAGGCCCAATCGACGAGATGCCGCTGAATTTCACTCTGTCTCAAGCAGAATTTGCACCACTGATCGCAGACAGAGCGTTGTCTATCGCTTTCGATTTCAGCGGCTCAACCGAACCTGTGACAATATTTGAGAACGTCACCTTCAGCGTTGAATATGAAACGGCTTCCGTTCCGGCGCCGGCGCCTTTCCTGCTATTGTTGGCGGGATTAGCGGGGCTTGGTTTTATGCGCCGCACAGGCACCTGATCCGAAACTGACCGAAAACAAGGCCGCCGCACCAACCACACAGGCGGCCTTCTTCTTTCAATCTGTGATTTGGAATTCAGACAGCAGAAATGATGACAGCGTCTTGCCATGCCGGTCGAGAGCTAGCGACGCGTTGACCCCGCCCCCCAATGCATTCTCAATGACGAAATTAAGGGCGTGAAGATTGGGAAGGGCGTACCGTCTGACGACCACATGCCCGTATCGCGCGAAAAGCGCTTCGACCTTTTCGACGGTGACCTCTGCCTCGATTAAGGGCCAGTCCTCCGCCCGGTAGGCGATGACAGAGATATTGGAAGTGTCGCCCTTGTCGCCGGCGCGGCCGTGAGCGATGTCGTGAAGGGGCCGGGTCATTCGATCGCCTCCACCCGTGGCGAGATATCTGACCGGTCAACCATTACGGAAGCGGTCGCCATTTGCGGGATTAACGCGTTGCGAATGCCGCCGCCTGCGGACGGCCCGGAACAATAAAGGTGATAGAGCTCGTCATTCAGCAATTGGGCCACCTCCCTCTCGTCGGTGATGACCGCTAGGCGAAGCCGGTAATCTCCGTGACCGGGCTCATTTGTCAGTTGCTTGGCGCCACGGCCAAATGTCGCCCCTGCGCCGATCAGGTCGAAAGCGATCTTCTCAGTCACACCAGCGTCTCGCATCCGCGTTTCGACAATTTCGCCAGCGAGCTGCGCACGGGCTAAGGCACCGCGCCCTGCATATGAAATCTCAGCTTCTGCCATCCAACCAAAATCAACGGACACCGTTGCCTTTAGTTTCTCGGGTGGGGTGTGGCCGCGTACACCGCTGACATGAATGCGATCAGTCCCATCTTCCGCCAATGTCAGTTGGGTGACGTCGCAAGTCGCGTCTGGCACCAAGTAGGCTGCTGGATCATGCATTTCGTAGAGCAGTTGTTCTGTGACGGTGGCCTTATTGACCAAACCACCCGTTCCATTTGGTTTGGTGATCACGAAGCCTCCGTCTGACGCAATCTCGGCGATGGGAAATCCGACATGCGCTAGATCTGGCACATCCTTGACGCCCGGGTCGGCAAAATAGGCGCCGGTCACTTGTGCTCCGCATTCCAAAAGATGCCCGGCAATTGTACCCGCGGCCAAACGGTCCAGGTTTGCCCAGCCATATTCGTGGATCAACGGGCCAAGGGCGAGGGCGCTGTCAGTGGTGCGTCCGACCAAGATAACATCAGCCTCTGTTGCGACGGCTTCGGCTACGGGCGCGGCGCCCAGATAGACATTCGCTGCGCGCATGGGGCGATCAATAATGTTGCCGCCGTCCATTAGGGGCAGGGCGCGGATATCATCCTCGCTCATCGTCTCCATCAGATCATCGCCCATCACAACCGCGACACGTGGCGCTGGCAGGCCTTGCTCGGCGGCGATGGCGCGGACACGGTGCGCCCCGGCCAGCGGATTCGCTGCGCCGAGGTTGGAGACGATCCTGACACCCGCCGTCATCGCCGGGCCAAGATGGCGTCTAAAATACTGATCCAGAAAGGGCGAATACCCCTTTGCCGGATCCTTCACCTTTTCCAACTGGGCGGAGGCGAGTGTGCGTTCCGCTAGGCATTCGAACATCAGATACTTGGGCGCGTCACGGCTCGCCAATTCCGCGATGATACGCGCGGCGGCGTCAAACCGGTCCCCCGCAAATCCCGCGCCACATCCAATATAGACCGTCATTCCGCCGCCTGTGCCTGGCCCAGCGACTTCATCGCGTTTGCGGCTATTTCAAAGCTGCGAAGGCGCTTGGCGTGATCGTGGATCGATCCGTTGATGATGATCTCATCCGGTTGATACCGCTCTATCATCGCCTCCAACTGAATCTTGACCATCGACGGCGATCCGCAGGCGGAAACTGACAGAGCATGATTGACCATGCTCAGAACGCCAGCGTCGAGAAGCTCTTCAATATTCTCAACCGGTTTTGGCATGGGACCGGGCGTTCCCGTGCGCAGGCGCGCAAAAGATTGCTGGTGAGACGACATCAATATGCGGGCCTCCCTCTCTGTCTCTGCCGCGTAAACGTTGCAGGCGAGCATGAAATAGGGGGCTTTGAGGTGCTGGCTCGGTTGGAACATGTCGCGATAAACTTGCGCAGCATGCTCCAGCGCATCCGGTGCGAAGTGCGAGGCGAATGCGTATGGCAGGCCGAGATGCGCCGCCAATTGAGCGCCATAAAGCGACGAGCCGAGGATCCAGACCGGCACATGCGTGCCTTCGCCCGGCACCGCCTTGATCCGCTGGCCGGGTTCGGCGTCTGCGAAATAGGTCATCAACTCAACCACGTCCTGCGGGAACTGATCGTTCATGTCTTTTGATCGCCTCAGCGCCCGCGCCGTCGCCATATCGGTGCCGGGTGCGCGGCCCAGGCCGCAATCGATGCGGCCCGGATGCAGCGTCGCCAGCGTGCCGAACTGCTCTGCGATGACCAGTGGTGCATGGTTTGGCATCATTACACCGCCTGATCCTACACGGATTGTCCTGGTCGCCGCTGCGACATGACCGATGACGACTGACGTTGCCGCGCTGGCGATGCCGGGCATGTTGTGATGCTCGGCCAGCCAGAACCTGTTGTAGCCCCAATCTTCAGCATGCTTCGCCAAATCGGCTGAATGAGTAAAGCTGGCTGCTGCGTCACGCCCTTCGGCGATGGGGGCGAGGTCAAGAACGGAATAGGGGATCATGTCAGCCTCATTTAAAAGACGATCCGCGGCCGCCATGGCCGCCGTCGACATTCAGAACCACGCCAGAAACCCACGATGCGCGGGGTGAGGCGAGGAAAGTAACGACATCCGCAATTTCACGAACCTCGCCTGCTCGGCCGGTAGGCAGCCCGCCAAGAAAGCTCTGCCACTTCGCCTCTTCGCCGGTTTCAGCGACAGCGCGATTTTTCAGAAGGCCCACGAGACGCTCAGTCGCCGTCGCACCGGGGGACACCGCCAGCACGCGCACGCCATCCTCAACTGACTGCGATCCAAGCGCCTTTGTAAACGCATTCAGCGAGGCGTTGCCTGCTGTTCCAGCGATGTAGTTGAAATCAGTTCGATCTGCGGCGAGGCCAGTTATGTTGACGATCACGCCGCCGCCTGCCGCCTTCATGCGGGAGAAGGCAGCGCGGCAGAGGTTGATGTAGCCGTAGACTTTCAGGTCCCAAGCGGCACGCCATGTTGCCTCATCCACGGCCTCCAGATCGCCGCCGGGGATAGCGCCGGCGTTGTTGACCAGAATATCCGGGCATCCGGCCTGATCCAGCAGCGCATCCGCCGATCCGGTGATGGACAGGTCGATGGCGATTGCCTTTGCATCACCCCCCAGCCGGTTTGTGGCGTCATCCAGGATCGCCTGATCGCGGGCGGCGATGGTGACGGTGGCGCCTTCGGCAATCAGGCTTTCGGCCACGCCATAGCCGATACCCTTTGATCCACCTGTGATGAGCGCAGTTTTGCCCGCCAGCCCCAGATCCATTATTCAGTCGCCACCGCGTCTGGCGCTTCGACGATCTTGGTCGCAAAATTTGCAGGCGAAACAATTTCAAGAACTTCGAAATCTGATGAACAGGCGATCTCACGGTGCTTGATGAACGGCTTCTGAAGCACCGTGTCGCCCTTGCGAATGGTGCGTTCGCCCTCACCATCATATTCAAAGGTCGCCCAGCCGTTCAAAACATAGACTAACTGAAAGTCGCATTCATGAATGTGCCATTGCTGCACGGCGTCAGCGGTTTCCTTGCCATTGTGGCGAATGACATGGGCGACGAAGTCGCCATTGGTGCCGTCTTTCACACCGAGATCGCGGTATTCGAAAATCTCTCGCAGGCCCGGCGTCCATTCGGCGCCTTCGGCGAGGTTGTGAACAAAGCTCCAATCGCTGCGGTCTTCCATCGTCACCTCCTGAGGTTAGTCGAGGTTAGTCTAGCGGATGATCGCCGCCGCTCCACAGGCTTTTCGTTACGTCACTGTATGATCATGCGGCGTTGGTGAGGTCTGATGCCTGAAAAGCATTGGAGGATTCGCTATGCAAGGTCAGGTCGCATTTGGAAAAATGGAGCAGGTCATATTTGGCCGCCCAGCGGTTGAGGCTGTGGACGAACTTGTGCGATCGCTGGGTTCGTCCCGCGTCTTTGTCATTGCTTCAGGTACGCTTTACCGCGAAACGGATGCAGTGTCGACTGTGGTCGATGAACTGGGTCCGCGCTGCGTTGGCGTGTTCGATCAGATGCCGGCTCATACGCCCCGTCGCGCAGTCGCGGCTGCCGCCGCTGCGGCGCGCGATGCAGGTGCCGATCTAATCCTGACCTTTGGCGGCGGGTCGGTGACAGATGGGGCGAAAGCGGTTCAGCTTTGCCTCGCCAACGAAATATTCGATGCCGATGCTATGGATGCGTTGCGTGTCCCGCCTGGAGCCGCGAACTCTGATTGCAAGCCACCGACGATACGCCAAATCTCTATTCCCACTACCTTATCCGCTGGAGAGTTTACGTCGCTTTCAGGCGTGACGGATGAGCGGACCAAAACGAAAGAGCTTTTCAAGCATCCGCTCGTCATTCCGCAGGCGGTCATCCTTGACTCCGCCGCGACGATCCACACGCCGGAATGGCTGTTCCTGTCGACCGGCATTCGGGCCGTGGATCACTGTGTGGAGGGTGTCTGTTCGCTGGAGGCGCACCCCTATGGCGATGCGCAAGGCCTTAAGGGGCTGGCGCTGCTGGCAGAAGGGCTGGCTGCTGTAAAGGCCGATCCGAGTGATCGGGACGCCCGTCTGAGCTGCCTGATGGGAGCTTGGATGTCTATGGGGCCGCTCGCCAGTGGCGTTCCAATGGGGGCGAGCCATGGCATCGGCTATATTCTGGGTGCGCTGCACGGCGTGCCGCATGGGCACACGAGTTGCGTGATGCTGCCGCCGGTGATGCGCTGGAACCTGAAAGCGAACGCCGATCGGCAGGCGTTGGTGTCAGCGGCGATGGGGCGGCCCGGCGATGCGGCGGCGGATTGTCTCTATGATCTGATCAAAGGGATCGGGATGCCAACTACGCTGGCGGAGGTCGGGGTGGGACCTGAGCATTATCTAAAAATCGCGGAAGGGGCGATGAAGACCCCTTGGGTGCCAAGAAACCCCCGACCCATTGTGGGGCCGGAGGCCGTTATGGAGATCCTGCCAATGGCGGCTTAACGAGTGAACTTCTTATACTTGATCCGCTTCGGCTCCACTGCATCCGGACCCAGCCGCGTTATCTTGTCTGCTTCATAATCTTCGAAGTTGCCTTCGAACCATTCCACATGGCTGTCGCCTTCAAACGCCAGCATGTGTGTGCACAGGCGGTCAAGGAACCAACGGTCATGTGAAATGATCACCGCGCAGCCGGCGAACATGCCGAGAGCGTCCTCCAGCGCGCGGAGCGTTTCGACGTCGAGGTCGTTGGTTGGCTCGTCGAGCAGGATCACGTTGCCGCCGGATTTCAGTAGCTTCGCCATATGGACGCGGTTACGCTCGCCGCCTGACAGCAGGCCAACCGGTTTCTGTTGGTCGCCGCCCTTGAAGTTGAACGCGCCGCAGTAAGCCCGGGAATTCATTTCAGCTTCGCCAAGTTTCACGATATCGAGGCCGTCCGAAATCTCTTCCCAGACCGTCTTTTTTGGGTCCAGCGCGTCGCGCGACTGGTCGACATACGACAGCTGCACCGTGTCGCCGAATGTCACCGTGCCGCTGTCGGGCTGTTCCTGACCGGTCAGCATGCGGAAAAGGGTGGATTTGCCAGCGCCGTTCGGACCGATAACGCCAACGATGCCGCCGGGCGGCAGGCTGAAGCTCAGATCGTTGATCAGCAGGTTGTCGCCGTAGGCTTTAGAAATACCCTCAACCTTTATTACCTTCGACCCCATCCGTGGGCCGTGGGGGATGATGATCTGTGCGTTACCAACCAGTTCGCGTTCGGACTGGCTCGCCATTTCTTCATAGGCGTTGATACGCGCTTTGGATTTCGCCTGACGTGCGCGAGGCGATTGGCGGACCCATTCCAGCTCGCGTGCCATGGCCTTCTGCCGCGTCTTGTCTTCGCGGGCTTCCTGCTCCAGCCGCTTGGCTTTCTGCTCCATCCACGAAGAATAGTTACCTTCGTAGGGGATGCCGCGGCCGCGATCCAACTCCAGAATCCAGCTGGTGATGTCGTCAAGGAAATACCGATCGTGTGTGACAATCAGGATCGTGCCTTTGTATTCGATTAGATGCTTTTGCAGCCATGCGATGGTTTCTGCGTCCAGATGGTTCGTTGGTTCGTCCAGCAGCAGCATTTCCGGCGCTTCGAGCAGCAGTTTGCACAGCGCGACGCGGCGACGTTCACCGCCCGAAAGGTTGGTGACGGGGCTGTCATCGGGGGGGCAGCGAAGCGCCTCCATTGACACATCGACTTGTGCGTCGAGATCCCAGAGGTTCTGAGCGTCAATCTCATCCTGCAGCTGGGCCATTTCATCAGCCGTCTCGTCGGAGTAGTTCATGGCGAGCTCGTTATAGCGATCGAGGATCGCTTTCTTGGCTGCGACGCCTTCCATGACATTTTCGCGGACGGTCTTGTCTTCGAGCAATGCAGGTTCCTGCGGCAAGTAGCCGACCTGGGCGCCTTCGGCGGCCCAAGCCTCGCCTGTGAAATCCTTGTCCATGCCCGCCATGATCTTCATCAGGGTCGATTTACCCGCGCCGTTGACGCCAACAACGCCGATTTTTACACCGGGTAGGAAGGAAAGGCGGATGTTTTCAAAGCACTTTTTGCCGCCCGGATAGGTCTTGGAAACGCCATCCATGTGGTAGACATACTGGTAGGAAGCCATTTGAATTCTCCGCCGGAATCTGAACTTTCGCCGGATGTATCTGATCGCGCCGAGGCCCGCAATCGCTGCGTGTTTTGGATGCTCAGGCGTAGATGGTTAGCTGCTTGATAAAATATTGCTGAAACACAGCAAAATGCTCGCGTTCTCCGTCAATGTGTTCGTTAGTGTTTTCACTATCCACAGCCCCGGTTAGGGTCAAGTTTTCTGAGTCGAGAATAGGCCGCTTCCGCCATGAGACCTCTGCCAGTCGCCCGTTCAGGCGCCAAGATCGGCTTGCTTGGCGGCTCCTTCGATCCAGCACATGAAGGCCACGCGCACATCACGCGCTGGGCGCTGCGCCGGTTCAGGCTGGACGCGGTCTGGTGGATGGTTTCTCCCGGCAATCCTTTAAAACAGCGCGGTCCTGCGGACATTGAGATCAGATTGGATGCGGCGGAACGTGTCGCCCCACGGCGCACGGTGGTGACTGACATCGAAACGCATCTGAGCACCCGTTACACGGCGGATACGCTGCGCGGATTGATGCGCCTTTATCCCAGTGCGCGGTTCGCCTGGCTTATGGGCGCGGACAACCTGATCCAGTTTCATCTGTGGGATGATTGGCAGTGGATCATGGAGACGGTTCCAATCGGCGTCCTGGCCCGACCCGGTGCGCAGGTCAAAGCCGGGCTTTCGCCCGCAGCGCGCCGATATCGGCGTTGGCGGCTCAGCCGCGCCGCCTCTGTGAAGTTAGCTGAGATGAAAGCACCGGCCTGGGCGCTTTTGACCGGACCAATGTCATCGGCGTCCTCAACGAAGATCAGGGAACGGGGTGAATGGCCATGATCCGCAGAACAGCGATCTGCGCCGCGATTATCAGCGCGGCGGTGACCTTGATGGCAGCGGCGCCGCTGACCGCTCCGCCGCCTCGGTCAAAGCCTGTCAAGCCGACGCCTGACGCTGTGTTTCTGGTGGAAAGCGCGGCGCCATCTGGCCAGACAGGCTACCTTGTCTACGACTTGGAAGCAGATCGCGTTTTGGAGGCTGGTCTGGCCGATACGCCGTTGCCGCCCGCATCTGTCGCGAAGGCGCCAACCGCGATTTATGCGCTGGATCGGCTTGGCACCGGTTATCAGTTCGAAACCCGGCTTGCGATGGTGGGCAATGTCAAAAATGGTGTGTTGAAGGGTGATTTGATCCTTCAAGGCGGCGGCGACCCGGAACTGGATAGCCTTGGCCTCGACGCTCTGGCGGAGGAATTGTTTTTGATCGGCGTGCGTAAGGTCGACGGCCGGTTCATCGTTGATGACAGCCTCTATCCGTCGATTGAGCGAATTGATGACACCCAGCCAGAATTCGCCAGCTACAACCCGTCTGTCTCGGCGCTTAGCCTGAACTTCAACAGGGTCTACGTAGAATGGCGACGCGCGTCAGGCGGGTATGAAATGTCAGTGCAAGCCCGCGCCGACGGCCTTTCACCGCTAACCAGCGCCGCGGTAGTGGAGGTTGTTCCAGAAACCGAGACTGGCGCCGTGTTCGATTACGTTGACGCCACGCGCGTCGAATTGTGGCGCGTGCGGCGCAATGCGCTGGGCAAGCGTGGGTCACGCTTTTTGCCTGTGCGCCGCGCGGCTTCCTATGCTGGGCAGGTGTTTCGCGATTTGGCGAGGACGCGCGGCGTGACGCTGCCCCGACCGGAACTGGGCGATGTGCCCACAATTTTGACCGTCATCGCCCGCCGCGAAAGCCGGCCCCTGACGGCCATTAGCCGAGACATGCTGCGATATTCCACCAACCTTACCGCAGAAGCGCTGGGTCTGGCGGCGACGCGGTCGGGCGGCCAAAAGCCGTCAGGCCTAAACGCGTCAGCGACTGCGATGAACGCATGGCTTGCCGCCTTCGTTGGTGCGCAGCCAGGGGACCCGGGATTGGCTTTGGTCAACCATTCAGGGCTAAGCGGCGGCAGCCGGATGACGGCCCGGCGGATGGTAGAGGTGCTGGAGGTCGCGGATGGCAGAGGGTTCCCTGCTTTAAGCGGAGGGCGCCCGACAACGCTTTTGGCGGTTCTCAAGGAGATGCGTGTAGATGAAAAGGACGCGCCACCGCCGCGGTACGCCCATACGATCAGGGCAAAGACCGGCACGTTGAACTTCACGAGCGCCCTGGCTGGTTATATCATTACTGATCAGGGGCGGCGTTTGGCTTTTGCCATATTTTCTGCCGATCTGGCAAAGCGACAAGCGCTGAATGATCAAGCCGTGGAAACGCCGCGCGGCGCGCGCAGTTGGGCGGGCAGGGCGCGTCGGCTGCAACGCGCCCTTTTGCGCAGTTGGATTGACCGGTTTGGCGGACCAATCCAGGGACAATAGACGTGGCCATATTCCACCGTCTAAAAACTGTCTTTTGATCGTATCAAATGGGTCAACCTGACGTTCTACCGGGAGGTCTCTGGATTCTTTCAAAAGGAAAGCGACGTGAAGACAACTATTCTGGTGACATTGATAACGCTTGCCGCGTCACAGGCGCTCGCCGCAGCCCATGCTGAAACTGTTACTGTTGGGCCTCGTCCCTATGCCCTGATCGACCGAATGGAAGACGGCGCTTTGAAGGACAAACTGCTGTCCTGCGCGGCTGGTCCGTTTGTGCGGACCAATTTCTCTATCGGCCACCGTGGTGCGCCCATGCAGCTTCCCGAACATACAGTCGAATCCAACAAGGCTGCTGCGCGCATGGGCGCTGGCATTCTCGAATGCGATGTGACCTTCACAAAAGACAAAGAACTGGTTTGCCGCCACGCGCAAAACGACCTGCACACAACAACCAACATCCTCGCATCCCCGCTGTCGTCCACCTGCGTGACGCCTTTTGCGCCTGCTTCGGGTGACCAGGATGCTGCAGCAGAGTGTCGGACATCGGAAATCACACTGGCTGAGTTCCGCAAACTTACTGGCAAGATGGATGCCGCCAACAAGAAGGCGACAACGCTGGAAGGATACCTTGATGGTACCGCAGGCTGGCGCACCGATCTTTATGCGGCCGAAGGCGGCACGTTGATGACCCATGCGGAATCCATTGAGTTGTTCAAATCGCTTGGCGCCAAGTTCACGCCGGAACTGAAATCGCCCTCGGTTGAGATGCCGTTCGATGGTTTCAGCCAGGAAGACTACGCGCAGAAGTTGATCGACGAATACAAAGCGGCGGGCATCCCCGCATCAGACGTCTGGGCGCAGAGCTTTAATTTGGATGACGTTCTTTACTGGATCAAAGCTGAGCCTGCGTTTGGTCAGCAGGCAGTCTATCTCGACGCGTCGTACAATCGCGAAGGGTTCGACCATAACAAACCCGCGACGTTTGAGCCGAAGATGGCTGACTTGAAGGCGATGGGCATCAACTACATCGCCCCGCCGATGTGGATGCTGGTGACGACGGAAGGCGGCAAGATGATCCCATCCGCTTATGCGATTGAGGCCAAGAAGGCAGGCTTGAAGCTGATCACCTGGACGCTGGAACGGTCCGGTCCGCTGATGACCGGTGGTGGTTGGTATTACCAGTCTGTCGCAGATGTGACGGACAGCGATGGCGTGATGTTTGAGCTGCTTGATGTTCTGGCGCAAGAAGTTGGGATTGAGGGCATCTTCTCTGACTGGCCGGCAACCGTTACATATTACGCCAGCTGCATGGGTTTGAGGTAACCAAATCAAAAGAAATAGCATGGCGGAATCGTTTGCCGCCATGCTATCCCTAGGGGCATGAACGCTCCAGACCGCAACATCTCGGCCCCTCGCATTCGCCGGCTGTCCGCCGCCGCCGCCAACCGCATTGCGGCGGGCGAGGTAATCGAACGCCCAGCTGCAGCGGTGAAAGAGCTGCTCGAAAATGCGCTGGACGCAGGCGCGATGCGGGTTGAGATCGCTTATGTCGATGGCGGCAAGACGCTGATCCGGGTGTCTGACGATGGTGAGGGCATCTCGGTCGACGATCTTCCCTTGGCGTTGGAACGCCACGCGACATCAAAGATCGATGGCGCGGACCTTTTGAACATAAGCACTTTCGGGTTCCGGGGCGAAGCTTTGCCATCGATGGCCGCCGTCGCCCGTATGCGCATTACGTCCAGAGCCGCCGGCGCGGCGGAGGCATGGTCTATTGAGGCGCGTGGCGGCGATATCGACAGCCCGAAACCAGCAGCGCGCAGTCTGGGGACAGAGATTGAGCTGAGGGATCTTTTCTATGCGACGCCCGCCCGGCTAAAATTCTTGAAATCTGACCGGGTCGAGGCGCAGGCGATTGCGGAAACGGTCAAGCGCCTCGCCATGGCGGCTCCGGACGTGGCTATCACTATGACTGATGCAGGGGCCAGCCCAACCAAAACCGTATTCAAGGTGGAGGCGGAAACAGGTGATCTGTTCGACGCGCGCCTGACCCGCCTGTCGCGGATACTTGGTCGCGATTTTGCTGATAACGCGCTCACGATAGACGCGGAACGCGAAGGTCTGCGCCTTACAGGTTGGGCGGCGCTGCCGACTTATTCACGCGGATCAGCCCGCCAGCAGCATTCCTTCGTCAACGGCCGCCCGGTGCGGGACAAGCTGCTAATTGGCGCCTTGCGCGGCGCGTACGCTGATTTCTTGCATCGCGACAGGCACCCGGCGGCGGCGTTGTTCTTTGACTGCGACCCCGAACGCGTCGATGTAAACGTTCATCCCGCAAAAACCGAAGTCCGATTTCGCGAACCTGCAATGGCGCGGGGTCTGGTCGTATCCGCCCTTCGCCATGCGCTGGCGGAGGCGGGCCATCGCGCCTCCACCACCGTAGCGAACGAGACGTTGAAGGCCTTTGCGCTAGGCGCACTGGGCGCTGCGCCAGCGGCGACGCCGGCGCCAATTTATCAGCGTGATTATCGTCCCCAAGGCGGCTTTTCCGAAGGCACTGCCTGGCAAGCGCCTCTAGCGCCGTCAGAGCCGACTTTCGTGGATGGCGCGCCACCGCGTGAAGCGTTCGATACGCCGAGCGCGCGCGCTGCCGACCCCGTCAATGAGCGGCTGGAAGCGAGCCCACTGGGCGCCGCCCGCGCCCAGGTTCATGAAAATTATATCATCGCCCAGACTGAAACCGGGATGGTCATCGTGGACCAGCATGCGGCGCATGAGCGTCTGGTTTACGAGCGTTTCAAAACCGCGCTTGCGGAAAACGGCGCTAAAAGCCAAGCGCTGTTGCTGCCAGAGATCGTCGATCTCAGCCCGGAAGACGCTGACCGCATCGCCGATCATTCCGATGATCTGGCGCGGCTTGGCCTTTACCTTGAACCCTTTGGCGGTGGGGCGATCTGCGTGCGCGAAACGCCTGCGATCCTCGGCGCCTGCGACCCAACTGCTTTAGTCAAGGACATCGCCGATGAGCTGGCCAGCGAGGGCGCATCACGCAGTTTGCAGGAAAAGATCGAAGCCATTCTCAGCCGCATCGCCTGTCATGGTTCAGTCAGATCAGGCAGGCGGCTGAACGGCGAGGAAATGAACGCCCTGCTGCGCGAGATGGAGGCGACACCGCATTCCGGACAGTGCAACCATGGTCGCCCGACATATGTCGAGTTACAGCTCGCTGACATCGAAAAACTGTTCGGTCGGCGATGATTGAACAGCTTAATCTCGAAGATCCGCTGACACTTGCGTCGTTTGTTGGCGCTGCGGGAATGCTGATCATATTGTTCCTGCTGGTTTTCGCGTTGCTTGCCGTTCGTAGGGGCGCTCAGGCGACAGCGCCGCTAGCTGATGCGCTGAGGCAACTTGGTCAATCGGTACAGACGCTGGATCAGGGGCAGCAACAACTGACAGGTGGCCTCCGTCATGTGTCAGAGGCGCAGGCCATCGCCCAATCGAAGATGATTGAAACGATGGAACGGCGGCTGGAGGAAGTGCAGAAGAATATGGGCGAAAGCTTGCACGGATCGTCCCAGCGCACCACCCGAAGCCTGGCTGAATTGCAGGAGCGCCTTGCCGTGATCGACAAGGCGCAAACCAATATCGAAAAGCTGTCAGGCGATGTGCTGACCTTGCAGGACATTCTGTCGAACAAGCAATCGCGTGGGGCGTTTGGCGAAATCCAGCTCAACGACATCGTGTCGAAAGCTCTGCCGCCTGTCGCTTATGCCTTTCAAGCGACGCTGACAAATGGCAAGCGGGCGGATTGCCTGATCCATCTGCCGAACCCGCCTGGATCAATCGTCATCGACGCGAAGTTTCCTTTGGAGGCATTTGAAGCCCTCCGCGCCGCAGAAACTGAACGGGGCAAACTGGAAGCGTCGCGCCTGTTCAAAGCTGCGGTGCAGACGCATATTCGTGCGATCAGCGAAAAATATATCGTTGAGGGCGAAACTGCGGACAGCGCCCTGATGTTTCTGCCGTCAGAGGCGGTCTACGCCGAGCTGCACGCCAATTTCGGCGATGTTGTGCGTGACGGGTTCGCCCGGCGTGTTTGGATTGTGTCCCCGACCACTTGCATGGCGACGCTGAACACGATGCGAGCCATTCTGAAAGACGCGCGGATGCGCGAACAGGCGGGCGCTATCAGGAATGAACTAAGCATGCTGCAAAAGGACCTGGAACGGCTAGTCGACCGTGTCGGCAATCTCGACAGACATTTTGAGCAAGCCCGCCGTGACGTTGAACAGATCAAGACGAGCGCCGGCAAGGCGGGCGGCCGGGCCGCCAAGTTGGAGAGCTTCGAATTCGACGGCCCAGACGGCGTTGAACCGCTAAAGGCGATTGTCGAATGACAGACTTCCGACTTGTCGCTGAGTTTCCTGGCGCCACCGATTACCTTCGCCTCCGCTCAATCACCGGCCTCAGCCAATTTTTGGAAGAAGCTGCGATCCTAGGTCAAAAGGGAACGATTTTTGGCGTCTCAATTCTCCGAGGGGATGACGTAGTCGGCATGGGCCGGATCATCGGGGATGGCGGCTGTATCTTTCAGGTGGTCGACATTGCGGTTGATCCGGATTGTCAGGGCCATGGCCTCGGCAAAGAGATTGTCGGTGCGCTGACTGACTATATCCACACCTCAATCCCCGAAGGCGCATATGTCAGTCTGATAGCTGATTTGCCTGCAGATGCTCTTTACGCACAATTTGGATTTGAACCGACAGCCCCTGCGTCAATCGGCATGGCGCTGAAGTCGGGCAAGCGTTGAACGGTCGCCTTGCGTAGAGCAGAAGCCGGTGGTCTAATCTGTTAGCCCTCAACGAGGATCATACATGAGCTTTGATTTCGACCGCCCGATCACCCGACTTGGTACGCATTCCGCCAAATGGGATAGCCTTAACGCCCGATTTTGCGTCAGCCCAGAAGGCGCTTTGCCAATGTGGGTGGCGGATATGGAATTCGCTGCTCCCCCGGCGGTGACGCAAGCGTTGCAAGGCATCGTCGATAATCGTGTTCATGGCTACTACGGCGACCCCAGTACATATCATGCAGCCATCCAGGGGTGGATGAAGCGCCGACACGGCTGGGATATTGAAGCCGATTGGATCCTGACGACTGCTGGCATCGTGAACGGGGTTAACCTTGCAATCCAGGCTTTTTGTGAGCCGGGCGATGGCGTCATCATCCAGCAGCCAATTTATCATCCATTCGCACCTTCTATCAGAAACAATGGCTGTCATGTCGTCGGCAACCTGATGAAGTATGAAAACGGTCGCTATTCTATGGACCTTGAAGCATTGGCCGAGCAGGTCGACGCTAAAACAAGGATGATGCTGCTTTGTTCCCCGCACAATCCGACAGGCCGTGTTTGGACGAAGGAAGAGCTTACAGCGCTGGCTGATTTCTGCCTTGAGCGTGACATTTTGATCGTCGCTGACGAGATTCACCACGATCTGGTTTTTGATGGGCAGCATACCGTGATGTCGACAATCCGAGAGGATATCGCCGCCAACACGGTGACATTCGCGTCTGCGTCAAAGACGTTCAACTTGGCGGGTGGCCACACTGGCTGCGCCATCATTTCCAATCCGAAACTGCGTAAGATGATGCAGCGCCAGATGGAGCGTTGTGGGATGCTCGCGTCGAACCGGTTCGGATATATCATGACCGAAGCTGCGTATGCAGAAGGTGACGAATGGCTTGATGCGCTTTTGGTCTATCTGAAAGGCAATCGCGATTACATTGATGCGCGGGTGGCGACTGACCTGCCTGGCGTGACATCGGTGGGGCTGGATGCGACCTACCTTAGCTGGCTCGATTTCACTGGCACTGGCATGGACGAAGGTGAGGTTATCTCGCGGTTTCAGGATCAGGCCAAGGTGATCTGCAACCACGGATCCAGCTTTGGTCCGGGTGGCGCGGGATTCATGCGCCTGAACTTTGCCTGCCCGCGGTCGATGGTCGAAGACGCTATGGATCGTCTGGTCGATGCATTCTCTGATCTTCAGTGACAAAAAAGGGCTGGTGGGGATGGACAAATGGCTGGTCGTGCTTCCGTAATTATTTATGGTGCCGTTGGATCGGGCACGATGTTGCTGAAAGCGCTGTTCAATTCGCATAGCGATATTAGTAATTTGGGGGAATTTGATTTCCTCACTGACTGCTTGCGGTGTCAAGATAGTGGCGCGTGGCATGTTGATCGCGCCTACCTCAAAGCCAATCGTATCTTCCATTGCAGCGGCGTCGTCTTGCGCGATGATCTCGAAGGTCTCGACTTGGTGCGCGATATGATTGACCAAATCCAGTGTCGCGGCGATGGATCGACCGTTGCTATCAACTTGCATCGCAACGCCTGGGCCATCGATCTGATATGCCCCGGCGCAAAGATCGTGCATGTCGTGCGCGATCCGCGCGATGTCGCCCGGTCAAGCATCGGGATGGGGTGGTACGGCTTTGCCTATTTTGGCGTAGATCATTGGATCAAAACCGAAAACGCTTGGGACCAGGCTGCGTCTGGCCTCGCGGCGGACCGCTGGCTGTAACTACGCTATGAAGAACTCGTGCGCATGCCCGAGCAAACACGGCAAACCCTTTGCGCGTTCATGGGGCAAGCGTTTGGACCTGACATGTTGCGCTTTCACGAAACGTCGACATACGGGCCGATTGATAGCGCCCTGGCCGAACAGTGGCGGAGCAAGGCCTCAGTGGCTGAGTTGTCTCAGGTCGAAGCCAAGCTTGGACCCTTGCTGGCCCAAAAAGCCAAGCTTGGACCCTTGCTGGCCCAAAAGGGATATGTGCCCAGCGGTGCGCCTCAAATCACGCTTGGACCCCTCGCGCGCAGGCTCTTGTGGGTGCGCAACAAGGCTGCGACAATCCGAATGTCGGTGGATACTTACGGCCTGCCGCTCTATCTCTAGCGTAAGTGGTGCCAATTCCTTGGCCCGGTTGCAGGATTGGACGACGCCCTGCACCGCAAATGGGAAGTTGATCGCCAGCGAATTAAGTAATCGAAGCCGCCTAAGTAATCGGCTTTGTTCAGCGCTTGCGAGCTAGGAAAAGACGGCGGAATGAGCAGTTCAATTCTAACGAGAGACACAGAACGCTTTCATCTGTCGAACGAGCTTCACGCCCGCCCGTTTCACAAACTCTCCGCACCCTGCAGGGCGATTTATTTAGCATTACGCCCCACCGGTGCGGCAGAGCGCGATCACGACCGTGATCGTAAGCTGCTTATTGATCTACTAGATCGCTATGGCTGTCCGCACCCTGCGCCCGACGCGCAGCATTTTGCCGGGGACCTCGGCCGAGGGTCGCTGAAATGGGAAAGTCACACGGAGTTCGTCAGTTATACGATCTTCATGCCAGGTGTCGCCGATAAACCCTTTGGCGGGGGCTCACTATCACTTTTCCCGGAAGAATGGCTGTCGCAAATAGATGGCATGGTCGTGTCAGCTACGCTGGTACGGGTGGAAGAGGCGGAAAGCCTGGAGATGGCTGAGGCCTATTTTGTTGATCGGCTCGCAGATTATTTCGCCCCCGAAAGCTTGTCAGCTGGCATCGTGGTTGAGGATGAGGCGCTGGCTGCAACCGATTTCCGCCTGCACGAAGATGGTCTGGCTCGAATTGCCGTCTACGCAGTCAAAGGCGTCGGTCCTCGTCGTCTGGGCCGTATTGTGCAACGGCTTTTGGAAATTGAAAGCTACAAAAGCTTTGCGATGCTCACGTTGCCGGTCGCGCGCCGAATCGCCAAGCGTGTAACTGAACTGGACAAGGCATTGGGTGAGATAAAGGACAGCAACGCGGACCCACGCGAAATGCTCAGATCATTGACCGACTTGGCGGCTGAAGTTGAAAGGCTGTCGACCGAAAGCGCATTTCGCTTTGGCGCTGCGGGCGCATACGAAGCGATTGTGAATGATCGTATAACAGCGCTCAGGGCGCGCCGGCTGCGCGGGCGCCAGCTGTACAGCGAATTTATGCTCCGCCGGTTTGACCCCGCCATGCGTACTTGCCGCAGCGCAGAACGGCGGCTGAAAGAACTTTCTGATCGCGTCGCGCGGGCCTCGGCCCTTCTGTCGACACAGGTTAACGTCGCCGTTGAAGCGCAAAACCAATCCCTGCTGGAAAGCATGAACCGCCGCGCTGCGTTGCAATTGCGCCTGCAGCAGACGGTCGAGGGGCTTAGCGTCGTCGCGATCAGCTATTATGCTGTCAGCCTGGGAGCGTATTTCCTGGCACCTTTAAGCAAGATAACGGGAATCGATAAAGTGTGGATTACTGCTGGATTGACACCAGCGGTGCTGCTGGTCGTCTGGGCGTTTCTGCGCAGGCTGCGCCGCCACTCAGACTAGGCTGGCAATCAGGAAACTCACGACGAGGATCAGCCCGGTGTCTCTGTTCTCGCGGAACAGGCTAAGGCAAAGATCTGTGTCATCAATATCCAGCCGCCACAGCTGATACACCATGTGTGCGGCATAGAGCGCTACGCCAAGCAGGGCGATGTAAAGCGACAAGCCGCTCAGCGTGATGGCGACAGCCACGGCCGCACAGGTCACTGCAACAGCAACAAAACCTGCAAGAATTGGCACCGTTGCCTCATCAAACAGGCGCGCCGTCGATTTCAGGCCAATCAGCGCGTCGTCGTCTTTGTCCTGGTGGGCGTAGATCGTGTCATAGTGCAGCGTCCAAGCGATGCCGCCCATATATAGCAGAACGGCTGCAACACTCAGCCCGCCGGTGTGTACGGTCCAAGCCATCAGCGCACCCCAGTTGAACGCAATGCCTAGAAAGACCTGTGGCCACCATGTAACGCGCTTCATGAATGGATAGATCGCAACAGGGATCAGCGCCAAAAAGCCCATGAAGATAGACAGGCCGTTGAAGGTAATCAGGATGAGGAAGGCAAGCAGCGCCTGAGCGATCATCCAGACATAGGCGCCACGCCGCGACACCTGACCGGATGGCAGGGGGCGGGAACGGGTGCGTTCCACCTCTCCGTCAAACTCTTCATCCGTTAGATCATTCCAGGTGCATCCGGCGCCGCGCATCAGGAATGCGCCGATGCAGAAAGCGATAAAGAACCAGACATCCTCCACCCGCCACCCGGTGGCTGCGATGGCCAGCGCAAGGGTATAGAGGCAGGGCAGCAGCAGCAGCCAGGTGCCTGCTGGCCGGTCTGCTCGGCTAAGCCGAAGATAGGGGCGCGTCCAGAGGGGCATGAACCGGTCGACCCAGTTCATTTTTGTGGCGTCCGCCACCCTGATATCAGCCTTGAGGCGATTGTCGGCTCCGCTTTGATCCGTCATAGTTTTGCATATGGCACGCGCAGCGGCGAAAATCAGGCTCTTTATCGATGGTGATCTCGCGGCGGGCGCATCTGTCGCGCTTGATCGTAATCAGGCGCGGTATCTGTTCAGTGTCATGCGGCAGTCTGTCGGCGGCGAAGTGCTGGTCTTCAACGGTCGTGATGGGGAATGGCGAGCGGTTGTCACTGCCGCAGGCAAGAAAGACGGAGCGCTTGTCGCCGAGGAACAGACCAAACCTCAAACAAACCCGCCCGATCTGTGGCTGCTTTTTGCGCCGATCAAGAAGGCGCGAACTGACTTCATAGTCGAAAAGGCTGCGGAAATGGGCGTTCGCCGCATCAAACCAGTGTTCACCCGTTTCACCAATTCCGAACGGGTGAACGTCGATCGCATGAAAGCGCATTGTGTCGAAGCCGCGGAACAATGCGGGCTTGTTTCTGTCCCAACGATGGATGCGCTGGTGCGCCTTGACGAGGCTCTTGGCGATTGGCCTGCAAACCGCAAATTAATGTTCTGCGATGAAACGGCCGATCATGGCGCGGCGCAAGCGGCGCTTAGCGCGGCCGGCGATGGCCCCTGGGCGATCCTTATCGGGCCAGAGGGCGGCTTTGCCGAAGACGAGGTCGCGCGGCTGCGCGCGGCCCCATTTGCAACGCCCGTCTCGTTGGGACCGCGCATCCTGCGCGCCGATACGGCTGCGGTTGCGGCGCTGACAATGTGGCAAGCCACATTGGGGGATTGGTGATGCGTTTTGCCTTCGCGATCTTCGCCGCGCTGACCTGCATCGTGGGCACCGCCGCTGCCGCCCCGATCGTCCATCTCAAATCCCTGTCCCCAACCGGCGACCGCGCCATCGTCACTTATGACCGCTATTGGGGTGAGCTGACACTGCGGAACGATGGCGACTTTCGCGCCCTCCGTGCGCCGAAGGGCTGTTCGTGGTCGTCGATGAGCTATGCGGCCACTGGCGATGCATTGGCGATGACGGCGTTTTGTCCTGCTCCGAAACTGTCTTGTGATGAAAGCGCGTCGATACTGCTGATCAGTCGCGATGGCGCGCCGCCGCAACCCGTCGTTAAAAGGAAAGGCGCTCGATGGACGGGCGCAATCTGGCAGGCTGATCGTGATCGGGTGCACCTGATTGAGGCGACGGTAACGCGGCCCCTGCCTATGGGGCTTAACGACCTGAGCGTTAGCGTTCAGCCCTGCGGATGGACAGAGGGTGCGATGAAGGTCGTCGATGTGCCGACGGGCGCTGTCATTGGCTTGGATGTCCTGCCGCGCCCATGGGTCCCGCGAGCGGTTATTGCTGCTGATGATCAGGCCATTGTCGCGGTCGTTGCTGCGAAACGCGGCGCAACAGACGGCTCGCCCGCCAGCCGCACGATTGCAACTGTTTGCGAAGACCCCTCTCTTGGTGACCGCGCCCTTAGCGCCGTTTGCAAACCCAGTGGCTATGATTTGGTGATGACTTGGCGTGACGGCGATTGGATAGTGGGGGCAGGCGACTGGACGGGCCAGCAGGCCTTCCCGGGAAGGGCGATCATTGCCCCACTTGGCGGCGCCGTGACGCGAGAGGATTGCCAGATCCTCCGCCAAACCACGACTTACCGTCTGGCCTGCGAACTGACCGTCGCGCGAGCGGGGGTGGAGACGGTTATTCAGGCACCCAAGGGCCAGTTCGGTGATATCGCGCTTTCCGGCGATGGTGCGACCCTTGCAGCCATCGCCGCGGGCAGGTCGCTGCGCAACCGACGGTTTGATATTTGGGACCTGAATACAGGGGAAAAGATCTCGCTCTCGCATCTCTTGCTGCCCGAACAAGTATTTCAGGTTTGGCCCCCTAGATGAGCTTTGTTCGCCCTGAAATTACCCTGTTCGCCAAACGCTGGGCGGAAACCGCCGCTTACACGGCCGCAACCCTTGGCGGCGTGATCTGGCTGTGGGGCGCGGCCTCAGACCCATATTGGCGTGCTGGACTGATCGTCGTTGTTCTAGTTGTCGGCCTTGGTTTGGTGCGCGCGGCATACCTTACGGCCCGGGCCAGTGGCGACAGGGATGGTCCTGGCATGGTCCTCATCGACGAACGGCGCATCACTTATCTCGGGCCTGAGGTTGGCGGCTTTGCCTCGATCAATGCGTTGGAGGCGATCGAGGTTTGGGCCCCGGATCCACCTTATTGGGAATATGAAACTTGCTGGATTCTCAGGCATGGTGATGCGCCCGAGGGGTTGGCGATCCCGACTACTGCGGAAGGGGCGGGTGCGTTGTTGGACGCCTTCGCCGCGCTTCCAGGGTTCGAGCCGCAAAAGGCGCTGGCTGCTTTAAGCGCCAAAGAAGGTTCCGTTACGACGGTCTGGCGGCGGTCAGAGCTGGCAGGGCTTGCGATCCCCGCCGCGCGCACTTAATCCAAGTTATGGCCATGATGCGGCCGAGGCAGGCAAGGAACTTCCAGACATGTCAATTCCTCAGCAGGGCGGCGGCCCGATCGAACGGCATGAACAGCTTGCCGAATACTTGTCTTCCGGCTGCAAGCCCAAGGAAGATTGGCGCATTGGAACCGAGCATGAGAAGTTCGGTTATTGCCTGGAGACGCGCAAGCCGCTGCCTTACGACGGCCCGTGTTCGGTCAAGGCGATGCTGGAAGGGTTGCGCGACGAATTTGGGTGGGCCCCGATCAATGAAGGCGACAACATCATCGGTCTGACCAAGGATCTTGCCAATGTCAGCCTTGAACCTGGCGGTCAGTTGGAACTGTCGGGCGCACCGCTCGAAACGATCCACCAGACCTGTGACGAGGTGAACCATCACCTTGCTGAGGTTAAGACCATCGCCGACCGTATTGGCGCAGGGTATATAGGATTGGGCGCGATCCCGGACTGGACACATGACGACGTGCCGATGATGCCCAAGGGCCGGTACAAGCTGATGACCGACTATATGGGCCGCGTTGGCACCCACGGCACGCAGATGATGTATCGGACGTGCACGGTTCAGGTGAACCTCGACTTCTCGGACGAGGCGGACATGGCCAAGAAAATGCGTGTCGCACTGGCCCTGCAGCCGGTGGCGACTGCGTTGTTCGCCAATTCGCCGTTCTTTGAAGGCAAGAAAAACGATCACTTAAGCTGGCGCAGCCGGATTTGGCGCGACTTGGACGCTGATCGTACGGGAATGCTGCCCTTTGTGTTCGAAGACGGGTTTGGATTTGAGGCGTGGGCGGAATTTGCGCTGGATGTGCCGATGTACTTTGTCTACCGCGACGGGAAATACATCGATGCGCTGGGCCAGTCTTTTCGTGATTTTCTTAAAGGCGAACTGCCTGCGCTGCCGGGTGAGACGCCGACGTTGTCGGACTGGGCCGATCATCTGACAACAATCTTCCCCGAGGCGCGGGTCAAAAAGTTCATCGAAATGCGCGGCGCAGATGGCGGTCCGTGGCGGCGTATCTGCGCGTTACCTGCCTTTTGGGTTGGCCTCGTCTATGATCAGACTGCGCTGGACGCTGCATGGGATCTCACCAAAGACTGGACAGCGGAAGAACGCGAACAGTTGCGCATCGACGCCTCGGTTAAGGGCCTTAAGGCGGAAATCCGCGGTCAATCTATGCTCGATATCGCGAGGGAAACGCTGGCGATTTCAGAAGCTGGGCTGAAGGCCCGCGCCTGCCCCGGCGCTGACGGGTTGTTGCCGGATGAAACGCATTTCCTAAACGCGCTGAAAGAAGTGGTCGACACCCAAGAAACGCCCGCCGAAGAGCTGTTGCGGCGTTTCGATAGCGAGTGGGATCACGACTTCGCCATGCTCTACAAAGATTGCAGCTATTGAGATGAGAGTTGAGGCCCTCACCAACTCACACCGGTAAGAGCCTCTTCCTCCAACAGCGCCGAATACGCCGACACTGCAAACCTCAGACAAGCGGCACTTGGCGGGCGCTGAGGGTCTTGGCGGTGTTACAACACCGATCAAAGGCGACCATTTGCCGGGATTCGAGCGCAATTATGGCGATAAATCGAGTGGTGGCGCAGCGCTTTGGGCAAGGAAGCGTTTAGTCGACGAAAGCCCGCTCAACGACGAATTCGGCAGGATTGTTGTTGGCACCCTCGGTCAGACCATGGCTTTCGCATAGTGCCTTGCAATCTTTCAACATGTCCATCGACCCGCAGATCATCACGCGGTCTTCGGCTGGGTTCAGCCGTGGCGCGCCAATTTGTTTGAAAAGCGACCCGTCCTCAATCCGCGCGGTGATCCTGCCCATCGTGGTATAACCTTCCCGAGTGGTGGCAGCGACATGGACCAGTTGGTGGCTCGCTTCCTCGCCGACCAACGGATCTTTTTTGACAGCCTGAACCAGGTCGAGGCCGTATTTCAGTTCGCCTACCTCGCGGCAGGTGTGGGTCAGAACGACCTCTTCGAACTTTTCGTATGTTTCTGGTTCGCGGATCAGGCTGGCAAATGGGGCAAGGCCCGTGCCGGTGGACAGCATGTATAGCCGTTTTCCGCTGATCAGCGCGTCATTCACCAGAGTGCCCGTTGGCTTTTTGCGCATCAGAACCGTATCGCTGACCTCAATATTCTGCAGGTGGCTGGTTAGCGGTCCGTCAGGCACCTTGATGGAATAGAACTCCAATTCTTCATCCCAGGATGGGCTGGCGACTGAATAGGCGCGGAACAGCGGCTTTCCGTCAATCATCAAGCCAATCATAACAAATTCACCGGACCTGAACCGAAAGCTGGCGGGCCGGGTGATCCGAAAGGCGAATAATGTATCCGTGTAATGCGTGACGGAGGTGACGGTTTCGGCAAATACGTTGGCAGGCAGGTCCACGGTGTCGTCTTTCGGCATGATGCGTTGTCGCTTGTATACATATGAAGTGTCAGAGAATCGCAACATATTCTCGACTTGCGCCGATACAACCTGCTGACAACATATTTTCCCAAAAAATGAGAATCTAAGAATGTAATACACTAATTAAGTGTTTTAATATGATGAAATTAGCTGACCGGGCGGGTAGGGGAGCGCCCGGTCAGCCGACAGCCCCGCTATTTTGTCAGTAGTAGCTTTCCAAGCCGTGTCAGGCGCAGCGTGTAGTCCTGACCGGCATGATGAATTGTCAGCGTCTTTCGCCCGCGCAGCAGGTCCGAGCTGTCGATGCGCGGGGCGGCGCCTTCATTGGCCGTCAATCTCGTAATCGGCCCCATAGCGTCATCCAGTCCATCAGCCCGCTCGCGTCGTCGCCCTGCGGCCCCATTGGACCAAAGAGCTGATCCATCATTGGATCGATCCGCTGGGTAAGTGTTGAGTGTGAATGTCTCTGATCGCACATGTCGCATGCCTTTCGCCTTTTCGGGTTTGCGCCTGGCGGGATGCTTGGCGACGATTCGCCAGATTGCGATATCCGACTAATTCAATCGGATAAAGTCCTATCTGATAAAAACCATCGGGTATAACTGGATGAGTGTAGCGCAAAAAAAAGACGCCCGATTGGGCGTCTCTTTCAGTCTGGTGTGGAGGCGATCTTACTTGATCTTGCCTTCCTTATATTCGACATGCTTACGCACAACCGGATCATATTTCCGGACCGACATCTTTTCGGTCATCGTGCGCGAGTTCTTTTTGGCCACATAGAAGTGCCCGGTGCCGGCGGAGGAGTTTAGCCGGATTTTGACAGTGGTCGGCTTCGCCATATCAAGTCTCCTTGCGCGGAACATCGCGCGGTCCAATTTCGAGCGCTCCGTATATAGCGCGCAGCGAGGCTGTCAAGCCTCACTCAAGCCCTGCAGGCGCTTCTACGCCTTTCGGGGTCCTCAATAGGAAAAAAACAAGCGCTGCGCCGGTGAATGGTAGGATCGCAAGCAGTCTGAGCGTGCTTGATGGGTCGCCTGAGGTGTCGAATGCGTATGATATGGGAATCGGTCCCAAAGACGCGCCGACGACAGCAATCATCTGTCCCGCGCCCTGAATGCGGCCCAGATGCAACCGACCAAAGAACCGCGGCCAGACGTATCCGAACAGGGTCATGGAACACGCGTTGTTCACTCCAAACATGACAGCGTAGACGATCAGCGTCGTTACGCTGGTCGCGAAGGTCGAAAGGATCAGCGAACATCCCTGAATGATCAGCGCCGCGGCAAAGACATAGCGGGTCTTGAAAGTATCCAACGCCTTCCCGACCAGCGTCATGGTCGCGACCATGACCACGGCTGAAATGGTGAACGACCGCGCCGCCCAGACGCCGTCGAGGCCATTGAAGTTCAGGATGTTAAACTGGTGATAGTGCAACGTCGTCACCAGCATCGCGATGCTGCACATCGCGAGCGAGGCGAGATAGAATGTCGGGTGCCCCAATGCCTCACCCAGCGTCAGCCCGGTCTGCTGGGGCGGCGTATCACTGGGCGTCACAGCGGCATTATCAGGGGCGAGGTTCAAATCCTCTGGTTTGTCGAAAACCAGAAGAACCAGCGCGGGCAGCATCGTCGCCCAGGTGATCATACCCAGGGCGAACCACGCCTCCCGCCAGCCCATCGTGTCGATCAGATATTGCCCCAACGCCGGGTGCACCGCCATCGACAGACCAAAGCCAAGTGCCATCAGGCTCAACGCAAAACCGCGCTTCGCATTGAACCATTGTGAAACGAGGTTGGCGCTGCCCAACATCATCGCGCCTTGCCCGAAAAAGCGCAGAAAGCCAAAGCCAAGCGCTAGCCACAGATACCCCGCAGCCGCCCCGAAGAAGAGGCATGCAAAACCCAGAATAACTGCGATGCCAATCAAGGAATTTCTGGGTCCATACTGATCGACCACCTTGCCAAGATACGGCAATGCAAACGCCGCCGCCAAGGTCGCCATCGCGTATGCGCTGGCGAGGCCAGTTTGGGTGATGCCAAGATCGTCGGATATTGGACCAACGAAGATCGAGAATGTGTGGCTTTGCCCCGGCCCGCTGGCGAAGAGACCCAGTCCCGCGACGGCGACCATGACCCAGCCGTAAAAGAACCGCTGATTGATACTACCAGCCAGCGCCGCGCGTTTCATCCCGATCATTGCCTTCCCTCTCTCAGCTTAACTTTTGCCCCGCCGCAATAGCAGCAGCGCCAGATACGCTGCAGCCGCCATCGCCAGAACGTGGAACATGCCATGCGGCGGTATTACGTCCATCGCGGCGCCAAGCAATGGCGGTGCGAACAGGGCACCCAGCCCATAGGATGTCATGAAGGCGCCATTTCCGCGGGCGAATTCTGCGCCGGTATAGCGAGAGCCCAGCTCATTCAGCGCGAAGGTATAGAGGCCAACGACAACGCCGCCCCAGACCGCTGTCAGAATGTAAAGCGGTATCTGCATATTCGAAACTGTTGGCGCGCCCAAAGCCGCGATAACGCAAAACCCCGCGCACAGCGATAGCAGCTTGCGACGGTTGAATTGGTCCCCCAGCCAGCCCATCGGCACCTGCATCAGTACATTGCCCGCAGCCAGCAGCGCCACCAGCGTCAGCGCCATCTGTTCCGTCTGACCAATCTTGATGGACCAGACGGGGATCAGTCCCATCGCGCCAAATTCGATACATCCGAACAGGGCCACCGCCCAAAGAACGGCTGGGTCGGTCCGAAAAAAGCGAAAGACATCAAAGGGCGATCCTGCCGCCGCACGCTCTTCATCGGTTTCTGACAGGTCGGGCGCAGCGTTCCAGGCCCAAATGACAGGCAAAATTGTGATCATCACCACAGCTGCGCCAGTCATGAACGGCGCCCAGCCCTCCGTTCCGATTGTCTTCAGCAACAGTGGTCCTGCCAGAAATCCAAGGCTGAGGAAGAGGCCGTAGATCCCGATCATGAAGCCCCGCCGCTGTTCTGGCGCTGACGCGATGATCCAGATCTCTGACGCGAAGAATAACGCCGCCGCTGCAAACCCCATGACAAAGCGCAGTAACATCCACGCGTAGAAATTGGGCGTCAGCAGAAAGATCATGAATGTCGCCGCCATCAGTGTCGCGCCCAACATGATCAACAGCGGTACCGAAATCATCCGCACGATTGATGGCAGGACAAAGCCCCCAAAGGCGATGGCGAAGGCCGAGGCGGCGTTGACAACGCCAATCTCAAGCCCGGAAAAACCGCGCTGCTCCATCAGGATAGCGAGTAGAGGGATGATCAGGGAAAACCCAAACGCGAAAACCGAAATGGCCGCTATCGCGGCAACCATGCCTTTGACCTGTGTTCGCCCCATCAGCGGACCCATCTGTGACGTCGTCACCGGGCCGCTGTCGCCGCCGGTTGTCAAAGGTGATCCAGGTACGACCGTTCGCCGTCGTGGTGAAAGAAGGGGGCGGTGCGTGGGATATCTGGCGTAATCAGGCGCGCCTCAACCTCGGCGAGGACGACTTCGGTCACAAAAGGCAGGTCCAGCTTTCGCGCCTCGGCCAGGGTCAGCCAGCTCAGATGCGACAGCTCGCCCGAAGCGCGGCTGAGGTCGTCAGGGTCGCTCTGAATAATATCAGCGGTGGCCAGGAAGAAACGCGCGTCAAAGCGTTTTGACCGACTAGGCGGCGTGATGGCGCGAAAGATGAACTCCAACGCCTCGGTCGCAGGGGCGTAACCTGCGTCGAAGAACGCCTGCCAGTCCTTGTCGTCGGATGAGACGTTGATCGGCCGCGACCCCGCAGGCCAGGCGAGCGGCAGGCCCGTTTCCTCCCACGTTTCGCGAATGGCGGCGAGGGCGAGCGCTGCGGGTGAAATATCTTCGGGCGACCGCGCTGTCAGCGGAGCCGCCGCGTTGGCGGACACAGTGAAATGTGGGGCCAGGGCGCGATCGGAAAGGTCCATCGCCCCACCCGGAAACACGAATTTTGACGGCATAAAGCTTGCACCTTTGCCCCGCTGGCCCATCAGGACCTTTGGGCCGTGGTCGCTCTCACGGATAAGGACAAGCGTGGCGGCGTGGCGGGGTGTTGCAATCTCTGTCATGGGGCGGAAGATGACCTGTGGCTGAGCGCCTGTCCAGCCCGCCCCGTGGGCAACGATTATGTCGCGTCAGTCGTCGAAACCGTGCATGCGCTTGGCCCATTGAAAGGCGATAATCCCGCCTTTGACCCGTGGCAGCAGTAAAATGATCAGGACCATCGCCATCGATGGCCAGATCACGGCGTGAACCCACGTCGGCAAATCGACAACCTGATAGGTTAGCAGCAAAAGCGGGCCAACGATGTGACCAACGATCAGCATGGTCAGCCAGCTTGGCGCATCATCAGCGCGGTGATGGCTGAATTCTTGCTCGCAGAAATCGCAGCTGTCGCGAACCTGCAGGTAGCCGTTGAACAGCTTGCCTGAACCACACCGCGGGCATTTTCCCTGTGCGCCGTGGCGCAAAGCGCGGCTAAGCTCGCGTTCAGACAAGATCTCAAAATAGTCTCTCATAACCTAATGATAGGGGCGCTGAGCCGCTTGCACACCTGCGCCATATGTCTTGCGGCGCCATGTCGCGAACGCGGCGGAGAAATAAATTTCGACGGAAAGCTGAATAGACGCCGTGCAAGTCAGCGTCACAAACAGGAGATGGCGCATGAAAACCCGCACTTTGCTTCCCGTCGCAATGATCGTTGTCGCAGGCGGCGCCGCCCTTGCGTTCGCGGCTGGTGGCGGACATGGCGACCGCGAAGCGGACCGCCAGGCGCATATCGACCGCCTGTTCCAGGACCACGATCAGAACGCTGACGGCGTGATCGACAAGTCCGAAATCGAAGCTGCCCGGGTCGGCCGTTTCACGGACAGTGACGCCAATAACGATGGCGCCCTGATAGAGGCTGAAGTGATTGCCGCCGTGCGCGCCCGCGCCGAAGACAGGGCCGAAAAAATGGCCAAGCGGATGATGCGCCGGCTTGACAGCAACGATGATGGCGCGGTCTCCATGGCGGAATACGAAGCAATGACTAGCAAGCGTACGGCCAAGATGATGGACCGCCTTGACGCAGACAAAGACGGCATGATCACCAAGGCCAAGGCGCAAAACGCCAAGGGCTGGGGCCGTCACAAGCGTCACGGCGCATCCGAATAAGCCTGAAAAGGGGGCGCAAAACAGGCCTTGAGCATGTCTTTTGACGCGGAATACGAAGAGACTGATGAAACCCTGGTCGCCCGCTTCGCTGCGGGCGACCAGTCGGCGGCGCGCGCCTTGACGTTGCGGCTGAGCCCCCGTGTTTTGGGCTTGGCGACGCGCATGCTGCGCGATCAGGTCGAGGCTGAGGATGTGACCCAGGAAGCCATGCTCAGGCTGTGGCGGATTGCGCCGGACTGGCGCGAGGGTGAAGCGAAGATATCGACATGGCTTCATCGTGTGGCGACGAACCTCTGTATCGACCGGTTGCGCCGCCGCACCCGCGACGGGCCGCCGCTTGAAGATGTGGCCGAGCCCCCGGATGGCGGGCTCAGCGCCGATGCCAAGTTGATGGCCGCCGATCGGGCCAGCGCCGTCGCCGCAGCTCTGGACGGTTTGCCAGATCGGCAGCAGGCGGCGATCCGGCTCAGGCATTTTGAGGGGTTGAGCAACCCCGATATTGGCGCGGCGCTAGGCGTCAGCGTCGAAGCGGTGGAAAGCCTGTTGTCGCGCGCGCGCCGGACATTGACGGCGCGGCTGGCGGCGGAGGATGTTTAAGACATGAAGGGTCTGACGATGACTATGGATGAATTTGATCAGCTGGCCTTCGCCTATGGCGGCGATCTGTCAGACTGGCCCAAAGATCGCCGCGCCGTTGCCGCCGCGTTGCTGGCGCAGGACGCAGATTGCCGGGCGCGGATCGATCAGATGGCGGCGCTGGACGCGGCCCTTACAGTGGCTGCGCCAGTGGATGCGCCCGTGTCAAAAGATCTGATGGCGCGTATCCTGGCTGACGCTGCAACCGCCGCGTCGCGGCAGCCGCAGGCATTGCCGTCTTTGGCGACTAAGCCGCTGTCGCCCTTGCGCAGGGTGTGGGAATGGCTGTCGGTCGCTGGAATGCCCGCCACCGCCTGCGCCACCAGCGTCGTGATTGGGTTGTGGCTGGGATACGCGGGGCCAGTCGACCTGGCCTCAGCGGCGACGACCATCATGAATACGGATCAAGCGGTTGAGTTTGCGTTTCTGGATGAAACATCTGCGACCCCGTTCATCGACGCGCTAAGCGCGCTGGAAGGTGTGGAATGACCTCAGATACGATGAAACGCCGTTGGGCGACAACGCCGCGATGGGCGAAGTGGGCGCTTGGCGTATCGTTGGCGATCAACTTTATCATTATCGGGGTGGCCATCGGCGCCGCCGCCCGGTTCCACAAACACGGGCATCAGCATGGCGGCGGCGCCAGCATCGGGCAAATCATGCGGGCGCTTCCGTCAGATCGCCGCGATTCGGCGCGCGACTTGATGAAGGTCAAAAGGGCTGAATTGAAAGCCGTGCGGGCGGAAAGGCGCAGCGCGCATCAAGCGCTCGCCGCCGCCATATCGGCCGACCCGTTCGACCCCGCCGCTGCAAGAGCCGCCTTCGCCGCCATGCGTGATAAGGACAATCTGGCCAAGTCGGCGGCGCATGAGATCATGGTGGCTGTCATGGGTCTGCTGACCGATGAAGAACGTGATGAGGTTGGCGCGCGCCTGCGCCACCATAGCAAGAATCGCTAGATCGGCGCAGCGCCTGTTTTTGCCGCCTCGGCGGAACCGGCCCTAAGCGGCAATATCCCGGATCACGCAGTTTCGCCCACCGGATTTCGCCTGATAGAGGGCGCGGTCCGCGCGTTGCATCAGATCATCGGGGCAGATCGTCGCCACACCTGCCGACACAGTGATCCGCGGCGCGCCGGGCATCGGCTCAGCTGCCAAATGACGCATGCGCTCCGCGGCGACGAACCCTTGGGCTAGAGAAACGGCCGGCAAAGCGGCCAGAAATTCTTCCCCCCCGATCCGCGCAATCATGTCGACGTCGCGCAGGTTGCGCCTGAGCCGGCTTGCGAAAACCCGCAGCGCCTGATCGCCGATGGAATGACCAAAGCGATCATTCACCCGCTTAAAGCGGTCGATGTCGAACACCAGAACTTTCAGCGGGGCGTCGCCTACGCGGGCGGCCTCAAACGGTTTGTTCAGATGCAGGTCTAAATAGCGCCGATTGTATAGCCCGGTCAGCGGATCGGTGGTCGACATCCGCAGACCATTGCGAACGAATTCTCTTAATTTCTCTGCGTATAGTTTCCGGCGCAGCTGTGAACGCACCCTCGCAGCCAACTCGTTCAGATCAAAGGGTTCGGCGACGTGATCGCTTGCGCCGTGATCTAGGCAACGCGTGGCGCTGGCCAGATCATCGCCTTTGGTCATCATGATCACCGCCGGGGCCACGCCGTCGCGGTGATGCGTCAACGCGGCGCAAAGCGCATAGTTATCTTCGGCATCAGGGAGGTCTGAGCAGATCAGATACCCATCTGGCGGATCTGTCCGCAGCTCGCCCATCGCTGCGGCGCCGCTGTCCAGCCAGTAGCATCGCACGCCCAGCCGGTTGGACAGCTTGTCGGCGATGTCGGTGGCGAAACCCTAATCACGCGCGATGATCGCCAGCTTGCAGCCGGTTTCGTCGCTGGTTTCAGGCGACAGCTCAGACAAGCCAAACTCCACGCTGGTCGCGTCGCGCAGGCGCAGTTCTTCGGTCATCATCCCGAACCGCGCCAGCGACCGCATCCGTGCGAACAGGGCGACAGCGTTGACGGGTTTCGACAGAAAGTCATCCGCGTCCGCCTCAAACCCGCGAATACGGTGACAGGTTGAATGTTCCGCCGCCATCAGGACGATCGGGATATGCGCCAGCCCGGGCTTTGCTTTGAGCAGGCGGCATGCCTCGATCCCATCGCCATTCCTCAGATCAACGGTCAGGAGAATGACGTCGATGGCCTGAGACTGGGCGATGACCATCGCCGCTTCGCCGGTTGGGGCGTCTACGTCGGTGAAATAGGCAGCCTCCAGCTGCGCGCGCAGGAGGGTCCGATGGGTTTCTGAGCTATCAACGATGAGGATATTGCCGGACATCAGGCGCCTCTGTCAGTTCAAGTGGCGTTCGACCGTATCCAGCAACGCGCCAAGTCGAACGGGCTTGGAGACATAGTCAGCGCAGCCCCCATCGCGGATGCGCTGTTCATCGCCAGGCAGCGCGTGGGCGGTGACGGCGATCACAGGGATACGGGCGGTGGTTTCGTGCGTCTTCAACTGCCGGGTAACTTCCAGCCCCGAAATTTCAGGTAGCTCAATGTCCATCAGGATCAGATCCGGTTGCTCTGACTGCGCCAGTTCAATCGCCGTCGCGCCACTGGCGGCGCTGAGGGTGCTTATGCCTTCCGCCTCCAACACGTCTTCGAACAGCTGGAGGTTCAGGTCATTGCCCTCGACAATCAGAACAGTTTTCGTCATGCATCTTCCCCGGTAGCGGCGGCCCGGCAAGTCGGGAGCCTCTCTCGCAGACGGTGATAGCTGATGGGCGGTTAATGAAATTTTTTCGTAAATTGAAAGTTTTTTCGGATGACGCCTGAGGCGGCGGAAAGCGTGGCAATCAAAGCGCTGGTCTGGATCGCGGAACGCGATGAGCTAGCTTCCTCATTTCTGGGCGCGTCTGGCGCATCAGCGGGTGATTTGCGCGAACGAGCGGCCGATCCGGAATTTCTGGGCTTCGTGCTTGATTTCCTTCTGGGCGATGAAGACGTCCTGATCGGCTTTTGCGAAGACGTCGCCTTGAAACCTGACACGCCAATGCGCGCCCGGGCGGTCTTGTCGGGCGGCGATCTGCCGAACTGGACTTGAGTGATGAGCGACAAACCCGCCTGGAACAGCGACGACCTGGACGAGATTGTCCCCCGCGTGATGGGTGAACTGGAAGAGGCCGCCATTCAACCCGGCAAGCCGGTCTTGGCCGTCGATGCGGATGAGGTGCTGGTGCATTTCGCCAGCCATTTCGCGGAATACTGCCAAGAGCGCGGGAATACGTTCAAGCTGGTGGACTACAACTTGAACAATGCGCTGCGCGGCCCTGACGGCGAAGTTCTGACCCGCGATCAAATAATGCCGCTGATCTGGAGTTTCATAGAGGAACAAACTCGATGGCAGCGTCAGATTGCGGGGGCGGCGGCGGCGCTGACATCCCTCGCGAAGGACGCGCAGATTGTGGTTCTGACCAATGCTCCGTTCCAAGTGCGGCAAGAACGGATTGCCAATCTGGCGGATCATGGCATCTCCTTTCCCGTGGTAATGAATGAGGGTGGCAAGGGCCGGGCTCTAAAGTGGATCCAGGCTCAGGCGGACGCACCGGTCGCCTTTGTCGACGACAGCCCGGCGCAGATCAGATCCGCTGCGAAACACGCCGCTGACATCGGTCGGTTTCATTTTGTCGGATGTGATATACTGAAGCCGATTGTCGCCAAAGAGGATGAGGCGACCCATCACCCGCATGATTGGGCGGAAGCGGAAGAAGAAATCCGCGCCTTTTTCCGGTGACGCACCAAGCGTCTTATCAGGCGCGCTTGGCCGAAGCGTCGGAAATGCCCGTGCTTGCGCGTCTTTGGCGCGATGCCTGGCGAGAGGCGCACGAAGCGTATGTCCCCGCTGAACTGACGGCCATCCGCACTCTGGAAAGTTTTGAAGAACGTCTGCGCCGGTTTGGCGACGCCTTGCGTGTAGCTGGCCCAACCGGTGCGCCGCTGGGCCTGTGCGTGGTCAAGGGCGATGGACTGAACCAACTATTCACATCGTCTGCCGCGCGTGGTCAGGGAGTTGCGCAGGCGCTGATCGCAGATGGCGAAGCCAGGATCGCAGCCGCAGGGCACAAGATGGCGTGGCTGGATGTCGTAAAGGAAAACGACCGCGCAATTCGGTTCTACGAAAAATGCGGCTGGCGTAAGCGCGGGATCGAAGTGACGCCGCTTGATACGCTGGATCAGCCCTTTTCGCTGGAGGTTTTGATCATGGAGAAACTTCTGTCGGATTAGGGCGAGTGGGTGGAGAATGGGTGTGAAACCAATCGTAAGCTACAAACATATATACATATTAAGTCTATTTCAACTTTTTGATTCACAGTGATCCGGCCTGCCGCAGCCCATCAGGCGACAAAAGCCGCGCTTATCGAACCGAAAGCCCCGTAATCCGCTGTGATATGATCGCCGGGTGTGATTTCCAGTGGCGTCATGCAGGTGCCAGTTGTCACCAACTCACCCGGCTGGATATCGACGCCGATCGCGGTGACCTCGTTCACCAACCATGTCAGCGCATCGCGCGGATCACCAAGGACGGCGGCGCCTGAACCTGCACGCTGATATTTGTTGTCGACGGTTGCAGTGACGGCATGCGCTGACAGATAGACGTTGCGCCATTCAGCGGCCACGGGCGGCCCGACGATCAACTCTCGCGCACAGGCGTTGTCGGCGATCAGGCTGGGCGCGCCAACAGCCGTGAAGTCGGAAAAGCGGCTGTCCGGGATTTCGAGGGACAGGTGCATGGTCGCGACCGCGTTCATCACGGCCTCCCGCGTGTAGGTCTGGCCGCCAGGCAAAGCGACGCCAAAGCGAAAGGCGAACTCCGGCTCACATACCAGCATCCGGTTGTTGGTGAGCGAGATTTCCGCGCCCGGGGCGAATATATGTTCCGCCAGCAAACGACCGGCGATCGGGCCGTCGATATTGATGTGGGCCTGCCCCGCCGCGCTGGTCGCCGCGATTTTCCAGCCATAGCGGGGGTGGCCGGAGTGCGCCTCGTAACCGGCTTGAAGGGCGTAGGCGTCGACGCGGGTTGCGGGAGGGGCTGGCAGGGCGTCGATCAGGTCCCCGCGTTGCGCCGTATCCCATAGCAGATCCGTGGCATATTTTGGTGTGTTGGTCACTTTGCCTTCGTCCCTTTGATCGTCGCGGCGCTTGGATCATCATACGCAAATGGATAGATAGAACCATGTCGCTTCCTCCCGGATTCCTAGACGAGATTCGCGCCCGCGTCTCGATCGCCAAGGTGATTGAGCGCAAGGTCACGTGGGATCGCAAGAAATCCAACCCGGCCAAGGGCGATTATTGGGCCTGCTGCCCATTCCATCAGGAAAAGACGTCATCCTTCCATGTGGAGGATAAGAAGGGGTTCTATTACTGCTTTGGCTGCCAAGCCAAAGGCGACGCCATCACCTTCCTGAAGGAACAGGAAAACATGTCCTTCATGGAAGCGGTGGAGGTTCTGGCGGCCGAAGCGGGCCTGCCGATGCCGGAACGTGATCCGCGTGCACAGGAACGCCAGAACCGGCGGACCGAGCTGAGCGATGTGATGGAACAGGCGGTGCAGTTCTTTCGCCTGCAATTCAGGGCGTCCAAAGGGCAGGGCGCGCGTGATTACATCGACCGGCGTGGGCTGGCGCCAGAAACCGTTGAGCGATTTGAGATCGGGTACGCCCCCGACAGTCGCACTGCGCTGTTCGAACATCTCAGCGGCAAGGGCGCATCGCCCAAGCAGATGGATGAAGCGGGCCTGGTGATCATCCCTGACGATGGCGGGCGGCCCTATGACCGGTTCCGCGGGCGCATCATCTTCCCGATCCGCGATCCACGGGGGCGCTGCATCGCCTTTGGCGGGCGGGCGATGGACCCGAATGCGCGGGCGAAATACCTGAACTCCCCCGAAACGGTTCTGTTTGACAAAGGGCGCAGCCTGTTCAACCACGGCCCTGCGCGTGAAGCGGCGGGCAAGAAAGGCGCGTTGATCGTCGCAGAAGGGTACATGGACGTGATCGCGCTGGCGCAGGTTGGGTTTGATCACGCCGTTGCGCCGCTTGGCACCGCTGTTACCGAAGATCAGCTGCGGCTGTTGTGGCGGATCGCGGATGAGCCTGTCATTGCGCTCGACGGCGACAAGGCCGGTCTGCGCGCGGCGATGCGGGTCATCGATATCGCCCTGCCGATGCTGGAGGCGGGCAAATCCCTGCGCTTTGCACTGATGCCGGAAGGGCAGGATCCGGATGATCTGATCCGCGCGAATGGTCCGGGGGCGATGCAGACGCTTCTGGACCATGCCCTGCCGATGGTCGAACTACTCTGGCGGCGCGAAACCGAAGGGCAAAGCTATGACAGCCCCGAACGCCGCGCCGCGCTGGATGCGCGCCTGCGTGAGGCGCTTAGCAAGATCGGCGACCAGAACCTGCGAGGCCATTACGGCCAGGCGATCAAGGAACGCCGTGCGCAGTTGTTTGCGCCAGCAGCGACTGGCGGGCCAGCGCGGCGTGACGGCGGCGGCGCGCGCTTTGGGCGCGAAGGCCGGGGTGGTTTTACCTGGGGCGCGCCGACGACTTCGGCCGAAGTGAAGTCATCCGCGCTGGCCCGATCCGCGGGCCACGAGGCGGAAGCGCGGGGCCGCGAGGCGACGATGTTGCTGGTTCTGATGAACCATCCACGCCTCGCCATGGCCCGTTTTGACGAGATTGAAGAACTGGACTTTCTTTGCCGAGACCTTGACGAACTACGTGCTGCGACCCTATCTGCTTTCTTACAGTTCGAAACGACGGCTATGGACCGCGATGAACTAATCGCAGAGATCGAACATCTCACTGGCCGGAATCCGGTCGAACATTTGCTGGCGACCCCTCAGACCGCAGCAGCGAAATTCGCGGCGGCTGACGCGGACGAAGACCTGGCGGAGCAAGGATTTAACGAAATTCTCGCCCGACACCGGGGCTTGATTGCGTTTAGGCGTGAGGTGGCGGAAGCCGAAGCAGAGATGTCATCAGCCCCAGGTGAAGATGTGGACAGACGATTGGAAGCTGCGTCCAAAGCACACTTTAAGCAGTCCGCCCCGTCCTTACCTGAGACAGAAGACGACGACGAAGCCTATTCCGCGCGCTTAAGAAACGCGATTGAAGGAAAGATCTGGGAGAAGAAAAGCCGCCGTCGGAGTTGACGAATCATTGATTCGATGGCGTTTCGCACCCCCAGAAGAACAGAACGGAGCAGTTCATGGCCGCTAAAGACGTCGACGAGACCCAGACGGACGCGCAACGCGAAAATCCAGGCCCGATGCTCGACATCAGCCAGGCCGCCGTCAAAAAGATGATCGGTGCCGCCAAGGCCAAGGGTTACATCACCTATGATGAGCTCAACAAAGTGCTGCCCCCCGAACAGTTTTCGTCGGAGCAGATCGAAGACGTGATGTCGATGCTGTCCGAAATGGGCGTCAACGTCATCGAAGCGGAAGAAAGCGCCGATCCCGAAGAGGAAGGCGACGACAAGAAAACCGATTCCAAGGAAGTCGCGACCACGACGACCGAAACCCAGACGCTGGATCGCACCGATGACCCCGTGCGCATGTATCTGCGCGAAATGGGCACGGTCGAACTGCTGAGCCGCGAAGGCGAGATCGCCATCGCCAAACGGATCGAAGCCGGCCGTGGCACGATGATTCGGGGCCTGTGCGAAAGCCCGCTTACCTTCAAGGCGATCACCATCTGGCTGGAAGAGCTGGAAGATGAACGCATCGTGCTGCGTGACGTGATCGACCTGGAAACAACCTTTGGTCAGACCCTCGCGGAAGAGGCGGAAGACGAAGAAGAAGTTGTCGTCGACGGTGCGGAAGAAGGCGGCGAAGCCAAACCGGCGGCTGAAGGTGAGGAGAAAGCCGAAGGCGAAGAAAGTGTGGCGTCTTCTGATGATGAAGAAGATGAAGATGAGCAGGCCAACCTGTCGCTGTCAGCGATGGAGGCGGCGCTGAAGCCGCAGGTTTTGGAATCGCTGAACGTCATCTCGAAAAGCTACGCCAAGCTGCACAAGATGCAGGAAGATCGTATCAATGCGGCGCTGAACGAAGACGAACAGTTCTCGGCTACGCAGGAACGGAGCTATCAGAAGCTGCGCAACGAGATCGTTATTCTCGTCAACGACCTGCACCTGCACAACAACCGTATCGAAACCCTGATCGACCAGCTCTACGGCATCAACCGCCGTCTGCTGACGCTGGAAAGCGCTCTGGTGAAAATCGCCGACGCGCACCGCGTGAACCGCCGTGAATTCATCGACGAATACCGCGGGTCAGAGCTGGACCCAATGTGGATCGACCGCGTCAGTGGCCTGAAATCTAAAGGCTGGGCGGCGATGATCGAAAAGGATCGCGCCAAGATCGAAGCGGTGCGGAACGAAATTGGTGAGATTGGCCAGCTGATCGGCGTTGATATCCCGGAATTCCGCCGCATCGTTCAGACCGTGCAGAAGGGCGAAAAAGAAGCCCGGATCGCGAAGAAGGAAATGGTCGAAGCAAACCTTCGCCTCGTGATTTCCATCGCCAAGAAATACACTAACCGCGGCCTGCAGTTCCTGGATCTCATTCAGGAAGGCAACATTGGTCTGATGAAGGCGGTCGATAAGTTCGAATACCGCCGCGGCTACAAATTCTCGACCTACGCGACCTGGTGGATCCGCCAGGCGATCACCCGCTCGATCGCCGACCAGGCACGCACGATCCGCATCCCGGTCCACATGATCGAGACGATCAACAAGCTGGTCCGGACCGGTCGACAGATGCTGCACGAGATTGGCCGCGAGCCGACGCCGGAAGAATTGGCGGCCAAGCTGCAGATGCCTTTGGAAAAGGTTCGCAAGGTGATGAAGATCGCCAAGGAGCCAATCTCGCTGGAAACCCCGATTGGCGACGAGGAAGATTCGCAGCTGGGCGATTTCATCGAGGACAAGAACGCCGTCCTGCCGCTGGACGCGGCCATTCAGGGCAACCTGAAGGAAACGACGACCCGCGTTCTCGCCTCGCTCACTCCGCGTGAGGAACGTGTCCTGCGCATGCGGTTCGGCATCGGCATGAACACCGACCACACGCTTGAGGAAGTCGGCCAGCAGTTCAGCGTGACCCGGGAACGTATCCGTCAGATCGAGGCAAAGGCGCTGCGCAAGCTGAAGCACCCGAGCCGCAGCCGCAAATTGCGATCCTTCCTCGAAAGCTGAATTTAGCCCTGCGCCAACCCAGACGGCCACTCGTTGGAGCGGCCGTTTTGCGTTTATGGGCCTCTCAAATACCCCTTGAGCCTGTCAGAGATACCATTGGTGCTCGCGCGGATGGATGTCGGCCATGAACGCATCGAATTCCGCCTGTTTGGCGTGAACGTAAGCCTCAATATAGCGAGGCTCAAAATACTCGGGCAGCAGTGTCGCCCCAGCCATCCGATCCAACGCTGACCAGATCGCCAGCGGCAGGTTTGGGTCAACCTCCGTCCCAGCATTGCCTGTTGCTTTTGCGGTTGGCGTCAGCCTGGCCGTAAGGCCATGATGGGCTGCGGCCAAAACCGCCGCCATCACCAGATACGGGTTGGCGTCTGCGCCTGCGATCCGATGCTCAACGCGTTTGGATGGTCCGCTGTCAGCGGGCGCGCGGAAGGCGACCGAGCGGTTGTCACCGCCCCAATCGCCCGTCACCGGGGTGAACTGGTCAGGTTCGAAGCGACGATAGCTGTGAAAATTGGGCGCAAAAATCGCCATGGTTTCCGCTTGCATCGCCTGCATGCCGCCAATCGCTTGACTGAGAAGGGCGTCGCCATTCGCCCTGTCGAACGCATTGGCGCCGTCGGCGGTTTCAAAGCTGAGATTCACCTGCAAGCCGCAGCCCGATTCTGGGCCGAACGGCTTGGCCATGAAGGTCGCGTCCACACCTTGCGACCGCGCAACGCCGACCACAGCGCGGCGCATCAGGGCGGCGTGATCAGCAGCCAAAACAGGATCGGCGACGTGCCGCAGGTTCATTTCATATTGGCCCGGTCCGTATTCCTTGATGATCGTCGTCACAGGCAGACCTTGCGCCAGGCAGGTGTTGCGGATCGCATCGATGATCGGGGCGAAGGCGTCAAGCTCAGCCAAATTGAAGACATGGCCAAATTCCGGGACGCGGCCAGATCCGGGCGCACCGGCGAATTGCGGTGCGCCGTCATCATCGCGCGCGGGATCAATCAGGTAGAATTCCAGTTCAATCGCGGTGACCGGCTTTAGGCCCAGATCGTCAAAGCGGGCGACGACACGTTCCAGTACGGCGCGCGGGTCGTGCCATAGCGGGCCGTTATCCCAGAACCGCATCAGGCACTGCGCGCGTGGCTCCGCCGCCCAGGGGATCATTTGCAGACCGCTGGGAACCATCACGGTTGGCATGTCGGGGTCGCCATCGGAAAACCCCTTGCCCGCCGTGTCCCAGGCGACGCCATTGATGTCAGTCAGCTGCATGGCGGCGCAGATGGACGACCCGCCGGTCGCCAGCGCCTCAAGATCGCTTCGCGGGTGGCGTTTGCCAAAAGCCTTTCCGTTGATGTCGATCAGAAAGGCGTCAACCGATGTGATGCCGGGATGGGCCGCGAGAAAAGCGTCAAGCTCAGCCTGGGCGGTGGTCATGGGGTCGTCTCCTGCAATTCATGCGCAGTCTGACCCGGTGTTGGGAGGAGCGCCAGCATTTCCGCCGCTGACGCCCCGCAACCATCAAGCCCCGGGGGGCGCTGGCGGCTTGGCGAGGTGATCGCGCTTGACCCAGAATGTCACGCCATCGGGCCCAGCTTTGGCGGTCGACCTGGCCGCTTTGGGCAGGCGTAACCAGCTTTCCGCTTCAAACACCTCACCGTCTTCTTCTAAGCCGCCCGCAATGACCAGCAATTCCAGACCATTCGGCGCATCCAGCGGAATGTTGGTGCGTGCCGCCCAGCGTTCCATCCGGACATCTTCGCGCCCGTCCGCGAACAGGCCCTGCGCTTCACCGCCTTCGGCGATGGGAAACCAGGGTGTCTTGTTGGTGTCGACGCGCACATGGGTGCGGTCGGCCATGTCGAACTGCCAAAGCTTCACAAAGATCTCGCAACCGGGTTTCGAACCTGGCTGATGGCTGCTTTCCGGCGGGTTGCGGATGTAGCTGCCCGCCGGAAAGGTGCCATGTTCATCTTCGAACACGCCTGAGAGGACGTAGAACTCTTCGCCGCCTGTATGGACATGCGGGCTGAAGCTGCTGTCAGGCGCATAGCGGACGATTGTGGTTGCGCGGGCGACCTCGTCTCCCATGCGGTCCAGCATCCGCCGGTCCACCCCCGCCATGGGCGAGGCGACATAGGCGGCGTCGCGTTTGTGCTGCGACGCGCGTTTTGAGAAGTCGGCGTTGAGTTCCATCGTCTATCTCCCTTTTTCTTATCAATCCATGGACGGGCGGCTGGCGACGCGATCGCGTTAGGCCATCAGGTGCGTTGCTTCTTCCGGCACTGCGACTTTGGCGAAGTCGACGAAGGCCATGCCAGCGAATGCGGTGATGTCGGCCATGGTGAAATCATCGCCCGCAAGATAGGGGCGCGCGGCCAGAACGTCATTCAGATAACGCATTTTCGCCTGAGCTTTTGATTTTTGGCGTTCACCCGAGGCTGGCATCTGATCGGTTTCCAGATTGGGGCCAAGGCCTGGCGTGGCATGGTGAAAGTAATCGGAGACCGCTTCTAACAGACCAGCTTCTGCGCGGCGTGACATCATGTGGATCTCACCGCGTTGTTCTGGTGTTTTGCCCGTCAACGCCGGCGCGCCTGCGGAATGGTCGATGTATTCAGTGATCGCCGTGCATTCTGCGATTCGGACGCCATCTGCCGTTTCCAGCACAGGGAGCGTGGCGGTTGGGTTGATCGCGCGAAACGCTTCGGTCAGGTACTGGCCGTTGGGGACGTCGATGGTTTCGAACGTCACCTGATCGCTCAGCCCCTTTTCTTTCAGCGCGATGCCCACGCGGGCGGGGTTGGGGAAGCCTTCATAGTCGAAGATCTTCATCGATCCGTTTCTTACCTATCAGTAGATAGTCAGACAGGATGGACTTTGAGCGGCGTCAAGCCTATCTGGCGATAGATGAGGAGATTTCTGATGGATACGGTTGAAAAACTGTTGGACGCGACCGAACGGCGGATCAGGCGAAATGGCTATCACGCCGTCAGTTTTCGCGACCTGGCGGACGAGTTGGGCATCAAAAGCTCCAGCGTTCACTATCATTTCCGCCGCAAGGAAGATCTCGGCAAGGCGGTGGTTGAGCGGTATTCCAAGCGGTTCTTTGAGGCGCTTGATACTTCCCCCGATCCGCTCGCCGCCTATTGCGACGTGTTCGAACGTGCGCTGGAAGATGATGAGGCGATCTGTCTGTGCGGTGTTTTGGGCGCCGAAACGCGGGGTTTGCCTGTAGAAGTGTCTGCCGAAGTGAAGCGGTTCTTCGAAGACAACCTCACGTGGCTAACCAACCACTTGGGCGGCGCCAACAAGGCGGCGATGACGCTGTCGGCGCTGGAAGGCGGCATGTTGATCGCCCAGTCGTTGGATGATCTGACGATTTTCGATCGGGTAAAGGCCGGGCTTTTGTCAGGACGCGGCGCATGACGATCATTCGCAATGCGTCAGCGGCGGACATCCCCGATCTGATCCGCCTGGTGGATGAACTGAATATGCACGAGGGGGAGCCGACAGGCCATCTGACTGCAGAAAAAGCCCAGCGAGATCTGATTGGTCCCGAAGCTGCGCCGGGCACCTTCGTGGCGGATGCTGACGGCGCCCTCTTCGGTTTCGCTTTTTGGCTGTCAGCTTATGAGACCTGCTACGCCGCGCGTGGCGGCTTCGTAAACGACCTGTATGTCCGCGAGGTACATTGCGGCGGCGGCGTCGGACGAGCATTGTTGCAGGCGATCGCCTTGGCGTCGGCGGCGGAAGGGAGAAAGTTCATTTGGCTGACCGCCTATCAATCCAACAAACTCGCCCGCGAGGCGTATCGCAAAATTATGGATACAGAGGAAGAAAACGTGGTGGCCTATGCCCTGACAGGCGACCGGTTCGCACAGCTGGTTGAAGGCTAGATCTGCTGCATGAACTGCTGCAGTTTCATCGCCGCCGGCATCGACGCCTTGCGCAGCCGCCGCATCACATCGCGCTTTTTGTGATCGTCTTCCGCGATTTCCGAAACCATCTTTGAAAACCCGTCCAGCCGATTGTTCCGCAGCCATTCGCGCAGCTCATCATCCTGGCCCCAGTTGTACTGGTTCAGCATGAAGGCGGAGGTGAAGCGGATATAGTCAGTGTCGTGATTGGGCAGCGGGACAACGCCGCAAATGCGGTTCTTTTCCTTGTCGTCGTCAAACCGCGCCTCGATATGACCGATAAAAGCGGCGGAAAAGACAGGCTGATAGGACCGAACCATTTGCGGCGTGATCAGATCGCCTTCAAAGATCGGCTTGATGTCGGTGTTGGTGATCGCGCTGGCTGAACAATCGACGTGCAGCGTGTTGGGGCGGGTGGGGATGATCCCTTCCTCCAGCACGATCTGGTCAGCCTCAATCGCCGCGACGCGGCCCATGCGGATGACATTCTTGATGCGGCGCAGTTCCACCAGTTCATCTTCACTGATGGTCGCGCCGTGGAACATTTTCGGGCGCACGTCGGTATCGAGGCGCAGGAAGTATCCGCATGCCTCCAGCCGGTCGAACATGTTGCTAATGCTATCCGCGGCGACGATAGCTTCGAACTGTGCCGCCTGCGCCTCCATCGTGTTGTGGAAAAACTCAATCGTGGGCTGGGTGTTCTTGCGGTTCAGCAGCCAGCCGTCGCGCGGCATGATCCAGCGGATCTTGTCCGGGTCGACACGTTGTTCCAGCAGCCACAGGCAGGCGTCGATACCGGTCTTGCCGCCGCCGATGACGACGTAGTCATCCGGCGCCGCGCCCATGCGCGGCAGATCATTCAGCGGCATGAACCGCACCGAAGGATCGATGTAAAACGCGGGCATGTGGGTCGAGGGGGTGGAGGTTTTCAGGAAAGTCGCATCGACCGTCTTTTTCGCCTTCACCTTCGTTCGTTCGCCGGTGGTCAGCGACCGGAACACGCCGTCGCCCTCATAGTCGCTCATCCCAAAAAACTGGACGCGGCCCGATGGCAGGAACTGATGGCGCAGCACTTCATCATAGTACGCGAGGATTTCTGCGCCTGACGCCAGATCAGCCAGGCCCTCGTTCAGCCCGGTCTTGTCCAATTCGCCCGTGCCCAGCTGTTTGGAGCTGATGCCATAGTAGGCTGACGGCTGATGCAGGGTGACAAAGGGATAGGCGACATTCCAATGACCGCCGGGTTTATGATGCCGATCGATGATGACCATGCTGGCGTCGGTTTCCGTCAGAATGACATCGGCGAAGGCCATGCCGACGGCGCCAGCGCCCGCGATCAAATAGTCAGTTTCAATCTCTTGCATCAGGGGTTCCTTCGCCTTGCGTCAGCCCAGACGTAGCTTCTTCGGCGGCACCCGACTAGTGCACGTAGCATCAGTCATCGGTTGGCAATGAGCGAAATGGCGCTCTGCCCTGATTGCATTCGTGTAAATGAATACCCCATTAGGGCGACAAAGTGACCTTGGCATGACAGACCTTAAAGCATCCTCCTCAGCTGGGTTTTTTGAAAAGAATGACGATCCAGCGATCGGGGATGCGTTCGACCCCAATGCGATCGGCCTCTCCTTTTCCGGCGGTGGTTAACGCGCCATGCTGTTCCATGCAGGCGCACTGGTGCGGATGAACGAACTGGGCGTCATGGTCAGCGCGCGGACGATATCGTCCGTCTCGGGCGGCTCGATCACGACAGCCGTTCTGGCGATGAACTGGGACAAGTTGGATTTTGATGGCGAGGTCGCATCCACTGCGTCGATGCGGGAACATTTTACACGCCCGATCCTGAAAGCGGTTTTGGAAAGCATCGATGTTCGCGTGGGTATTGAAGGGCTGTTGTCCTTTCTTTCCGGCGGCAACCGTTTGGCGGCGGCTTATGACCGCCATGTGTTTGATGGGTTCAAGATCAAGCGCATCGCCGAGGCGCCGCAATTCGTGTTCTGCGCGACCAATTTGCAGACCGGCGGGCTGTTCAAGTTTACTCGCGATCAGCTGTCTGATTGGCGTACGCTGCAAGCGACAACCCACGACATTAGACTATTCGAGGCTGTCGCCGCGTCATCGGCGTTTCAGCCGGTTCTGGCGCCAGTTCTCCTTAGCCTGAAAGGGGAAACGGTGACTGCCCCGCCGAACCCGCGCTACACGGATGAACGGCTATGGAAGCGGCCTGTACTGGTCGACGGCGGCGTCTATGACAATCTGGGGCTGGAGGCGGTCTGAAAACATTGCGGCGTCATCTTTTCCAGTTACGCTGGTATGAACCTCAAAGCAGAGCCCAAGAATTTCAACATCGACCTGATGCTGCCTGTCGTGTACCGCTTTCTGGAATCCAGTATCGACTGGCGCGAACGGGCTCTGGTGGGTCTTTTCAAGAACAAGCTGGTGGATGGTCTGCCTGAGCGAAAAGGTGCCTATTGGTCGGCGGAATACGCCCCATCCTATTCGCCTGACGACGGCTGGCTGCCCGATGATCTGGATGAGATCTTTGCGACTGTGAATGCGATGGGCACAAGGCTTAGCCGCTTCCTGAGGCGGCAGGAACGGGCGGCGCTGTTGGTGGGGTATGTCTTGGCCGCCACAATAATACGGACATTCGCGCTGAAGGAAGCAGAGCCGCCAAAGGGTTCGCCAGCGGCGTTTTTCGGCCTCTGACGTCACGTGGTCCCCTAGCGCTTAACCATTCGCTGCGCCATAAAGCTGGCGTGTTCAAAGATTTTTCTTTTCCCGCTGTCACCATGGGCGCGCTTGCGGCGTTTGTGGGCACGGCGTCGTCATTCGCCATCGTCTTGCAGGGCCTGCGCGCCATGGGTGCGTCTGAGGCTGAAGCGGCGTCTGGCGTCATGGCCATCGCTATTGCCAAGGGCGTCGCCGCGATCCTGCTGTCTGCGCGCCTGCGTGTTCCCATATCGATCGCCTGGTCGACGCCGGGGGCGGCGCTTCTGGTGACATCTGGCGCGCTACCCGGCGGGTTTAGCGAGGCGGTGGGCGCCTTCATCATATGTGGCATCCTTCTTGCGTTGACCGGCCTGGTCGCGCCCCTCCGCAAGGCGATTGAGGCGATCCCGCCCGCGCTGGCCAGCGCCTTGCTGGCCGGTGTGCTTCTGACCTTTTGCCTCGCGCCTTTTCAGGTCATCGCCTTTGATCCGGTGCTCGGCCTGCCGATCTTTCTGGGGTGGCTGATCGGTGGACGGGTCAACAAACTTCTCGCGGCGCCCGGCGCGCTTCTGGGCTTTGTCCTCGTCGTGATCTTCGGTGTTCAGCCAACGGCGGAAGACTTGGCGGCGATTGGCGACTTTACCATCACCACGCCTGTCTTGACTGCGCCGATCTTCACCATCGGCGGGCTGATCGGTGTGGCGCTGCCCTTATACATCGTCACCATGGCCGGTCAGAACCTGCCAGGCGCGGGCATTCTGCAAAGCTATGGGTATCAACCGCATGTGCGCGCGACGCTGGCGGTCAGCGGCTTCGCCTCAGCCATCTCAGCGCCATTTGGCGGGCATGCCTGCAACTATGCGGCCATCACCGCCGCGATGTGCGCAGGCGAAGATGTGCACCCAGATCCAAGGCGGCGTTACTGGGCGGCCATGACATCGGGCCTTGGCTTTATCCTTTTTGGCCTGTTCACGGGAACAATTGTGGGGTTCGTCCTGCTCGCGCCGCAGATCCTGATCATCGCGGTCGGCGGCGTCGCTTTGTTCGGTGCGTTTTCGGGTGCCGTGGTGAAGGCGCTGGAGGATCCTGCGGACCGAGAGGCTGCAGTGGTCACCTTTCTTGTCACTGCGTCGGGGGTTAGTTTTTTCGGGATTTCGGGCGCCTTCTGGGGCCTCGTCGCGGGCGGCGCGATCTATGCGATGAAGCCGCGCGGATGATCGCGTCCGCGCAAGCCGCGTGGCGGGCGCAAACAGGTGTTGCGCGGGGCATCATAATGATCCTGATCGCAACGGTCGCTTTCGCGTTAATGCACACCGCAATCCGCTATGTGTCAGATGAACTGCATCCCTTTCAGATTGCATTCTTTCGCAACGCATTTGGCCTCGCGTTCCTGTTGCCGCTGATTGCGCGCAGCGGCTTTGCGCAGATGAAGACGCAACGTTTTGGCCTGCACGCGATGCGGGGCGTCGTGAATATCGGGGCGATGCTTTTGTTCTTTTACGCCCTGACAATCACGCCCCTGGCGACGGTCACGGCGCTGGGCTTTCTCGGTCCGATCTTCGCCGCGGCGCTGAGCGTTCTGTTTCTGGGCGAACGGTTTCGCATGCGCCGCTGGGCCGCGATTGGTGTCGGGTTTATCGGGATGCTGATCATTCTGCGCCCGGGCGTTATCGCACTGGATATCGGGGCGATCATGGTCATCGCCTCAGCCATCCTTTGGGGCATGGCGATGGTCGCGATCAAGGTGCTGGGGCGCACGGAAAGCAGCGTCGCGATCACGGCCTGGATGGGCATTCTGCTGGGCCTCTTGTCGCTTGGACCTGCAATCTGGGTCTGGCGCGACCCAACGCTGGAAGGCTGGCTTGGGCTGATCTTCATCGGCTTCTGGGGTTCCATTGCTCAGGTCTGCCTCGCCCAGTCGTTGAAGGAGGCGGACCCGACGGCCGTCATGCCCTTTGATTTCCTCCGCCTTGTCTGGGCGACGCTGCTGGCGATGTGGCTGTTCGCTGAGACTCCAGACCTGTTCACCTGGATTGGCGCAGCGGTAATCTTTGGCGCCGGGTTGTACATCGCCCACCGTGAACGGCTCGCCGCCCGGCGATGATCCGTGTTGCGCGATCTGTTTGGACTGTACGCGCGACGTGTCTTGATGGTCGGCTAAATGGACTAGCTGTCGTTCCAATTCGGTACGCCGCACGACCAGATTGATACCGTCTGATCGAACGATGTTCTAAGCCAAAGAAAAAGGCGGACCTGACAGCCCGCCTTTCTTTGCTTCAAGCGTATCGTAACGCCTTACATGTTCGGATAATTCGGCCCATCGCCGCCTTGCGGGGTCGCCCAGGTGATATTCTGGCTCGGGTCCTTGATATCGCAGGTCTTGCAGTGGACGCAGTTCTGGAAGTTGATCTGGAACCGCGGGTTTGACCCGTCATCCTCCGTCAGCACTTCGTAAACGCCCGCCGGGCAGTATCGCTGGGACGGTTCAGCGTACTTCTTGAGGTTCACGTTTATCGGCACGCTGTCATCGGTCAGGCGTAGGTGACAGGGCTGCGCCTCTTCATGATTGGTTGCGGCGAAGCTTACATTCGTCAGACGATCAAAGCTGAGCACGCCATCCGGTTTCGGATAGTTGATTTCTTCATGCCGTGAAGCTTTTTCCGTCGCTTCGGCGTCAGATTTGCCGTGCTTGATCGTGCCAAACACGCTGAAACCGAAGAGGTTGTTGGTCCACATATCCAGCCCGCCAAGGCCGAGCGAGGCCAAGAGACCCCATTTCGACCACATCGGTTTGACGTTACGCACCTTCTTCAGGTCAGCGGCGATCGGGCCGCTGCGCACATCGTCTTCATAGGCCGTCAGCTCATCCGACTGACGACCCGCCTGGATCGCTTCATAAGCGGATTCGGCAGCCGCCTTGCCGGACAGCATCGCGTTGTGGTTGCCCTTGATCCGGGGCACGTTGACCATGCCAGCTGAACAACCCAGCAGCGCGCCGCCAGGGAAGGCCAGTTTGGGCATCGATTGCCAGCCGCCCTCGGTAATCGCACGGGCGCCGTAGGCGACGCGCTTGCCGCCTTTCAGCACCTCGGCGATGGCCGGGTGGTGCTTGAAACGCTGGAATTCCATGTAAGGGAAAATGTGCGGGTTCTTGTAGTTCAGGTGAACGACGAAGCCGACGTAAACTTGGTTGTTTTCCAAGTGATACATGAAGCTGCCGCCGCCAGCGTTTGAGCCGAGCGGCCAACCCATCGTGTGCGTGACCTGGCCCAGCTTGTGTTTCGCCGGGTCGATTTCCCAGATTTCCTTCATGCCTAGACCGTATTTCTGAACATCAGAATTGGCGTCGAGCTTGTAGTTCGCAATCGCCTGCTTCGACAGGCTGCCGCGAACGCCTTCGGCCAGGAAGACGTATTTGCCGTGCAGCTCTATTCCCGGCTCATAGCCGTCGCCAATCGAGCCGTCAGGGTTGCGCCCAAATTCGCCTGCGACGACGCCCTTCAGGCTGCCATCGTTGGCGTAGACAAGTTCCGAACAGGCCATGCCGGGGAAGATTTCGACACCCAGCGCCTCGGCATGTTCAGCCATCCAGCGGCAGACATTCGCCATCGAGACGATGTAGTTGCCGTGGTTGTTCATCAGCGGCGGCATTGGGAAGTTCGGGATGCGAACCTCGCCGTCCGGACCGAGCATCAAGAACCGGTCTTCGGTCACTTCGGTCTTGATCGGGGCGTCCATCTCGCGCCAGTCGGGTAGCAGGGCGTCAAGACCGCAGGGGTCAAGCACGGCGCCTGACAGGATGTGGGCACCAACCTCGGACCCTTTTTCCAGAACTACGACGTTCATGTCGTCGCCGCCAAGCTGTTTAAGCCGGATTGCCGCGCTAAGGCCTGCAGGGCCTGCGCCGACGATCACGACGTCGTATTCCATGGCTTCGCGCTCGATCTCGCTCATCGGGTGATTCCCTTATTTCTGGACGCCAAACTAGTCCCTAGTGATCTAGCTGACGTATTGGTTAAGGGCAATCATGGCGCTTCGATTGATCAGGGACGATTGGTCGCGCGGCGCCGTTTCAGCGATCTGACTGCGTCTCAGCCCGTTGGCGGCGCTGGCGGCAGGGTCTAGGGTGACGGGCATGACAGCGACTCAGCATCCAAACCGCGACGCCTTGTTGGCCGCGCTCGCCTGGCAGATTGAACTGGGCGTGGATGAATGCATCGCTGACACCCCTCTGAATCGGTTTGAAGAGGTTGCGAAGGTGCCAGCGCCGAAACCTCAGGCGAAATCCGCCCCCGTACCCCAGCCTACGGTGAAGAAACCCGCGCCCATTCCCGCCGAAGATGACCTGTCTGAGGCGATCACCAGGGCGCAGGCGGTGGCGGCGGGCGCGCAAACGCTAGACGAACTGCGCACCGCGATGGAGGCGTTCGACGGCTGCCCGCTAAAACTGGGCGCCCGCAACACCGTCTTTGCCGACGGCGACCCTGTGGCGCGCGTGATGTTCATTGGCGAGGCGCCGGGACGCGACGAGGACCGCGAAGGCAAGCCTTTCGTTGGACGGTCCGGTCAGTTGCTGGATCGGATGCTGGGCGCCATCGGGCTGGACCGTCAGCGGGCGGAGCCGGAAAAGGCGGCTTACATCACCAACGTTCTGCCCTGGCGTCCAGTCGACAACCGCGATCCGTCAACGGATGAGGCGGTGATGTTGTGGGCCTTTTTGCAGCGCCATATCGAACTAGCGGCGCCGGACATCATCGTCACGCTTGGCAAGTCTTCCGCCGCCGCGCTGTTGGAAACGCCCGTCGCCATCACCCGGATGCGGGGCAGGTGGATGTCGCCCAAACGGGCCTGGGGAAAACCAGTTCTGCTGACCTTCCACCCAGCCTATCTGCTGCGGCAGCCTTTGGAAAAATCGAAAACCTGGCGTGATCTCCTCTCGCTCCGCGCGGTGCTGGATGGCGAGAAGCCAAAGATTGAGACGTAATATGCCGCTCAGCGACAGCCGTGACTTCATCCCGACCCGCATCGCCATTCTGACAGTCTCCGACACCAGAACCGAGGCCGATGATAAATCCGGCAACGTGCTGGTCGAACGGTTGCAAGAGGCAGGCCACACGCTGGCCGACCGCAAGATCATCCGCGATGAACGGTCGGAGCTTGAGGCGCAGTTGCGCGCCTGGATCGCTGATGAAGCTGTCGATGTCGTCATTTCCACCGGCGGCACCGGGCTGACCGGCCGCGATGTGACGGTAGAAGCGCACAAGGCGGTTTATGAAAAGGAAATCGATGGGTTTTCGACTGCGTTCCACATGATCAGCTGGGAGAAGATCCGCACCTCAACCATCCAGTCGCGCGCCTGCGCAGGTGTGGCGGGCAGCACCTATCTGTTTGCGCTGCCGGGCAGCCCGGGCGCCTGTAAGGATGGCTGGGACGGTATCCTCGCCCATCAGCTGGATTACCGGCACATGCCCTGCAATTTTGTGGAGGTCATGCCCCGGCTTGAAGAACACAAGCGCCGGAAATGACTGACAATTGACTGACGCGGACATCCCCAAATTCGAAACCATCGGTGACTGGCGCGACAGCGAAGCGCTGACCGGTGCGCTGTTGCTGCCGGTGGACCCAGATGGCCGCGTCCTGCTGCAACTGCGAGACTATGGCACCACGCGCTATCCTGGGCGCTGGGGGTTCTTTGGTGGCCAGGTGGAAGCGGGCGAGACGTTGCGCCAGGCAGTCGTGCGCGAGTTTGAAGAAGAAGCAGGCGTTGCAATCGACCCCGCTGCGCCGCAGCCGTTGTTCCGCTTTAAGGTGCCAACGTCGGGCACGCATCTATATCTGTTTCAGGCGACCTTAAAGTTGACCCCTGCAGATATCCGTCTTGGCGAAGGCGCAGGATTCGCCTTTGTCGGGCCGGAAGATTTTGAACGGCTGGATCTGGTTGAGTTCGTTCTGGCGGCGCTTCGTCGCTGGCAGGCGGTGCAATCAGGGAACGTGGCCTAAAGGCTCCAGTAGGAGCCTTCCTTGCGGCCGATATGTGCGATCAACACTTTGGTCGCCGCAGCAACATCTCCCTCCCTGACATGCCGGTTGATCAACTGATGTTCTGCATAGGACTTGGAAATCAGATCCGGGTGCCCGCCCAACCGGTTGCGCAGCGCCGCCATCCGGGGCGCGATGGTCTGGTACGCTTGGTTGAGGTAGCTGTTTTCGGCGCTGTCGATCAGGGCCTGATGATAGGCGGTGTCCAGTTTCAGATACGCGGCCGTGTCATCTACCGCACTAGCCTTGGCCATATGTTTTTCAACGGCGTCCAGATTGCGCTGCAATCCCTTGGCGTTGTGACAGGCGGCGAGCCGCAGCGCGCCGGTTTCAAGAACGACGCGCACATAGCACAGCGCCGTCAGTTCCTCCGCGGTGGTGGTGAAAACGAATGTGCCGCGCTGGGGTTCCGACCGGACGAGGCCTTCAATCTCCAACCGCGCGAACGCCTCGCGTACGGGCGTCCGGCTGACGGACAGACGGTCTGCGATCGCCGCTTCGGACAGAGCGGCGCCAAAATCCAGCGCCCCGGTCACGATTTCCTCGCGCAGGTGGTCAGCGACAAGATTGGTAAGCGATCTTGGGCGTTCAAAACGGGTCATGATCGTGCGTAACACAGCGCAACGATATGGCAAAGTAAAATAGCACATTGTATGCCAGTTATTGACATGTTGTATGCCAGTGTGAGAGGGGTCTAGGCACAAGATTTGAAGGAGCGCGCGATGCGGAAGGCTTTGGTGACAGGCGGTACCCGTGGGATCGGCCTTGGCGTTGCAAAGACGTTGGTGGAAGCAGGATGGACTGTCATCGCAACAGGTGTTAGTGCGGCTGAAGTTGACGCCTGCCCAACGATTGAAGGGCTCAGCCCGCGGCTGCTGGACGTCACTGATCAGGGACAGGTTGATGATCTGATTGCCGGGATCGACACGCTCAGCGGGCTGGTGAACTGCGCCGGCATCCTGATGCGCGGCGCTGAATACGATATAGACAAGTTCCAAAAGGTGATCGACGTCAATCTGGTTGGAACCATGCGGATGTGCGTGGGATGCCATGACCTTTTGGCGGCTTCTGTTGGCGCGATTGTCAACACCGCCTCTATGCTCAGTTTCTTTGGCGGGCCCTTGGTGCCCGCCTATTCCGCATCGAAAGGTGGGGTCGCGCAGTTGACCAAGTCGCTGGCGGGCAAATGGGCGGCGGACAAAATCCGCGTCAACGCCATTGCGCCGGGCTGGATTGAGACGGAGATGACCGAAGGTCTGCGCGCCGACAGTGCGCGCGAGGCGGGCATTCTGGGCCGCACGCCAATGGCCCGTTGGGGACAGCCTGGCGAAGTTGGCGAACTGGCCGCATGGCTGCTGAGTGGTAAATCAAGCTTTGTGACTGGCACGGTGATGCCGGTCGACGGCGGCTACGCCGCGATGTGATGGAGGACAATATGAAAGACGCAGAAGACACCAGCCGCATGCCCTATAAGCTGCCTTTTCCAAAGGACGCGATGGATGAGATTGTCGTCCCCAAGGCCGTGCCGGAGGATGAGCGGGTCTGGGTGCCGCAGGCCGAAAACGTCTGGTTCCGGCCCCTCTGCCTGAACCGCAGTCAGGGCTATTGGATGAACCTTCTGCGGGTTCGCAAATCGGGCGTCCTCAGCCGCCATCGCCATCCGCAGGCGGTGCATGGCTTTGTCATCAAGGGCAAGTGGCGGTACCTGGAGCATGACTGGATCGCAGAAGAAGGCGGCTATGTCTATGAGCCGCCCGGCGAGACGCACACGCTGGTCGTGGATGAGGGCGTCGAGGAGATGATCACGATGTTCCAGGTGAACGGCGTGATGTACTATGTCGATCCATGGGGGAACGGCGTCGGATACGAAGACGTTTTCACCAAGATCGAAAACTGCCGCAAGCATTACGAAGAGGTCGGGCTTGGGGCGAATTACGTCGATCAGTTTATCAGGTGATCTAACGCAGTTTCACGTGTGAAATGAAAGCTAAGCATTTGATTTATATGAAGATTAATTGTTTCTTAATGGATGGGGTGGGTGTGCTCTATCTTTACGGTTGCGAGTGGGCGAAGTGGCCGTTTCGGATTTGCGCATTCCGCATCGGAATCAAGGCGTAGCCGTCCGCTGCCCAGTAGCTGTTTGCACGCAAACCGCGAGAGGGAATGCGAGCGTCAGGCTGCTAGCCGGCAATGGTTTGCCTCCAAAACCATGAGAGGCCGTCACCCCTATCGTGAATTGCAGGCAAACCATTGCCAGGCAGCGGGCGGACTGACGCTTTTGGATTGGAGCGCCAAGCGGGCAGTTTGGACGGATTTTGCAGAAATAAATCAAGAAATTCAGCAGTTGCAGCGTCAGCCCATAGCCTGACGCGCGCATCGGCCACCGCCGTTTACCACTGCCCCGGACTTGATCCGGGGCCTCGATAGGTTGGGCGCTTCGTTTTATGAGGTCCCGGGTCAAGCCCGGGACGGTCGGGAATGCGAACGTCCGCTCAGCCCCACATGCAGCCGTTCGCCTTTTGCACACAGGTTGCACAGGTTGCACAGTTTAACGGAATATGAATGTGTAGTATAGTCAACGCCTTATCGATGGTTTCACGCGTGAAACAAAAAAGGACGGTGCCAGTTACAGCGCCGCCCCTTCTTTCGCAGTTATCGCAGACCTACTCTGCCGCGATGCTCTTCGCTTTCTTTTGTGCCGCAAGCACGCCGTCGACATCGCGGTATGCGCCTTCGGACGCCGAGGTCGCGAAGGTGGCGAACACTTTCAGTGCAGGGGTCACCTTGCGGGCCCGCTCTTCTTCAGGCGTCCAGGCGACGTCGCCTTTGGCGTCCATCGCTTTGCGACGCGCGGCCAGAACGGCAGGGTCGACGTTCAGGTGAAGCTTGCGGTCGGCGATGGAAATCTCGATCTCATCGTCTTCCTCAACCAACCCGATGGCGCCGCCCAAGGCCGCTTCTGGCGAGATATGGCCGATCGACAGACCAGACGAGCCACCAGAAAAACGTCCATCGGTGATCAGCGCGCATTTCTTGCCCAGACCGACCGCTTTCAGATAGCTGGTTGGATACAGCATTTCCTGCATGCCCGGCCCACCCTTAGGGCCTTCATAGCGAATAACGACGACATCGCCTTCGGCGACCCGGTTGCCAAGGATGCCTTTGACGGCGCTGTCCTGGCTTTCGAAAATCCGCGCCTTGCCTTTGAAGGTCAGGCATTCTTCGGGAACGCCCGCCGTCTTCACAATACAGCCGTCTTCGGCAAGGTTGCCGAACAAGACGGCAAGCCCACCCTCCTCGGAATGCGCGTGTTCACCTGAGTGGATGCAGCCGCTTTCCTGATCGCGGTCGAGGTCTTTCCAGAGGTTGTTGGATGAGAACGCCTGCACCGTCCGCACGCCGCCGGGGGCGGCGCGGTAGAAGGTTTCAACCTCTTCCGAGGGTTCGCGCATGATGTCCCATTTATCCAGCGCTTCGGCGTAGGTTTTGGAATGCACCGTGGGTCGGTCAGCGTGGATAAGGCCCATGCGGTCCAGCTCCCCCATCAGGCGCATGATGCCGCCGGCGCGATGGACGTCTTCCATGTGGAACTCATCCGTCGATGGCGCGAGTTTTGACAGGTGCGGCACCTTGCGGGACAGCCGGTCGATATCGTCCATCGTGAACGGCACTTCGCCTTCTCGCGCCATGGCGAGCAGGTGAAGGATCGTGTTCGTCGATCCGCCCATCGCGATGTCCAGCGTCATCGCGTTCTCAAAGCTTTCGAAGTTCGCGATGCCGCGTGGCGTGGCGGTTTCGTCGTCTTCCTCGTAATAGCGCCTGGTCAGCTCAACAATCGTCCGACCCGCGCGCTTGAACAGGTCTTCGCGGAAGGCGTGCGTGGCCAGCAGCGAGCCATTGCCCGGCAGCGCCAGACCCAGCGCTTCGGCCAAACAGTTCATCGAGTTCGCTGTGAACATGCCCGAACACGACCCGCAGGTCGGGCAGGCGGACCGCTCGGTCGCCTCTGAGTCTTCCTCTGACACATCCGGATTCACCGCGTTCATCATCGCGTGGACGAGGTCGACGCGGTGCTCTTCGCCGTCGGACAAGACGACCTTGCCAGCCTCCATTGGCCCGCCTGAGACAAAGATCGCCGGGATGTTCAGGCGCATCGCGGCCATCAGCATGCCGGGGGTGATCTTGTCGCAGTTGGAAATGCAGATGACGGCGTCAGCGCAATGGGCGTTGCACATGTATTCGACCGCATCGGCGATCAGCTCACGCGATGGCAGCGAATACAGCATGCCGTCATGGCCCATCGCGATGCCGTCATCGACGGCGATGGTGTTGAATTCTTTCGCGACGCCGCCCGCGGCCTCAATCTCTTTCGCGACCAGTTGGCCCATGTCCTTCAGGTGGACGTGGCCGGGCACGAACTCTGTGAAACTGTTGGCGACAGCGATGATCGGCTTGCCGAACTGGCCGTCGGTCATGCCGGTGGCGCGCCACAGCGCGCGGGCGCCGGCCATATTGCGGCCATGGGTTGATGTGCGTGAGCGGTACTTTGGCATGGGTTCGCCTCTCTCAAAAAACTGGCGGTGTGTATAGGCTGAGAGCGAGGAATTTGAAAGGACGCCTTGTAAACACCGAATGGGCGAATGCGCCCGCCTAGCGGCTGTTTCACCGACTTTAAACCAAAGTCGTACGGTGGTCGTTGGCCGCAACTGTGCTGTGCCAGCAGTCGCGCGCATGGAATCCGGGCCCAAAGCTGGATCAATGATCCAAGATCAAAGCCTTCAGTGCATTGTCGGCCAGCGCCGATGTGCGGACGTTGTTGAAGGACCATTTCACGGCCTTCGATAAGACCGCTATCGATTTGCTGGCGCCACCCACCTAGGTGACGCCGTAAATCGCACTTGGCGCAAAAACTTCAATTTGTGATGTGCACCCCTCACGAACATGTGCCATCTGTTCATCCTGAATAAAAAGAAGGGGATGGATCGCCATGGAAACAGCCACTGCGATCATTGATTTCGCTGAGATATACGGCTGGACTGGTGTTTCTGTAGTCATCCCCTTTTTGCTGTTTAGCATGGACCGCATCGATGAAGATGCGCGCGGCGCCTACGTCTATCGGCCACTTTTACTGCTGGGCGCGGTGCTGATCTGGCCGCTGGTTCTGTGGCGCTGGGTCGTCCTGGAAACAGGCAAAGACAAATGGCCTCAACGCCACCGCCCTCCGCGCGAATCGCACGGGGTCGCGGCGCTGGCGTTGGCGATCTGCATCCCGGTGATCATTCTCAAAGGTGTCGCTGTGAAACAGGTGTGGCCAGCTGACGTCGCCCCCCAGTAGTTGGAGGCGCCGGAATGAGCGTCAAATACATGCCGGTCCAGTGGAATCCGTTCAAGTAAAAATACAATCTTGTGCTTGTCGCAATAGTGGCCGTCTACCTCTATGTTTTTTGTTGAATTGAGCCCAGGTTCCTCGGCTATCAGCCCGCCATCAACGGTCAGGTCCACAACTCCCGCGCTTTTGGGCCTTGTGCGTTTTTCATGCTGACGGTGACTCTCGCCATCGGGCCATTGGCGCGGCTTGATAAGCGGTTTTTGCCGCTGCTGTACAATCGACGTCATTTCGGTGTGCTGACGCTGTTCGTGGCGTTCACCCACGCGATGTTTATCATCAGCTGGCATTTTTCGTTTTCTCGTTCAGACAAGTACGAAGCGCTGCTGTTCGCCAACATCTCATATGATCAGGTTCTGGGTTTTCCATCCGAGGTGTTTGGCATCTTTTCGCTGTTATGTTTGGCGATACTGGCGACGACCTCACATGATTTCTGGCTGAAATTCCTGACGCCGCGCATCTAGAAGACGCTGCAATACCTGATCTACCCTTGCTACATTTCGGTCGTTGCCCACATCACCTTTGGCGAGGGCCAGGACTTTCAGAACATGACCTTTCCCTACATCGCCTGGGGTCTGTCGCTGGGTGTCGCGGGGCTGCACATCGCAGCATGGCGGCGCGAGGTGAAGCATGGCGATCAGCTGGCTGACCATGCGGCATGGGAAAAGGTCTGCGATCTGGCTCATATGCGCGAAGGGTTCGCACGGATCATCCGTTTGACTACGGGCGACCGGGTGGCGGTGTTTCTGAACGAAGGCGCGCTCAGCGCCATTTCGTACCATTGCGCGCATCAGAACGGTCCGTTGGGCGAGGGTAAAATCATCGATGGCTGCGTCACCTGCCCCCGGCATGTGTTCCAGTATCGAGTTCACCCGCGCCATTCACCGAAAAGGTCCCGACTTACCGGGTGAAACTTGAAGGCGGGACAGTCTTTGTCGACCCCGCCGCCAATCCGCCGGGCACCCCGTTCGATCCTGTGAAAGTATGAGGAACGAGCAGTATGAAAGATGAAGAATTCTTTGTCGGCTACTTGCCCGTCCCTTCAAAGCTGGCGCGTTTTCTGACGATTTGCGCAGCCCTGCTGGTCGTTGCCTTTGGTGTACTGTCATATGCAGCCGGCGCGACGCAGGAAAATCCTGGCGACGGTAACTTCCACTTTGATTTCGGCCGCCAAACTGTCACGGGCGTGATTGAACTTAATCCCTATCCCATTTTCCGCGTGACAGAGGGCAATGAACGTATTCCTGCGGGCCATACGCTGATGCTCAGCGCAGGCGGCAAGAATGGCATTATGGGCCGTGCGGCGCCGTTGGAAAGGCAGCTGGCGACTGTGTCTGGTGTGATTCTGAAACGGGGTGAACTGGACATGCTGCAGGTTCGCGGCGGCAGGAACGGCCTGCAGGCGGCGGAGGGTCAAGCGCCACCACTGTCCCCGGCTGAGCCGTTGGGCCGCTGGAAACTGGCGGGTGAGATTTGTGACGGTAAATGCCTTGCCGGGGCGATGCGGCCCGGGCGACGGTTGGCGCACAAGGCCTGCGCGAATCTCTGCATCATCGGCGGCGTGCCGCCCGTGTTTTTGTCGACCCAACCGGCCGAAGGTTCAGAATACATGTTGATTGGCGGGCCTGACGGAAAACCGCTGGGGCAAGAACTGTTGAACAACGTCGCCAGCTTTATGTCGATTGAAGGCGAACTTGAACGCCGCGGCGACCTTCTGGTGCTAAAGGCCGACCCCAGTACGATCGAGGTGTTCTGACATGGCGCGCATCATTAGTCTGTTCAGCGTTGTCCTGCTGGCGTTCGTCTTTCTTTATATCTTGCGCTTTTGGGTCTTCGACCTTTGGGGCCGCGAGGGTTTGTTTGGCGTCGAATACCTGCGCCCCGGCGGAGATATCCTGCGGCGCAAACTGCGAGGCACGTTCTTGGCCCCATATGATCTGTTGGTTTGGGTCTGTGGTGGGTTTCTGGTGTTGACGCTTCTTGAAAAACTGTGGGGCAAACTGGCCAACCGCTAGAAAAAGCCAGAATCCGACACTTCGACGCGACGCAAATAGACGCCATAGAGCCAGTTTCAGACTAAACTCGAATCTGGTCCCGTGTTTTGTTGACAGAACGCAGCGAAATAGGCCGTCTGCGCGCAACCACATCGGGTGGATATCTTTCGGAGGGCGCTCTTATGCTGAAACAACCATATCTCCTCTTCCTCGGCGACGCGCCGGACGCGCTGGCCGCAAAGGTCGCTCAGGGCATCAAGGACTGGCGCCCAGACGCATCAGTTGGTCAGATGCGGCTTGAAGGCTGCAACGCGGATATGGGTATGACTGAAATGAACGTTTCCGAAGCCATCGCCGCCGGCGCCAAGACGCTGGTCATCGGCGTCGCCAACCGGGGCGGCCTGATCTCGGATGCATGGATGGACGTGCTGGTCGAAGCGATGAAAGCGGGCATGGACATTGCCGCTGGCCTTCACACCTTGCTGAAAGATCAGCCGCGTCTTGTTGATGCGGCTGAACGCACTGGGCAGAGCCTCTTTGACGTCCGTCTGCCTCAGGTGCAGTACCCGATCGGCGATGGCAAGGTCCGCACAGGCAAGCGCATTCTGGCAGTCGGCACCGACTGTTCCTGCGGTAAGATGTACACGGCTTGCGCTATGGAAAAGGAAATGCGCGATCGCGGTATGAACGCCACCTTCCGCGCCACTGGTCAGACCGGTATCCTCGTTACGGGCGAAGGCGTGCCGCTGGACGCCGTTGTCGCTGATTTCATGGCCGGTGCGGTCGAAACGCTGACCCCGAACAATGATGAAGATCACTGGGATCTGATCGAAGGTCAGGGCAGCCTGTTTCATCCGTCTTATTCTGGCGTGACCATGGCCCTGATCCATGGTGGTCAGCCCGATTACTTGGTTCTGTGCCACGAACCCACCCGCACCCACATGCGTGGTCTGCCGCACTATACGTCGCCCGGTTTGGCTGCGTTGCGCCCTCTGGCTGAAGATCTGGCCAAGGTTGTTAATCCGAACGTCAAATCCTTTGCGATTTCGGTCAACACCCAACACATGTCCGAAGACGAGGCGCAGGCCTATCTGGCGAAAGTCGAAGCTGAAATGGGTCTGCCAACGACTGATCCGTTCCGCTATGGCGCGGGCAAACTGGTGGACGCGCTGGGCTGATGCTCACTGCCAAGGTCTATGAAAGCGTCTTCCCGCTAGCGGAGATTTTCACCATTTCCCGCGGCTCGCGCACCGAAGCGCGGGTCGTGACGGTGGAAGTTGAAAGCGGCGGATATCGCGGTTGGGGCGAATGCGTGCCCTATCCGCGCTATGGCGAAACCGTCGAGGGCGTCATCGCTGACATCAAAACCTTCATTGCCGCTAATCCCGAACATCGCCGCAAAGGCCTGCAGGATGCAATGGCCCCGGGCGCAGCCCGGTTTGCGCTGGACGCTGCCTTCTGGGACTTGGAGGCGAAGGCGCAGGGCAAGCGTGTCTGGCAGATGATCGGCATGGACGAGCCCAAGCCTGAAATCACCGCCTATACGCTCGGGATTAATGAGCCCGATGTGATGGAACAGAAGGCCCGCGAGAACGCGCATCGCCCGCTGTTGAAGATCAAGCTGGGCGCGGGTCAGGAAGACTTGGAACGCCTGCGCGCGGTACGTCGCGGCGCCCCGGACGCCAGGATCATCGTGGATGCTAACGAAGGCTGGACCGTCGATTTTTACAAGGAAATCGCACCGCACCTGCTGGAACTCGGGGTCGCCTTGGTTGAGCAGCCGCTGCCTGCAGGCGAAGACGATGCGTTGTTGGGCATCGACCGCCCGTTGCCCGTCTGCGCTGACGAAAGCGTGCATGATCGTCGATCTTTGCCCAAGCTCGTTGGCAAGTATGACATGATCAACATCAAGCTGGATAAGACCGGTGGTTTGACTGAGGCGCTTTTACTGAAAGACGCTGCGATCAAGGTTGGTTTTGGAATCATGACCGGGTGCATGGTCGGATCATCGCTGTCGATGGCGCCAGCAACACTGGTTGCACAGGGCGCAGCGTTTACTGATCTAGATGGGCCACTGCTGCTGGCGGAGGATCGCCCTTCGCCGCTGATTTTTGATGAAAACGGCGTTCACCCGCCGACCGCAGAGCTTTGGGGGTAAATCCATGAGCAGAACTGTTTACGTCAACGGCGAATATGTCGCCGAGGAAGACGCAAAAATCTCCATCTTCGACCGGGCTTTTCTGATGGCGGATGGGGTTTATGAGGTAACGCCGGTCATCGATCGCAGAATTTGCGAATTTCCTGGCCATATCGCCCGCCTGCATCGGTCATTGAAGGAATTAAAGATGAAGCCGGCATGCTCTGACGAAGAACTGCTGGAAATCCACCGTGAACTGGTCGAGAGGAATGACCTGAACAATGGCATGATCTATCTGCAGGTTACGCGTGGGTCTGCAGGCGACCGTGATTTCGCGTGGCCGGGCGATGATGTGGAACCTGGCATCGTGCTGTTCACTCAGGACAAGGACCTAGTGAACTCACCCGCTGCGAAAACGGGCCTGAAGGTCATCTCCATCGAAGATCAGCGCTGGGCGCGACGCGATATCAAAACGGTTCAGCTTCTTTTCCCCTCCTTTGCGAAGATGGAGGCGAAAGCTCAGGGCAAGGACGACGCGTGGATGACGGAGGATGGTCTGGTCAACGAAGGAACATCGAACAACGCCTATATCGTAAAAGACGGCGCAATCATCACCCGTCATCTGTCGAACGACATTCTCCATGGTATTACCCGTGCGTCTGTCCTGCGATACGCCAAAGAAGCGCAGATGAAGGTGGTGGAAAGGTCATTCTCAATCGCAGAAGCACAGGAAGCGGACGAGGCGTTCTGCACTGCGGCGTCCGCCTTTGTGACACCGGTTGTCGAGATTGACGGCGTTGCGGTGGGCGACGGTACGCCGGGGCCGGTCGCAAGGCGGCTACGGGAGATTTATATTGAGGAAAGCCGCAAAGCTTCAATCTAAAGGCCATAAGGAGCGGTGCAAAAATACCGCTCCTTTGCGACCCATTGCCGCCATGCGCCCTGAGCAGAGCGGAAATGTGCATTCAGACATTGAAAATTAGGGGTTTGTGCCGCAGTACGCGCGCTTCTCGCCGGGTTCACCGGCTCAGCAAGATAGATCGGAACTCACCAAATGTCCGCTAACACTGCGCCTATCCCAGAACTCTTCGTCTCGCCCGAATCCGCCGCCAAGCTGAAAGTTGACGCTGGCGATCTGCTAAGCTGGGACCTGACCCCGCGCCAGATCTGCGACCTTGAACTGCTGATGAATGGTGGATTCAATCCGCTGACAGGGTTTCTTGGCGAAGACGATTATAATTCCGTCGTCGCGGATATGCGACTGACCGATGGCCAGTTGTGGCCAATGCCAATCACGCTGGACGTCAGTCAGGAATTTGCTGACAAAATCGAGGGTGAGGTCGATATCGCCCTTCGGGATCAGGAAGGCGTCATTCTGGCCGTCATGACCGTCGGGTCGAAATACACGCCCAACAAATCGGTTGAAGCAGAAAAAGTTTATGGCGCTGAAGATCTGGCGCACCCGGCTGTAAACTATCTGCACAATACAGCAGGCGACGTCTATCTCGGTGGCCCGGTCATGGGCATCCAGCAACCGATCCACTATGATTTCCGCGCTCGCCGGGACACGCCGAATGAACTGCGCGCCTATTTCCGTAAAATGGGCTGGCGCCGCGTCGTTGCGTTCCAGACGCGTAACCCCCTACACCGCGCGCATCAGGAACTGACCTACCGCGCGGCGCGCGAAGCCCAGGCCAACCTTCTGATCCATCCTGTTGTGGGCATGACCAAGCCCGGCGATATCGACCACTTCACCCGCGTGCGCTGCTACGAAGCTGTGTTGGACAAGTATCCGACGTCGACCACGCACATGTCGCTGCTGAACCTGGCGATGCGCATGGCTGGCCCACGTGAGGCGCTGTGGCATGCCTTGATTCGCTGCAACCACGGTTGCACGCATTTCATCGTCGGCCGCGACCATGCCGGTCCGGGCAAGAATAGTGCGGGTGAGGACTTCTACGGTCCATACGATGCGCAGGAGATGGTTACCAAGTACGCCGATGAAATCGGCCTCGAAATGGTGCCGTTCAAGCACATGGTCTATGTGCAGGAGCGCGCCGAATACCAGCCTGCGGACGAAGTAGCTGATGATGCGACGGTCCTGAACATCTCAGGCACCGAATTGCGCCGTCGTTTGCAGGAAGGTCTGGATATTCCGGAATGGTTCTCGTTCCCTGAAGTTGTTCAGGAACTTCGCAAAACCAAGCCACCCCGCTCAAAACAGGGTTTCACGGTGTTCTTCACAGGCCTTTCCGGGTCCGGCAAGTCGACCATCGCGAATGCGCTGATGGTGAAGTTGATGGAACTTGGCGGCCGCCCCGTGACGCTGCTGGACGGTGATGTTGTTCGTAAGCACCTGTCATCCGAACTGGGCTTCTCGAAAGAGCATCGCGACATCAACATCAAACGGATTGGCTATGTCGCGTCCGAGATCACTAAGAATGGTGGCATCGCCATCTGCGCCCCGATTGCGCCCTACAATGCGACCCGTCGGGCCGTGCGCGAGATGATTGAACAGTACGGCGCCTTCATCGAAGTTCATGTCGCCACCAGCGTCGAGGAATGTGAGCGGCGCGACCGCAAAGGCCTCTACAAACTGGCGCGCGAGGGCAAGATCAAGGAATTCACGGGGATCTCTGATCCTTATGAAGCGCCTGAGACGCCTGAACTCAGCGTCGATACCATCAATGTGGCGCCTGACGATTGCGCGCATGACGTTATGCTAAAGCTGGAAAGCATGGGCTTAATCGCCGGCTGATCCGCCACCGTCCGCTGTATTGCGGATCGCGATGCCACGAGTATTCCTGTGACAAAGATAAAGGGGGCCCATCGCCCCTTTTCTGTTTCTGGAGTGTCTCATGGCTGGAAGGCTTGTTTTCCGCTTTTGCGCATGATCCGGGTTGTGTGGTCGGCGGCTGCGGCGCAGATTGCGGCTATGGCGATGCTGACAGCAGATACGAAACTGGGTGTTTCTCCGTCGAGGAGGCGAACGGCGCGATTGCCGCGTTGCATTAGCGCGCAGCGAAGGCGGAAGAAGAGATGCCCTTGTTGTGTTAGGCCAGACGGCAATTGATCGCCTATGCGGAAGGCGATCTAACCGAGTTTGATCTGCCCTTGGCGCCCGACAGAGGACCGCTGCAGCAGGCGGTGCTGGCGCAAATGCGGGCGATCCCCTTTGGAGGAACCAGAACATATGGAGAGATTGCTCAGGCCGTTGGCGCCGCGGCGCAGGCCGTTGGGCAAGCTTGCGGCGCCAATACGATTCCCGTGATCATACCTTGCCATCGCGTCACAGGCACGAGCGGCCTTGGTGGGTTTTCTGGCATGGGCGGCGTTGAAACCAAGGTGGAGCTTCTGCGCCACGAAGGCGCGTATTCATTGTTGATCTGAGGGGAAGTGAGTCATGGCGGACACAGCGCAATCCGTTGCTTTAATCAACGGCGCCGCAAGCGGCATCGGCCGCGCCGCGGCGCGTCAATATGCGTTGGATGGGTGGATCGTCGCCGCAGTTGATCTTGCGGGGCCACAGCTGGACGAAACCGTCGCTGCGCTGCCCGGCGAGGGTCATCAGAATATTGGATTGGATCTGGGCGCGCCGGGCGCGGCGTAGGATCTGATCGATCAAGTCGTGGCGAGCGTCGGATCGCCGACACTCGTGATGAACAACGCTGCGACCCGGATCGGGCGCGGCATGGACGCGTCTCTTGATGACTGGCGCGCTTTGTTTGAGGTGAACTTCTGGGCGATGGCGGAAACCTGCAAACTGATGGCCCCTCTCATGCAGGCGGGCGCTGGCGGCGCAATCGTCAATGTCGGCTCAAAGCAGGGCATTACCAATCCACCCGGTCACCCATCCTACAATATCGCAAAGTCAGCCGTAAAGACCTACATCGAAGCGCAGGTGCATGATCTTCGCGGGGCTGAGGGCGCAACGGTTACCGCGCATCTTCTGATCCCCGGTTGGACAACGACGGGGGATGCCGCGCATAAACTGGGCGCCTGGCTTCCCGATCAGGTTGTGGAGATGATGCGGGATGGAGTCGCAGCGGGCGATTTTTACATTCTCTGCCCGGATGATGAGACGACCACGGATATGGATCATCGCCGGATTTCCTGGACAGCGGGGGCTATTACCGAAAACCGCCCTGCATTGTCGCGCTGGCATCCGGATTGGGCTGAGACGGCGAAGAAAGCGTGTTCGTGATCTCAAAGCCCGATCACCAATGTGTGAGAGTTTGGAAAAATTGCTGTTCTCTGTTTTAATTGAGCCGATAAATCGCCCTTGGGGAACATCATGCACCGATCCAAAATGGCCTTTGGGCTGTTCCTTGCCGCGTTGAGCGGCGGCGCCGCGCTGGCGGAAATTGGCGTTCTGGCAGCTGTGAACCGCGATATGATGGGCACCCGCCCTGCGGAACAAGCGCGGCCAATCTTCATCAAGGAACGGCTTGTCGCGAATGAGAGGATCGTATCCAGCAATGGCGGCGGGGGGCAGGTTTTGTTCCTTGACCAGACGTCGCTGACAATTGCGCCAAACAGCGAGATCATTCTGGATCAGTATGTCTATGACCCCGACAGCCAGACAGGTGAGCTCGCGGTTTCGGTGCTTAGTGGCGCGATGCGGTTTGTTGGTGGGCGGATTTCCAAGGAAAATCCGGCAGTAATCAAAACCCCCACCGCAACCATTGGTATTCGTGGCGGCATGGGCAGCGTCAGCGTCCAGAATGGGCCAAAAACGCTCTACATGCATGTCGCTGGGCTGTCTTCAACGATCACTTCGGGTGATCAGGAACTGACGATCACGCGTGAAGGCGGCCTTGCCTCCATCGGCGCAGACGGCGGGTTGGAATATCTTGGTGTTGCTGAGGATGACTTTATCGCCAATGCGTTTCGCCCTGGCGCAGCGGGGCAGGGCGGCGGCGGTGGCGATGTCGCGACAGCAGCCGTGAATACAGCGACTGCTGTTGTTTCGAGCGATTTGTCAGGTGATCCCGGTTCCGTTGTACAAGCTGCAATATCGACCCTTGGAGAGCGGCAGAGCGTTGATTTTGGTGAACTGGACGTTGACTTTACAGTTGAGCCGACGACGGAATTTCATGACGCGCTTGTAGCTTTGCGGGATGAACTGGTCGAATCTCCGTCGACGGGTAACGGCAGCTTTCTCGCGGCCGGCATCTACAACACGACTGCAATTATCGAGGGCAGCCCAGTCAACGACGCTAATTCTTTCTTTCAGTTGGTGTTTTCACCGACAAGTAACGAAGGGACCGCCTTCGTCGGTATCCCTGAGACGGGCGATAATCTTACTTTTCTGGAAGGTGACGGCACTTCAGGTTTTGGCGACCAGTTCCTGGTCCAGTTGGATGGCGAGAACACTTTTATTTCCGCGGCTGGTCTGGCGACTGTCTTGCTTGGTGATCCAACGGGCAGCCAGTTCACCTTGACCCAAGGTGAGGGAGCATTGCTGAGCGGGTCTGTCGCCATCGATTACACTAATTCCGGCGTCGTGACTTTTCTGGAGAGCCTTTCTGGCGATGTGAACGGCGTGCCAGTTATTTTCATTGATCAGGTGGCCGGTCAGGACGGCGTGGAAATCGACACGCTGCAAGCAGAGCTCGACTTCGGGATTGAGGAATTCAAGAAGCTGCTTCAAGGGCTTCCTCGGTAGTTTGATAGAAAGAAATGTGACTGCCGCAGCCGTTGTACATGGCGCAGCAAGATCGAGGGTAAAGAATGGTTATCAGGACAACCTTGGCGGCGATGTACGCTTGTGTGGTCATGGCTAGCGTGGTGGCTGCACAAGTTGCACCGGGCGAAGAGGTGGCGCTGCGGGCTACCCAGCAGGACCAGTTCGAAGCGATGTTTGAAGATCCGGATAACGTGGATCTGATGTTTCAATATGCGCTTACCTCAATTCGGCTGGAGGATTTTGAGGCTGCGATCACGACGCTGGAACGCATTCTGATCTACAGCCCCAACCTGCCATCGGTGAAAGTGGAACTGGGCGCATCCTATTTCCGCATCGGGTCATATCCGGTTGCGAAATTCTACTTTGACGAAGTGCGCAATGACGACAACGCGGGACCTGTTCTGAAAGAACGGGTTCAGACCTATATCGATGAAATCGAACGGCGGACGCGGCGGAGCTATTTCACCGGCAAGGTCGGTATGGACGCAGTGTTCACCACCAACGCCAACTTCGGGCCGGAGGATCGCAACGCGCTGCTGCTTGGCACCCCGGTAGTGTTAACTGGTGCCAAGGTGACGTCGCAATCCGATTTCGGCGTTGGTCTGGTTGGGCAGGTGTCTCATGTCTATGACCTTGGCCTCGCATCTGGCGACACGTGGCGCAGCGATGTCGCCTTTTCGATGGTGCGCTTTGCTGAAACGGCAGTGGGTGCGACGGATGTCGCCGTCATGCGCACTGGCCCACGTCTCTCGTTGGATGATGATCGCTATGGCCCGAAGCTCCGCCCCTATGCTGAGCTGAGCCACGTACGGTTTTCGAATGATCCGCTTCAATCAACAATTGGCGCTGGGTTTGAGCTGACCAATACGTTGAACGCAAACATGGCTTTGTTTTCCGATCTGCGTATCGCCTGGGTCGACAACCACGTTCCCACTGCGCTTGTAGATCAGGATGGGCTGAGCGTGCGGGCCAATGTCGGTCTGAACTACTTTGCCAACGAAAGCCTGACATTGCGCGGCTATGCGTTAGCGGAATACGCGGGCGCTGAAACGGCCTCTGAAGAAAGCTGTGAATTCGGTATCGGAGGCCGTGCGACCTATCGATATGACAGCGGGCTAGATGCGGCTACCCGTGACTGGCAAGTGATCGGCGGAGCCCGCACGGTGTATCGGCAATTTAAGGATCCGGGTATTTTTGACCCCACGCGCGATCGTAACGATTTCGATGTGTGGTTCCACTTGGGTCACAAGGCGTTTCTGGCTGACAATTTTTCGGTCGAGGCGAGGGTGGAATACTTCTTCCGGGATTCGAACATTCAGAACTTCGATCTGGATAACTTTACCGCAAAGGTCGGCATCCGGTTTTCATTTTGACGATCAAACAAGCTGCGGCGGTCAGCGAGAGCAGCTAAGACCGTCGCCGCCGACGATCTGATCAATCACCTGTTCGCGACCGTTGACGTCGGACTTTGATACGATCTTGTCACCGCGACGCAGATGCGCAAAGCATTGAAAATTATCCGCGTAAAGAAAACAGAATCTGCCTTCGGTATAAGCCCACGGCCCCTCGTAACGGGTGCCTGACGCATCTTGGAATACAGAGAAGTATTCCCCGGGCGGATAGTATTCTCGCCCGACCAAACGCCCGTTCGCTTTGTAGTGCACGGTGTTGCCGTTGGTCAGGTTTCGCCATTCCGATTCGCTGATCGCGCTGTCAGCGGCCATGCAGACAGGCGCGCCAATGGCGCAGGTGACGCATATCGCGGCAAAAAGCCGATGCACCAACACGCAAAGCCCCCAAGGCCGACCAAGCAGAGGCGAATTGCCGCCGCAAAACACGCGTTAGCACAGAGTTATGTCGTATTTGGTAAAGAGCAGGTCGCCGCTATCCGTCGACAGGATTGTGGACTAGGGATAGTGTCTGCCAAACTTCTAGGTAGGGATTCCGCCATGGCTCCGCTCGACGACCGTAAAGGCGTATGGAAATCAGGGCGCGGCAAAGGCCGCCATACGCCGAAAGGTCGTCAGCTTGACGATCAGGCGCTTGCCGAGGTGCAGGCTCTACTTGGCGACCGTCCCCGTCGGCGCGACTTACTGATCGAACACCTTCACCTGATTCAGGATGAATATCGCTGCCTTTCAGCGGATCACCTGCGCGCCCTCGCAGAAGAGATGCGCCTCGCGCAGGCTGAGGTGTACGAGGTCGCCAGCTTCTATGCGCACTTCGACATTGTGAAGGCAGGCGAAGCATCTCCACCCAATCTGACAATCCGTGTTTGTGACAGCCTGGCGTGCGAGCTTGCGGGCGCCGAAGACCTG
>CBFHXH010000006.1:0-72811 GCA_965659735.1 uncultured Pikeienuella sp.
CGAAGTGCAAAGCAGGAAGTTCGGATGAACTTTGCCGAGATAAATAAAAAGGATTTGACGTTTCTGCGTCATTCCACGGTCTGACCCTCGCATCGGCTAGGGTGGTGAAAATTGATAGATCGGATGGTGGGCATGAATGTCCACCCAACACCAGCGCCCAGCGGCGGGTGCCCCAATAGCCGCCAAAGAAACTGCGCGGGTCTCTTGCTCGGAGTTGAAGCAAAAAAGCATTATAAAAAACGATAAGAGCCTCACCGTTTTACCCGATATCGCCTACGCCCCGTGTCTCCCCCCTGAGCACGGCGAGCAGGGGGCGTCTCACCCTTCGGGCGGCGAATGGCGTTTCAATAGACCCGTCTGGCTCATCATGAAGGCAAAGGTGACGGCGGGGCTGCCGAAGGTTTTGAAATTCACCCAAAAATTCTCGGTCTGTGTACGCCAGATCACCTCGTTCAGAATGGCCATGAAGACAAAGAAATAGACCCAGCGGCGGGTAAAGATCATCCAGCCTTCGTCGTCCATCGGCAGCATCTCGCCCATCAGGTATTTCAGATAGGATCGTCCGCGGATCAGGCCCCAGCCAAGAATGCCGGCGAAGATGAGGTTCACAATGGTGGGCTTCATCTTGATGAAGGTCGCATCGTTCAGCCAGACCGTCAGCCCGCCAAAAACAACAACGACAATCGCGGTCACGACCGCCATTTTTGGCAAATCGCGTGTCAGCGCCCATGAAACACCCAGACTGATCAGGATGGCGGGAATAAAGACGATCGTCGCCAGCACCACCCCCTGATAGTCGACCCCCACCAGGGTGACCGTATCTTCGGCATACGCCCGATAGGTCAGAAAAAAGACGGCGACCGGGCCAAGTTCCAGCACCAGTTTCAGGATCGGGTTCATGTTGCGCATTGTCATGCTCAGCGATGTAGCGCGTTTGGCGGCGGGGGGGAAGCGCGGCTGTTCATGGCCTTGCGTATAATCAGGTAACGCCTGTCGGGTTCGAATGCGCTATCGCGATATCATCGCCATGCGATCGCCTGTGCATCATCGCCCCTAAGCGACGTTTGGCGTGATTATCCCAAGCTGTAGCGCAGTGTTCGGTTTCGCCGCGCAAGACCCCGCAGGCGGCGTCAATCAGCGCTGCGATCAGTAACCAGGCGAAGCGTTGCGCTGCAAAGCGCGAAGTGGTGCGGGAAAGATGCGAGCGGGCCGAAAAGGTCATCGTCGCATGGCCAAGGGTCAGATAATTCAGAAAGACCGACGCCTTGAACAGCATCACCACTGTACATTCGCAGTCTTTCACATCATCTGGCAAATCACTGGCGATCAGCCACCTGATCATGTCCAAAAGGCGTGGGCTGGATGACGCCCCGCCTGCGGGCAGCACCCGCATCCACGCATTCTGCATTGTCGCCTCCACCGGATTTCGTGGCCCGATTTATTGCGCGGCAAGATGGCTGCGGAATTCTGAGAAATTGCTCTGTTTTTGTGAAAGTCCTGCGACGAAGCGGCGGCCAAACGGCGAAACAGCCGTCACAATGATTAACCGAACTCAACCAGAACGGCGCCGGCGGCGATCAACACCATTAACCCACCACGCACGGGACCCACAGTTTCTTTCAGGAACAGCCACCCAAAGAGAGCGGCGAAGATAACCGAGGTTTCGCGTAGGGCCGCAGCCTCGCCAACATTATCCAGCCGCGTGGCCAGCATCACCGACCCAAAGCTGACAAAGGCGGTCAACGCGCCAACGAGGCCACGCAAAAGGAATGCGCGCGGCTCTGGCGGGTTTTCGGCGCGCCTCCACGCTTGGTACGAAATCAGCGGAAACAGCAGGCCGTCGGTGACAAAGAACCAGATCAGAAAGGTGAACGCATTGTCCGCCAGTCGGATGCCATAGGCGTCATAGGTCGTGTAAATCGCAACCAGCACGCCGGTGGCCAACGCAAATCCAAGCGCGCCGATTAGCACGTCACGCCCGATGGTAACGCCGCGCAGGTTCACCGCCGCCAGGGCCATGATTGACACGGAAATCAGCGCTACGCCGCCCCATTGGCCCAGCCGCAGCGTCTCGGCGAAGACGAAATAGGCCAGCACCACGGTCGCAAGCGGCCCGACCCCGCGCACGACGGGGTAGACGACCGTGAAGGCCCCGCGGGCGTATGCGGCGGCGAGCAGCAGTTTGTAGGTGGAGTGGATGAAGAACACCCCCACCAGGATCGGCACAAGTTCCCATTCCGGGTGTGGAAAGACAAAGACCGCCAGCGGCAGCGCGATGATCAGAAACCAGATATCGATTGCGCCGCGCATGATCCAAGGGTCAGCGTCGCGCCATTTCTGGATCGCGCCAAATGCCGCGTGGGCGGCGGCGGACACCAGCGCCAGGCCCAGGGCCCAGGATTTGGCGGCGTCCGTTCCTTCGATGTACAGGATCCAGTTGTTCAGGTCCTCAAACATCGTTGAGCCAGTCCAGAATGGGGCGCTCCACCGGGCGGGCCAGATCAGCGCCGTCGCCGGTATTGGTCACGATCGCCATCGCATCGCCTATGGTGTTGAACCCGCCCGTCGCGAACCAAGCGGTGTTTGAGCCAGAGTGCATGCGCACCGCAGCGCTGGGCGCGACCCAGGCCATGACGTAGCGTGCAGCGTCTGTGAAGGGTATATTCAGCAGGTCCCAGCTAGCTGGTGACAGCATCGGATGGCGGTTGGCGCGAGCAGACAGATAGGTCAGGAAAACGCCCAACGACATGTGAACCCGTCCCGCCGGGTTCATCTCCGAAGGGTTGTCGGCGGCTGGCGTCGGGGCGGCGGCCAATTCAGCCCCGCACCCCGGTCAACGCTTCGGCGAATTCCTGCGGGTCAAAGGGGCTGAGATCGTCGATCTGCTCCCCTACGCCGATAGCGTGGATTGGCAGGCCAAACCGATCCGCCAGCGCCACCAGCACGCCGCCCTTGGCCGTGCCGTCCAGCTTGGTCATCACAAGGCCCGACACGTCCGAGATTTTCTGGAACACCTCCACCTGGCTCAGCGCGTTCTGGCCGGTGGTCGCGTCCAGCACCAATAGCGTGTTGTGCGGTGCGTCAGGGTCTTTCTTGCGGATCACGCGGACGATCTTTTCCAGTTCGGCCATCAGGTCAGCCCGGTTCTGCAGCCGCCCCGCCGTATCGATCAGGAGGAGGTCTGCGCCCGTCTCTTCGGCCTTGGTCATGGCTTCGAAAGCCAACGAGGCCGGGTCTGACCCTTCGGGCGCGGTCAGGACAGGCACGTTCGCCCGCTCGCCCCAGACTTGCAGCTGTTCGACTGCTGCAGCGCGGAATGTGTCGCCGGCGGCGATGACGACCGACTTACCGGCGCCTTTCAGCTGGCTGGCGAGTTTGCCGATCGTGGTGGTCTTGCCGGATCCGTTTACGCCGACGACCAGCACGACCTGGGGTTTGCGGGGGTAAAGCGGCAGGGGCCGCGAGACCGGGTCGAGGATGCGCGCAACCTCGGCCGCCAGCAGCTGCTTGATTTCATCTGCGCCAAGGCGTTTGCCAAACCGGCCTTCGGCAATGTTCGCCGAAACGCGCATCGCCGTCTCGACGCCCATGTCGGCGGTGATCAATAGCTCTTCCAGCTGTTCCAGCATGTCGTCGTCCAGAACCCGCTTTTTCACAGCTGGCGCGGCGGCGCCGCCGCGCATGGCGCCCATCAGCCGCGCGGCGAGGCCTGGTTTGGCGGCGGGTTCCGGGGCAGGTTTGGGTTCGGGTTTGGGCGCAGGGGTCGGCACGGGCGGCGTGACTTGCACAGGCTCTGGCGCAGGTTGCGGCGCAGGCGTCGGTTCGACGGGGCGCTCCGCCGCTGGTTCTGGGGCAGGCGCTGGGTTGGGTTGCGGCACCGGCTCAGCCACGGGTTCCGGCTGGGGCGTTGGCTGCGGTCCCGCCCGCGGCTCTTGCTGAGGTTCCGGCGCCGCCGCAGGCTCTTCCGCCACATCGCCGTCGTCCATCAGCGCCTCAACGCCCTCGTCGATTTTCGACGAAGATTTCATCAGGCGGTCTTTGAGTTTGCGAAAGAAGCTCATGTGCGTATTCCGGGCGTGATGGGTCGGCAATTTTGCTTTGACCTCTCACATACTCACTTGTCCGTGCGAAGGCCATATCGCGCGGCGCCCGTCGTGCAGTCATGTGATGGCGGGGATCAGGGCGCGCGCAACGCGGTCAGCGCGCTGTCCAGGTCGATGGAGAGGGGAAAGATCGCCAGTTCACCCGGCAAGGGCAACCAAAGCCGGTCTTCGTTGGGCAATAACGGCCCGCCGCCGGTGGTGCGTGCGCGCAAGCGCAGAAGGGGCGCGCAGGTGACGAGGTCATAGACGCTGACGCCCGAAGCATCCTCCACCGCCATGCGGGCGCCGCTGGGCGACAGAGCGGTGTGGATCGCGCCCGATGGGAGCATGTCAGCGCAGGCGGCGCGAGACCAAGCGCCGGACTGGGCGCCCAATTGTGCGCCAAGCGCCAGTACGGGGCCTTGGGTGCCTGCAGACAATCTGGTGCGCAAGGCGCTGTCGACATTGTCGCTGCGCTGGCCGTCGAGGTCATAGAACTTCGGCGTATGGCCATCGGACAGGACCGCGACATGGCCCATGCCCGCCCGCGCCAGGGTCGCGCCATGGGCCGCATGATCCACCGCCCAGCCGCGCGCCGCCGCGTCTCAGATGTGCAGGCCGCCCTGATCGTCGGCGCCGATGACACGGTTCATCGCCGGATCATACGCCACAGTCGTGAGGGGGCCGGGTGACGCTGCCCGCCAATAGCGCTGGCCAGAAAGTCCATTGTGGATCGCAACTTCGCGCCCGTCATTGCAAAAGACGACTGGCGCCGCGTCCATGTTAAAGAACTGCGCCTGACCCCGACACCCGGTGAGCGACGCGATGACGTCGCCAAACGGCCCGATCAGCGCCGCATCACCAGCGCGGCGGGTCAGCGCGAAGAGGTTTCGACCACCGTAAACCACGCTGTCATAGCTGTCGTGAAAGACCAATGTGCGTAGCGGGTCGCCCGCCGCAGACCAGCGCAGCAGGCACGATCCGCCCGAGACGCGGGGCAACAACATCGCGGTTCCGGTTGGACCTGCGACCCAGGTTGCGGGCGCCAGTCTGCCTGCGGCCAACTCGCCAATGATCGCCGCATGGGGCAGGCCGCGCGCGCCGGGGCAGACCGGGGCGGCGCCAGAGCGACGCAGCATGGTCCGGCCTCCCGTCGCCAGATCCCAGAGGTAAAGCCCGGGGGCCGCGCCAAAGGGTGACGGCGGATTGATGCTGAGCAGCAGGCGCTGAGCGTCCAAAAACTTCAGCCCGACCTTGTCGGAGGGCAGGGTTGTCACCCCAGCAAGCGATTGTTCATCGCGCCGGAACACGGCGATCATGGCGCGGTCGCCATCGCCCGGACCAGCGTCGATGGCGAACAACGCGCCAACGGGCGATATGACGGCTTCTCCCGTTGCGGGCACGGCCTGCACTGCGGTTCTGAGCGTCACGTCGCCAGTGGCCAGCGCGACGTCTTCAAACATCAGGGGTGTGAACGCCTCGCCCGCCTCGTTCATTTGCAAGGGGCCAAAGCGGGCCGACCACAGCGTGTCGCCATCGGGTGAGATGCGGGTCGTGGCGCCGCCCTTGGGCTTGTACACGCCAATTGCCTCACCCGCGCCCAGATCGATCAGATGCGCGTCGCCATCTGGTCCAATCGCGGCCAGCGCGCCCTGGGGCAGAGGGCTGAGGCGGTGAATGTTGCCGACAGGCGCCGCGATCTGAGCCGTCCTTCGCAGCTCTATAGCCGTGCGGTTCAATGCGGACATGGCCTCTTGCGGCGCGGACATTGGCGCGGGCGCCCCGGCGTTTGACGCAAAGACAGGGATCAATGCGGCGCGGGCCGTAGCCGCATCGCCCTGGTCAAGCGCCGCGTGGGCGTCCAGCCCGGCCTGCCGCGCATCCGCCGCCAGTCGCGTCTGTTCCATGTCGTTCATCACGACAGGCAGTGCGGCGACCGCCGCAAGAGCCGCGGCGAGGCCTGCGCCAATCATGAACCCAGACCGCTGTCGGCGGCGTTGGTCATGAGCGCGCAGTTCGACCAGGGGCGCGCCCAACATGCGGCTGGCGATCTGCGTTGTGATGTCTTCGGCGCGGGCGTAGTGGCCCGGACGCGCGTCAATCGTTGTGATGTTCAGCGGGTGGGGGGTGACTGCGCCGCTCGCGTCCACCGCGAAGCACAAGGCGGGCGGCAGGCATTCAGTGTGCGCCAGTCCCTCCAGCCGCGTCGCCCCGGGTTCGCCAGAGGCTATGACAGGAATAATTGCGCGGCTGCGCAACTTGCTGGTAAAAACCTCAGCCGCGGCGTTCAAATGGGGCGAGGTTGCTGTGTGCGGGCTGCAGATCATGATCAGATGGTCGGTTGCGGCGATGGCCAGCCGCGTTTCGCGGTTTGGCGCGCTGTCAATCTGGATGGCGTTTATCGGGCCCAGCCGGGCAGGCGCGTCATCGCTGGGAATCATGTGAGAGGGCGCAGCGTATCGGCTGAGCGCGCGCTTCAAACGCGTCGCCCATTTTTCATCAGCCCGATGAAACGCAATGATGACCCGTAATCCATACACGTACGACAACCCCGTTCAATCGACAAAAATGACGTAATTTCCGTAGTTTATCAAGAAGTATTCATAATTTTATTCGATATAATCTGAAGCGACCGTAATTCTTGGCGGTCTCAGTCTCGCCAACATAGTTGGCGGTGATGTTCGTCGCCGGGTCGAGGGCGAACTCCGCTGCGAATTCCTCTGAGACGGAAATGCGCCCTTCCTTGGTGATCGGTTCGATCCGCGCCGCGCGCACGACCGCCTCGCCGAAATAGTTGCGGGCCCCTGTGACATGTTCGGCTTTCTCAAACACCACGCCGAAATGCATGCCGAGGCGGATCTTCAGTTCCGCCGGTAATGTCGGGCCCGGATAATCGGGTGCGGACATTTCGGCGCGCAGCGCCTCCATTTCTTCCTGCAGGCGAAGTGCAAAGTCGGTGGCGGCGGTGTCGAAGACGGCGAAAATGCCGTCGCCCGAGGTGTTGGCGAACAGCAGCCGGTCGCCGGCCGGGGCCAGTGCGCTGGCCATGCCGCCCATTACGCGATCAACGAAAAGGGGCAGCTTATCTTCGCTGAGCTTTGAGAAGTTCTTTGCATCGCCGAATACCAGCGCCGCCATGCGCCTTGGTTCCTGCGCCTTCGTCGGTTTGGCGGCCGCCTTTGGCGCGCTGGACAGATCGCCCACGGGAATGATTGTCTGGCGCGCTGCGTTGTCGCCGACTGACAGGGCCCACATGCGCCGGTCAGCGTCGGCGCCAGCGATGCCCTTGGTTTCAACTCCGTCCCAGACAACCAATTGGCGCGCGTCGCAGCGGCGGCGCTGGGCAGTCAGGATCGCGGCGCCCATCGCGCAGCGGGAACAGGCGGCGAAAGCCTCACCCTGGTCGGGGATCATTCCGCCATTTGTCATGCGGATGACTGCGGCGTTCTTGTGGTCCATGCAGGCGCGCGCCCGCAGCACCCAGTTGCCGCCCGCCGGCGCGACGGAGGCGCGATGAAAATCCGCATCGTCGAAGGGCAGGAAAATCTGCGCCTGCGCGCTGCGCGCCAGGGCGTGTTCGACGATCAGGATGTCAGCGCCGGAAGCGAGCGATCCGAAAACAGCGGATGAATCAATCCGATCCAGCGCCGCTGCGATCCGGTCCGATAGCGCATTTTTATGCATCGCCAGAATGCTGCCCTGCGTTGCGCCGGCGGCGGCGATCATGTGGCCGGTATAGTGGTGGAACGGGCGCGGCCTCAGAACCTCCAACGCCCGATTGCCGGGACTCAGGCGTTCGAGTTGGGTCAGCGTGGTGATCTGCGCGCTGGCATCGGCGCCAAAGGTCAGCGCCGTCGCGAGGGCGGCCTCGACATCGGCGGTTTTGGCGCCTGTCACCAACAGCAGTTCAGCGCGCGTGGCTGTAATAGCTGTCGAGTGGCCGGAAGGATTGCAACTGCGCCGCCAGCGTCTCCGCCGGGGGCATATCGTCTATCATGGCGGAAAGGCTGACGACGTTGATGGCGTTGTATTCGAAATCCACCCGATTCCAGTCCGGGTCCAGCGTATAGCAAACCTTCCGGTAAAGATCGCGGCTGGCGGCCAGGTGCTGCCCCCTAATTGCGCCCGTCGCGGCAAAGCCGAGGTCTTTCGCCAGTCTGGCGCGTAACGATTGCGCTGCGCGGTTGTTCAACGCGCCCAGATCATAGGAGTGAAACTTATCCTCCGCTTCGAACTGCGATGCGGCGCGGGCCAGCAGGATCACCTCGTCAATCCGCATCTGGGCCAAATCATCGGGGTCTGTCGCCAGCTTCGCGCCCTTTTGAGCGAGGTCGATGGCGGCCAAAAGCTCCCCTTCATTCATCGCCTGTTTCAGGGCGGTCTTGATGTCTGCCAGCGTCATGGGATCCCCGTTTGGCGGTCGACGGGACGCTTGTGTCAGCGGCCCTGCGTCGTCACGCAAGGTTGCCTCGCCCCGTCTTCATGGGCAAGGCTGTCCGCGAAGAGAATTGAGGGAGGATTACAGAATGGTTCAAGCCACGGATCCCGAAGGGGACTTGCACGAGCGGATTTTGGACGCGATCGACGCTGGCGCCTATCCGCCTGGCGCGCGTCTTTTGGAAACGGAACTTGCCGATCGATTTGGCGTCAGCCGTACACCGGTGCGCGAAGCGCTGCGTCGGTTGGAAAGCCAGGGCGTCGTTACGCACGAAGCGCGCAAGGGCGCGGTGGTCGCCAGCCTCGACTACAACCAGTTGGGTGAACTTTACGCCGTGCGCGAAGTGATGGAGGGCTTGGCCGCCCGTCTGGCGGCGCGTCACGCCTCGCGCGCCGAAGTGCAGCTGTTGCGCGACATGATCGACGCCGACCGCAAAGAGACGGAGCCGAGCAAACTCGCCCAGGCCAATAAACGGTTCCATCGCCAGCTGCATCTGGCCAGCCACAACCGCGTGCTGAGCCGCACTTTGGATCCGGTGCGCCGGTCGCTGGCGCTTTTGTCGGGCACGACCTTTTCCGACAAGTCGCGGCCCAAACAGTCGAACGACGAACACGCCAGCATTGTCGACGCCATCGAGGCGCGCGACGAGGATGAGGCGGAGGCCGCCGCGCGCGCCCACATCGCCAGCGCCTACGCGCTACGTTTGCGGCTGGAAGCGGAGCGGTAGAGTTTGCTGGAATTGGCCCTACCCGGCGGGGCCGGTCGGCCCTAGCTTACAAGTCCAATCCGGGCGGCGTATCCGCCCTGTGCAGGAGATTTCATCATGGACCAACCGCTTGGCCGCCTTCGCCTCGGCGTAAATATCGACCATGTCGCCACGATCCGGAACGCCCGTGGGGGCGACAATCCCTCGCCTGTGCGCGCAGCGATCATCGCGCAGCAAGCGGGTGCTGACGGGATTACGGCGCATCTGCGCGAAGATCGTCGCCATATCCGCGATGGCGATATTGAGGCGATCATGGACGCCATCACCATCCCGCTGAATTTCGAAATGGCGGCGACTGCTGAAATGCAGGAAATCGCGCTGCGCCATAAACCCCATGCCGTCTGCATCGTCCCCGAACGGCGCGAAGAACGTACGACCGAAGGTGGGCTGGATGTAGCGCGAGATGAAAACAACCTCGCCCATTACATCGCCCCTTTGGCAGATGCGGGCAGCCGGGTGTCGATGTTTATCGCCGCCGACCCCAAACAGCTGGAGGCGTCAGCCCGCATCGGCGCGCCGGTCGTCGAACTGCATGCAGGCGCGTATTGCGACGCCCATGCGGAAGGTCGGTTTGATGAACGCGATGCGGAATTTGAAAAGCTGAAGGCAATGACAACCTATGGCCATAAACTGGGCCTCGAAGTTCACATCGGCCATGGCCTGACCTATGATAGCACCCCGCTCATCGCTGCCCTGCCTGAGGTGATGGAGCTGAACATCGGCCATTTCCTGATTGGCGAGGCGATCTTCATGGGCCTCGACCCTGCTATCCGGCGGATGCAGGAGGTGATGAACGAAGCCCGGCGTGAGGCGTTTGGCGCATGACCGGATGGGAATTCGCCCTCCTGTACACCGCATGATTTGTTGCGGGTGGCAGCCCGGGACCGGCGACGCTGGCGCTGGTTTCGACCGGCATGGCGCGTGGCAGGCGGCCCGCCTTGGCGCAGGCGCTTGGCATCCTTGTCGGATCGGCGACGTGGGCGGTTCTGGCGGCGGTCGGGTTTGGCGCTGCGATGCTGGCCAACGCCTGGTTGGCTGAAACGCTACGCGTTGTAGGCGCGGTTTACATCCTTTGGCTGGCGTTCAAATCGCTCCGTTCCGCCCTGAAAGCGGGCCAGCCGAGCTTTGCCGCCGCCATGCCGGCGAACCTGAAGCGGGCCTTTCTTGGCTGGCTGATGCTGCATGTTGCGAACCCCAAAGCGATCCTAAGCTGGGGCGCTGTCTATGCCGTCGCCGTGCCGCCGAGGTCGGGGTGGACGGGATTGGCTGGTGTGGGATTGTTCCTGTTCTCAGGGTCCATCCTCGTCTTTGTTGGCTATGCGATGATGTTCTCAACCGAGGCGGCGATGCGCCGATACATGCGGGCGCGCCGCTGGTTTGAGGCGGCGTTTGGCGTTTTGTTTGGTAGGGCGGCGATTGCGATCCTGACGGCCCGCGCCTAATACTGGCGCATGTTCGACCTGATATTTCTGATCGTGCCGATGCTGGCGTTTTTCGTCGCTGCTGGCTCACCCGGCCCGGCGACGCTGGCCTGCGCGGGCGCCGCAATGGCGCATGGGCGGCGCGCGGGTCTGGCGCTGGGCGTGGGCCTTGCTATCGGTCTGGCGTTCTGGGGCGGCCTTACGGCAGTTGGTTTGAGCGCGATTGTTCTTGGATCGCTTGCTGCGCTGTTGGTGCTGCGGTTGATGGGCGGTGCCTATCTGATCTGGCTGGCGTGGCGATCAGCGCAGTCGGCTCTCTCAAGCGGTGGGACACGCCAGCCCAACGCGGCGCCGCCCAAATGGCCGGTCTTGCGTGGGATCTTTTTGAAAACGTCGAACCCGAGAGCAGCGCTTGCCTGGGCGGCGGTCATTGCGTTGGGTTTGCCTGCTGATGCTGGCACATGGCATCTGTCGATGATTGCGGCAGTCTGTTCGGCGCTGGGGCTGCTGATTTATATCGCCTACGCCATCGGTTTCGCGCTGTCGCCTGTGCGTCGCGCCTACGCCAATGGGCGACGCTGGATCGATGGGGCGTTGGCGGCGATGTTCGGCTATGCCGGCCTGCGCCGGATCTTTGCGAAAGTGGACCCAGCATGATTGTCGGCATTGGCACAGACCTGGCGGATATCCGCCGCATCGAAAAGACGCTCACCCGTTTTGGTGAACGCTTCGAAAACCGTGTGTTCACCGAGATTGAGCAGGCCAAATCCAACAAGCGCAAAGAACGCGCCGCCAGCTACGCCAAGCGATGGGCCGCGAAAGAAGCGTGCTCAAAAGCGTTGGGTACGGGCCTTAGGATGGGTGTGGCGTGGAAAGAGATGGGCGTGGTCAACCTGCCCTCGGGCAAGCCAACGATGGAACTGACGGGGGGCGCCGCCGAACGCATGGCCAAGCTGATCCCGGCAGGCCATGACGCCCACATTCATGTGACCATCACCGACGACCATCCTTTTGCGCAGGCTTTTGTGATTATCGAGGCGTTGCCGCGCTAAGACAGCGCGCCGCTCCGGGTTGACTCGCACCCCCTCTACAGCGACAAGACGCGCCGTTGCGGACGGAGATTGAACCAGTGGCGCAGACGCGAGCACCCAAGAAAAAAGACAGTTTTGCCGATACGATCAAGACGATCGTCTACGCGATTCTGATTGCGGTCGTGTTCCGGTCGCTGTTGTTCCAACCGTTCTGGATTCCGTCTGGGTCGATGAAATCGACGCTGTTGATCGGCGATTACCTGTTCATCTCGAAATATTCTTACGGCTATTCAAAGCATTCGTTTCCGTGGTCGCTGGGCCCGTTTGACGGCCGCATTCTGGGCAGCCAGCCGGAACGGGGTGATGTGATTGTCTTCAAGCACCCGCGCACGAACGAAGATTTCATCAAGCGCCTGACCGGCCTGCCAGGCGATAAAATCCAGATGAAGCGAGGCGTGCTGCACATCAACGGCGCGCCCGTTGACCTTGAACAGACCGAACCGTTCGTTGAGCCGATTGACCCGACCCGCACCCGCTGTATCGATCGGCGGGATATTGGCGGCGAGCTGATGTGCGTTAAGGACGCGTTCCTTGAAACCTTCCCGAACGGGCAGGAACACCTGATCCTGAACGCTGACAACAACCTCAGCGCTCAGACAGACAATACCCGCACGTTCACGGTGCCGGAAGGCCACTATTTCTTCATGGGCGATAACCGCGACAACTCAAACGACAGCCGTCAGGGCGTCGGTATGGTGCCTTATGAGAACCTTGTTGGCCGGGCTGAGATCATCGCGATTTCTTCGGACGGACCGTTCTGGGAAATCTGGAACTGGCGTTTTGGCCGGTTCTTCACCATCATTCGCTGAGAATGAGCGACAAATCTGGACGCACCCTCTTGGACATGGCTGAAAGGCTTGGCCACAAGTTTGAAAAGATCGGCCTTCTCGACAGGGCGCTGACCCATCCGTCGATTTCCAGCAACATGAACCCGGATAATCAGCGGCTGGAGTTCCTCGGCGACCGCGTTCTGGGCTTGGTCATCGCCGAAGTGCTAATCAGCCGCTACCCTGATGAGGCTGAGGGTGTGCTGGCCCCACGGCTGAACGATCTGGTGCGCAAGGAAACATGCGCAGAGGTCGCCCTGGCCGTTGGCGTCGACCAAGCGCTGCGTCTGGGCAAGTCGGAAAGCGCGACCGGCGGTCGGCGCAAAAAGGCAATTCTGGGCGACGCGATGGAGGCTGTAATCGCCGCCGTCTTCATGGACGCAGGCCTTGATGCGGCGCGCGACATGATCTTGCGCCTATGGCGGGAGCGGATCGAAGCGCAGGGCGATACGCCGCCGATGGACGCCAAGACCGCGTTGCAGGAATACGCCCAGGGGCAGGGCATGAAGCCGCCCCGATATACAACTCTGAACCGCGAAGGTCCGGACCATGCGCCTGTCTTCACGGTTGGCGTGACTTTGGAAAACGGCGCCACGGCGAACGCTGAGGCGAAATCGAAACGTGCGGCAGAGCAGGCTTCGGCCTCCAAGCTGCTGGCGATGGTGATGAAATGACGGAAACGCGTGCGGGCTTTGTCGCCCTTATTGGCGAGCCTAACGCAGGCAAATCCACCCTGTTGAACGCCATGGTGGGCGCCAAGATCGCTATTGTGACCCACAAGGTGCAAACCACCCGCGCCCGCATCCGCGGTGTCGCTATGGGTGTTGCGGGCGGTGAAACGGACCCTGACACTGGCGATCTGGTTGCCGGCCAGCGGGCGCAGATCGTCTTTGTCGACACGCCTGGCCTGTTCCGCCCGAAACGCCGACTGGATCGTGCGATGGTGGCCGCGGCCTGGTCAGGCGTTGACGATGCGGACGTGATCTGCCTGATGATCGAAGCGCATCGCGGCCTGACTGAAGGCGTTGAAACGATTTTGGAAACGCTGGAAGAACGCACTCAGGGTCGCAAGGTCGCGCTGGTCATCAACAAAATCGACCGGATCAAGGCCGAACATCTTCTGGCTCTGACGAAGAAGATGAACGAACGTTTCGATTTTGCGTCAACCTTCATGATCTCGGCTGAAAAGGGCCATGGCGTCGAAACCTTGCGCGCCTGGCTGTCGGGCGAAATGTCTGAAGGCCCGTTCCTTTACCCCGAAGACGAGATTTCGGATCTGCCGCTTCGCCAGATCGCGGCGGAGATTACGCGCGAAAAGCTGACGCTGCGCCTACATCAGGAACTTCCCTACCAGTTGACCGTTGAGACGGAGAGCTGGAAGGACCAGAAAGATGGCTCCGCCCGGATTGAACAGGTAATTTACGTCATGCGCGATGGCCATAAGGGCATCGTGCTAGGCAAGCGGGGAGAGACGATCAAGGCGGTTGGCGCTGAGGCGCGCCGAGAGATCTCTGAGCTGCTGGGCCGTAAGGCCCATCTGTTTCTTGAGGTGAAGTCCCGCCCCAATTGGCTTGAAGAACGCGAACGGTTCGACGCCATTGGTCTTGATTTCAACGAAGGATCATGACCCGGCTCAGTACCGATTTCTGGGTGTTCGCCTATATGGCGCGGCTGGACGCGATTGGTGTACCTGCCCATTTGGTCGCTAAGGGTGATGCAACATCCGGCGCCGTGATCGTCAAGGTCGCGACAATGGATGGCCTCGCCAGCGCGCATTCGCGGGTGATGGGCCCCGATGGCGAGCGGGTCTGGGCGCCGCTGGTTGAGCCTTCGCCTGAGGCTCAGGTCGACGCAGCGCTGGACCGCCAGCGCGGCTTTGATCCCGACCTTTGGATTGTTGAAGTGGAAGATCCAAAGGGTCGGTCCTTGCTAGGCGACGAAGGGCTGCACTGAATCGTTTCGCTGGATTGGATTGTGCGATTTATCACAAAGCCCAATTCGCTGGCGGGCGAAATGTGAGGTCGTTATTCCAGCGAGGCTGTTCGCTGCCCCAAAAGGCGTTCAAAAAAACTGGGGTTCCCTTGCCGTATCTGCAGTAGGGAATAATTTTCCAAATATTTTTGTGTACATCGCAAGATCTATCTTTCAGATCAGATTTTTGCCATTATTTTTTCTTTAAGTTAATTAAAAAGCTTAAAGCTAAATTAGATCTTGGAAATTTGGAAATATACTGAAAATATCAACCCTTGTCTGAATAAATTTAACAATTCAGCCTACTTTTAATTCAGTTGTATTTTATTTTAATTTAAAGAGATTTGTATTCTCTTCTTAAAGGAAAATGGAGTGGGAAAGCTGAAAATGGGGCGGATTGTGGGTAACTACAAACTTTTGAAGATTGTTGTTCTGGCGCTTGGCGGTGCTGTCGCCTTTGGCGCGAATGCTGACACAGCTGGTCTGGATGGATCAGTCGACTTTAGCGGCTTAGCATGTCGTGACTTCTCCTGCGTTCTGGAAATTGCAGGTGTGCCCGGCGCGACGCTGACGATCGCGCGGACGGACGGGGAAGAGATCGATACAACGGACTGAGCGTTCGGTGTTGGGATCAGTTACTTTGACACCGACCGGAGCGCTGAAACATCGGGCAGCATATTCTCAGAATTCGCGAACTTCACGTTTAGCCGAGATACGGTTCTGCAGGGCGGTGAATTATCGTCCACGTATTCGGGCGCAGGTCTTTCGACTGCTGTAGAGGTGACAGGCCTGACGCTGCCATCCGCCGAGACCATTCTGGACGGTGAAGGTGAATTCAATCGGCTTCCCGGCGCCACCGCAGACAGCGATGGGTTTGTGCCAGTAAGCTACAGCCTTGCGTCCCCGATTTCATTTCAAGGTGGTGCGACATATGCCTTTTCGCTGGCGTCCTTTGGGGCGGCTCAGACTGGCTTTACTGATGGGGAGGACCCGAACAGCGAGGCCTATGTTCAGTTCCTGAACTTTGACGTCTCGGTCTCTTCCGTGAGCTGCCACCGACCGCCCGTATGCTGCTTGGCGCGATTGGCCTGCTTGGATGGCACAAGTACCGTACGGCCTGATCCGTCGAATAAGAGAGTACTAAAACCCCGCTGCGCACTTCGCAGCGGGGTTTTTCTTTTTTGGTACGGCTCGTCCTTTTGATCGACAAGCGGTACGATCCCATCATGGATTGGCGAGACGAAGGTGTTCTTCTGACCGTGCGGCGACACGGGGAAAGCGCTGCGATCATTGATTGCTTTACGCGTGACCATGGGCGTCATTCGGGCGTCGTGCGCGGGGGCGCGTCCCGGCGCATGGCGCCCTTGCTGCAGCCAGGCGCGCAGCTGTCATTGGAATGGCGCGCCCGGCTGGCCGAACATCTGGGCGCCTACCGGGTAGAACTGGAACGGTCTCGCGCTGGCGCTGTTATCAATGACGGCGATGCGCTGGCGGCGCTTGGCTCCGCCGCTGCGCTGCTGATCGCCTATCTGCCCGAACGCGAATCCTATCCTGATCTTTATAACGCCACTGTCGCCCTCATGGACGCAATTGGGGTCAGGCCTGATTGGCAAGCCGCCTATGTAGCGTGGGAGCTCGCCTTGCTTGCCGAACTTGGCTTTCCACTCGATCTGAGCGCCTGCGCCGCCACTGGCGCTACCGATGATCTTACCTGGGTGTCGCCCAAAACCGGCCGCGCTGTCAGCGCTGCGGCAGGCGCGCCTTATGCGGATCGGTTGCTGCCGCTGCCTGAGTTTCTGACCGGCGGCCCAGTTGCGGCGGATGACCTGTTCCGCGGCTTACGGCTAACCGGATATTTTCTGAAGAATTGGGTTGCGCCCTCAGTCGGCGCACACGCCCCACCGCCCGCCCGCGAGCGATTGGAAACCCGCCTGGCCGCCCGAGCTGACGAAGCCATCAAAGTGGAATCCAATCAGATTGGACCGATCTGATTGGATTCCAAGACTACGAGTGTTTCAAGTTAATGCGCCGCGCGGCCAGACTGATTCAGTCAGGTCGGACGATGCGCTAAAGCAAGGATGGAACATGACCCCCTTCGCCGATATTCGTAAACGCGCCGAAGATTTGAATGGTGGCTCCTCCGGATTGGCCAAACGCCTTGAAGGCTTCCTTGTCAAAACGCCGGAGGAGATCGCCGAGATGGGCGATGACCGCATTCTCAGCGAACTTTCGCTGAGGGTGTTTCAGTCAGGATTCAATTGGTCGGTGGTTGCAAAAAAGTGGCCTGATTTCGAAACAGCGTTCGAAGGTTTCGACATCACCCGCAATGTCTTCATGTCCGACGATGATTTCGATGACCACATGCGCAATACCGGTATTGTCAGGCACGCAAAGAAAATCCTCTCAATCCGGGATAACGCCGTGTTCCTGAGTGATCTGGCCAAGGAGCACGGCTCCGCCGCTGCGTTCTTTGGTCATTGGCCATCAGAGGATCACGTCGGTCTGTTGGCTGTCATGAAAAAGCGCGGCGCCCGCTTGGGCGGCGCCACGGGGCAGTACGCCTTGCGGTTTCTTGGCAAGGAAAGCTTCATTTTGTCCGGTGATGTGACGACGGCGTTGATCAGCGCGGGGGTCATCGACAAACCCGCCACGTCCAAAACTGCGCTGAATGCGGTCCAGGCGGCGTTTAACGCCTGGAAGGAAGAAACGGGTGAGAACCTGACGCGGCTCAGCCGGATCATGGCGATGTCTGTCTGAAGGTGGTTCGAAACTAAGCCTCAAGCACTCAAGTCTAGATGCCTAAAATTGCTTCGATCGCGCGCTCGCAGGTTGAGGAAACCTTCACTCTTTCACTTTCTAAACGGGGTCGGCAGCCGTTGACGAATTTTGAAACTGGGTGATCACGACCACCATGGCGAACGATAATGCGACCTCTTAAGTGCCTAGCGATCCATTCCCGGCGGCGGCTGGCGATAACGCAGTCTCAGGCGGCGCGGCTGATCTCTTGCACACTGTGGGGGTTGAAGCCCTGGCCACGGATGAACGTGCGCCCTTGCTGATCGACCAGACGATCTTGTTGGCCAATGACGACGACGCTGGCAACGATGATCAGACCATCACGGACGTTACTGGCATATCCTCTGCTGGCGCGGCGGTTGCGCTGAACGGGAACGTTATCGTCTATAATCTGGGTGATGTTTTTGGTGATCTGGCGCAAGGCGAGACGGTAACTGACACAATCACTTATACCGTGTCGGACGGGCTGGGCGGCGCCAAGACAGCCACGGCGACAATCACGATTGTTGGGGTAAACGATCGTCCGATAATCAACCGCCGGCCGACCCATTTGAACTCGCCGAGGATGACGACAACCTCCTGATAACGTTGGCGGACTTCATCACTGACGCGGAAGATGATCCTGTCGCGTTCGAATTCAGTGGGCTCAGCGCGGACATTGACGGCCAGACGATTGATCTGGCCTTGGATGACATTCTTGGCGTTGGGTTCAATTTTGATGCGGAAACCAATCTTGCCCTGATTATGCCGGACAATCAGGCTGATTTTGTTGGCCTTGGCGCTGGCGAGGTTTTGACGGTCGACTTTACCGCTACGGTTGTCGATGTGGCGGTCACGGGCCGCTGCGGCGAAAAGGATCTGACAATCAGAATCACCGTTACAGGGGTCGATGATCTGCCGGTTGCGCAATCTGACGCGATCACGACGGACGAAGATGTCACGATCATTGATGGTCAACTGACCGGGGCCGAGGCTGATGGCGATGTTCTGACATTCTCAGTGGCTGACGGCGGTGCGCCGGTAAATGGCTCTCTCACCATTAATTCTGACGGGTCTTACAATTACATCCCGGATGACGATTTTAATGGGGACGACAGCTTCACTTTCGAAGTGCGCGACGAGGATGACAATGTCGATACGGGCACGGTGTCCATCACTGTGCGCGCCGTCAACGATGCGCCAGTGGGCCAGCCTGCGGCGACCACAGTTTTCGAAGAACAGGATAACGCCATTGACCGCCAGTTGTTTGCTGAGGATCAGGAAAGCGACAGCCTTAGCTTTTCGATCGCGCCAGACGGTGCGCCTGCCAATGGCGTTGTGACGATCAGTGAGGCGGGGTTCTACTCCTAAACGCCCGATCCCGATTTCTTTGACGAGGATAGCTTTACCTATCAGGTTGAAGATGGGAATGGCGGTGTCGGCACATCAACAATTACCGTGACCATCACACCCACGCCAGATACGCCGGTAGGCGTTACCACCGCCCTTGCAGTAGACGAAGACAACGTGCTGTCCGCGGAGCTGCAGGCGATCGACGTCGATGGTCAGACCGCGTTCACCTTCGCCCTCGTCTCTGATGAGGGGGTTGCAAATGGCTCGGTCGCGGTATCCCCAGAAGGCGTTGTGACCTACACGCCTGACGCTGATTTCAACAGGCAGTAAAGCTTTACTTACTCGGCCGCCGACGTGGATGGGCGTAGTTCCACCCAAACGGCGATCATCACCGTGGTGCCGACTAATGATGCGTCAATCGCGCTTGATCAGGCCGCGGCCGGGGCTGAGGACGCGCCCATAACCGCGGCCTTGGCGTTGTCGGACATCGACTTTGATGACCTGAGCTTTGCATTGGTCGCAGGCGGCGCGCCAATTAATGGGGCGTTCACCTACACGCCGGATGTAGACTTCAACGGCGACGATGAGTTTACCGATCAGGTCAACAACGGCGCAGGTGGTCAGGATGTGGCCACGGTGTCCTTGACAATAACGGCTGTCAACGACGCGCCAACAGCGCCGGCCGCTTTGGCTGCGGGCGAAGAAGACGGCGTCATCAGTGGTCGATTGCAGGCCAGCAACCCTGAAGGCGATGCCGTAACCTTCCGTCATGCGCCTTGCGGCGGGCCAACGAACGGCTCGTTCGACCTGATGGCGGCCGGCGCGTTTACTTTTGTCCCTGCGGCGAACTTCAATGGCGTGGATCAAGCGACCATTATTGTCGCCGACCCTATTGGGGCGGAAACGACGCAAACGCTGGCATCGGACGTAGTCCCCGGGAACGATCAGCCAGTTGCTTAAGACCTCAGCTTTGACGTTCTGTCGGATGAGGTCGCGACCGGTCAGTTGATCGCAGCAGATCTGGACGGCGATGCGCTGAACGTCAGCCTGGATCCTGCTTCTGGGCCGGTTGAAGGCGACATCGGCATCGCATCGGATGGATCGTTCATTTACACGCCCGATACAGCGTTTGATGCTGTCGACAGCTTTCGCTATTGGGTCGATGACGGATCATGTGGTTTCGCATCTGGCTCCCTCACCGTCACCATCAATTCTGTATCCGAAGGCAGCGCTGCCGCCGATGAATTCGCCGGCGACGGGGCGGCTGATCTGTTCAATGGCGGCGGCGGCAAAGACAGACTGGAGGGCAGCGGCGGCAACGATGTGTTGGACGGCGATGGATCGGATGTATTGATCGGCGGGGGCGGCAGCGACCGCTTCATCTTTGATCGAGGCAACGGCCGGGACACCATCACCGATTTTCAGCAAGGCCGCGACAAGATCGTTGTCAGTGGGGGGGCGAATACGTTTGCGGATCTGCAGATTACACAGATCGGCGCTGATGTCCGCATTCTGATCGGCAACACCCGCGTGACGGTGGAGGATGACCAAAGCGCTAAGTTCACCGCGAGCGACTTCATCTTTTAGGATGTCGAACAGCGTCAGACCGGTTGGGTTGCAAAGCGCAGACGTGTCATTGCGCTGGGCCTAATCGATTGGACGACGCCGAGGGTGGTGCACGCCTGTAATCGCACGCCCCGCCCAGCGGCTCAGTTCGAACGTAGAACCGCGCCCGGGTTCATCACCCCATATGGATCCAGCGCAGCCTTGATTGCGCGCATCGCTGAGAGCTTGCCCGTGTCGCCATACCGCTCCAGATCGCCGGCTTTCAGCCGCCCAATCCCGTGTTCGGCAGAAATTGAGCCGTCCGTTTCATGTGTCAGATCATGGATCATGCGTGAAACGTCTTCCTGCACATCAACATAGTCGCCCTTCTTTCGTCCCTCGGGCGGGTAGATATTGAAATGCAGGTTGCCGTCGCCGACATGGCCAAAGCAATTCAGCCGCAGGTCGGGAAACTGATCCGCCAGCGCCGCCTCGCCTTTGGCGATAAACTCTGGAATGCGCGCGACTGGGACTGAGATATCGTGACTGGCGATGGCACCGATCAGTCGGTTTGCCTCAGGGATCGTTTCGCGAATGCGCCAGAACGTGGCGCGCTGCGCCTCGGTTTGTGCGATTGCGCCGTCGGTCGCCAAACCCGCTTCAAAAGCCTCGGCCAGCGCCATTTCCAGCGCGTCGCGGGCGCCGGGTCTGCCGCCGGTTTCAACCAGAACGATCCATCGAGGCATCGGCGATAAGGGGTCGGGCGGGCCTAACCCTGTCGCCTTCAGAAATTCAATGCCAATCCGGTCAATCAGCTCAAACGCCGAAATGACATCGCCCACGCGGGGGCGGAGGAAATTCAGAAGATTCACCGCCTCCTGCGGCCCTGGCACGCCAAGAAAGGCAGTGGCGATTTCTGATGGGCGGGGAAACAATTTCAGCGCCGCGGCGGTAATCACGCCAAGCGTGCCTTCTGAGCCAATCATCAGATGGCGCAGGTCGTATCCTGTGTTGTCTTTGCGCAGACGCTTCAATCCGCGAATAACTTCGCCAGACGGTAAGGCGGCCTCTACCCCCAAACATAAATCGCGCGCATTGCCATATCGCAGCACCTGTACACCGCCGGCGTTCGTCGCCAGATTGCCGCCAATCCGGCATGAACCTTCCGATGCGAGTGATAAGGGAAACAGCCTATCTACGCCTTCGGCGGCTGTCTGAATGTCGGCGAGGATCACGCCCGCCTCAGCAGTCAAAACATTATCCGTCGCGTCGACATCGCGGATCCGGTTCATCCGATCCATCGATAACAACAGCGGCGTCGGTCCATCGGGTGAAATCTGCCCGCCAACCAGACCGGTGCCGCCGGAGTGTGGCACCACGCCAACGCGCGCGGCTGCGGCCCTTTTCAACACCTCGGCGACCTCTTCAGCAGTGTCGGGACGCACGACCAGCGCGCCCCGGCCTTTCCATTGGCCGCGCGGCTCCTCAAACTTTTCAGGCGCGTCCTCAGGCGCGCGCCAGCCCTGTGGGCCGAGCAACACCTCTAAACCTTTCAGGAAGTCCGACGATGGTTCGGTTAGCGACATGGTTCAGGTCCTTGGCGCTGCGGCGCGGCGCAGCCTGTCGTTGATGGCGTGGCCGAGGCCATGGTCGGGGATCGGGGCGATGGCGATGGGCCGGGAGCTTTGGTCAATCTCGCGTAGCATGGCGAAAAGGTTGGCGGCTGCCTCGGCCAGGTCGCCGGATGGAGACAGGTTCAGATCGCCTTTGGGGCTGGAGCCAAAGCCGACATAGGCTTCGCCCGCTGACGGTGCCTCTGCGTTCAGGCGGATGGGCGCATCGGGGGCATAATGGCTGGTCATCTGGCCCGGGGCGTTGATCCCGCCGTCATGCGCGGTCAGTGGTCGGCCCAAGGCGGCGGCCAAATCTTCCTCGGCCACCCCGCCTGGACGGAGGAGAACAGGCGTTTCGCCATCAAACCCCACGATGGTGCTTTCCAGACCCACAGGGCAGGGGCCGCCATCAAGCACGCCGGCGATCCTGCCGGACAGGCCATCCATCACATGGCCTGCCGTTGTGGGGCTGACCTTGCTCGACGGGTTGGCGGACGGCGCGGCGAGCGGGCGGCCAACTGCCTGCATCAGATCCCGTGCGAGTGAATGGGCCGGCGCGCGCAACGCAATCGTCGCCAGTCCGGCGCTTGCCAGCGGGGCGACGCCCGCCTCAGCGTGCAAAGGCGCAACCAATGTCAGGGGGCCGGGCCAGAACAGCGCTGCGAGGTGGCGCATGGGCTTGGTGAAGACGCCGATGCGTTCAGCGGCGTCCAGGTCAGGCACGTGCAGGATCAGGGGGTTAAAGGTTGGGCGGCCTTTCGCCTCAAATATACCGGCGACGGCGCGGTCATTCAGCGCGTCGCCGCCAAGGCCATAGACGGTCTCGGTCGGAAAGGCGACTAGGCGGCCAGCCAGCAGCGCCTCAGCCGCAGGGTCAATATCGGTCCAGATACGCGTCACGAATTCAGCCACCGCTCTGACAACCAGAAATGCGCCAACGCCAGCACCGCGCCGCAACTGGCGGCGACACCCAGCGCGCTGAGCCCCCAGGTTTCAACGACCCAAGCGCCAATCGCCGAGCCAAGAGAAGCGCCAAGATAGATGGCTGACGCGTTCAACGCCAGCGACACGCTCTGTCGTTCAGGTGCCATGGCGATCAGGCGCAACTGTTGCGGCACCATGAACGCCCAGCCAAACCCGGCCCCGATCACGCCGCTGATGAACAACAACATTACCGGGATCGGCAAGGTGGAGAACACCAGCATGAAAAGGATCTGCGAGGCGATGATAACGATGATGCAACGCCCGGGCCCGAACCTGTCAACCGCACGCCCACCCAGCAGGCTGCCTGCGACGCCGCCAATGCCAAAGGTCATCAGAAACAGGCTGACCCCGTCGCCATCAAAGCCCATGCCTTGTTCCAAGATCGGACCCATATAAGTGAAGACGATATAGATCGACCCCATCGTCGTGGCGGTCAGGAAGATTGCGAAGACCCCTTTCAAGTCCAGTAGAGCCGAACCCAAAGTGGCCAGCGAATTGGCCTGAAACGCGGTTCCCCGCGGCACGAAAATCAAGATCCCGACGAGGGCGAGCGCAGCGAGTAGTGTTGAGATCCAAAAAGCGGCCTCCCACCCGAACTGATAGCCGATCCAGGCGCAGACGGGCATGCCGATGACCTGGCTCGCGGACAGGCCAAAGAACGACATGGCCATCGCCGATCCGCGTTTTTCAGGCGGGCTATTCGCTGCTGCGACCCCCGCGACCACGGGTGTGACCAGGCCGCCGCCAAGCGCCGCGATGGCGCGCGAGGCGAAAAGGACATCCGCCGTTTCGGCCATTGCAGACACAATCGTGGCTAGGGCAAGCAAGCCCACACCGCTTGCCAAGACCGCGCGGCGGGACCAACTGCCAGTCGCTGCGACCAGCAATGGCGATCCAACGGCGTATGCGATGGCGTAGATCGTCATTACAAACCCCGCCTCAGCCGCAGTCAGGCCCAGATCGGACGCCATCGGCGACAGAATCCCAATCGCGATGAAACTGCCGACGCCAACTGCGAAATTCGCCGCCGCGAGCGTGGGAATCAGGTAAGGGATCGGCTGAGGTATCATAAACAATGCGCCTGCAAAGGTCGGGGCAGAGACGTTATAGCGCGCCCTTTTGCCCGAGGCGACCCAGCGGAAGTTTAACCTGACGTTATCGTCACCTACCTAGCCCTTGCGGCCAAACCCGACTATCTTGCCCAATGACAAAGACATCTTATCGGAGCGATCAGATCAATGACCTACCGCGCCCCCGCTGCAGACATCGAGTTTACCCTCGCCCACGTAATTGGCGCCGATAGATTAGCCGAAACCGAACGCTATGCCGAGGCGACAGCCGATTTGCGAACGGCGATCTTGATGGAGGCTGGCAAAATGGCCGAAGACGCGCTTGCCCCGCTGCAGCGCGTTGGTGATCTTGACGGCGCACGGCTTGAAAACGGCGTGGTGCGCGCTCCGCCTGGCTATGACAAAGGATATCAGGCGATCCGCGAAGGCGGCTGGGTCGCCGTTTCCGCGCCTGAGGAATTTGGCGGCATGGGTCTGCCCATGATCCTGACAACGGCGGTGAACGAAATGATGTCGTCAGCTTGCCTGGCACTGTCATTGAACCCGCTGATGACGCAGGGCCAGATTGATGCGCTGGAACACCACGCGTCGGAAGAGATCAAAGCGACCTATCTGCCAAAACTGATCGAAGGTGCCTGGACCGGAACGATGAACCTGACCGAACCGCAGGCTGGTTCAGATGTCGGTGCGCTCAGGTCCAAGGCTGAACCAAACGGCGACGGATCCTACGCGATCAGCGGACAGAAGATTTACATCTCCTGGGGTGATCATGACATGGCGGAGAATGTCTGCCACCTTGTCCTCGCCCGCCTGCCAGATGCGGCGCCAGGCACCAAGGGCGTGTCGCTGTTCATCGTCCCCAAGCTGATCCCTGACGAAAATGGCGAACCTGGCCTTGCGAACACGTTAAAGCCGATATCCCTTGAACATAAACTGGGCCTCCACGGCTCGCCCACCTGTGTGATGCAGTTCGACGACGCCAAGGGGTGGTTGGTCGGGCCGGAACACGGCGGCATGGCGTGCATGTTCACGATGATGAATAACGCCCGCCTCGGTGTCGGCGTTGAAGGTCTGGGCGTGGCCGAGGCCGCCACGCAAAAGGCTGTCGCCTATGCGCTGGATCGAAAGCAAGGCCGCACCCCGCTGGGCGAGGCGGGCACAGGTTCTATCATCGACCATGCGGATGTGCGCCGGATGCTAATGACGATGAAGGCGCTGACAGCATCGGCGCGATCAATTGCACTGGACACGGCTTTTTCGATCGATATGTCCAAAGCGACAGGCGATGCGGCATGGTCCGCCCGCGCCGCGCTGCTGACGCCGATCTGCAAGGCCTTCTCAACCGATATCGGCAACGAGGTTGCGCATCTGGGCGTGCAGGTGCACGGCGGCATGGGGTTTGTGGAAGAAACAGGCGCGGCGCAGTATTCTCGCGATGTCCGCGTAACCGCAATCTACGAGGGGACAAATGGCATTCAGGCCATGGACCTTGTTGGCCGGAAACTGATGGATGGGGGCGACGCGGCCCGCGCCATGCTGGCTGAGATCACTTCCGCGGCCGACGCAGCAGTTGATGCTGCCCTTGGTGCCAAAGTCGCCGCCGCCGCTGCTCAGGTCGTCGAAGCGACGGAATGGATGCTGGCAGCTGAAACAATCAATGATCGGTTCGCTGGGGCAGTGCCCTATCTGCGGGCATGGGGCCTGTTGTTGGGGGGGCACTATCTTCTGAAAGCGGCGGGTGCGGATGCTGCCCGAACCCCGCTAGCGGCGTTCCACATCGCCCAACAGATGCCGCAAATCCCCGCGCTACTGGCGGCTGCGACTGCGGGCGCGGCGCAGCTTTACGCCCTAGATGCTGACGCGTTGTCCGCATGAGCCTTGATGAAAGTCAGCGCTTGGGCGCAGGGGTGCGGTACCCGCATGGGGAAACTATCCCGGCGCCGGGCGAGGCGATTGAGGTCGCCGAAGGCATCCTGTGGTTCCGCTTGCCTTTACCGTTGAAGCTGGACCATGTGAATATCTATGCGCTGGATGACGGCGATGGATGGACAATCATCGACACCGGCTTCCAGTCTGATGCCAGCTATGACGCCTGGGCGGTCGCCCTAGCCGGGCCACTGGCGGGCAAACCGGTGCGCCGCGTTGTCGTCACGCATCATCATCCGGATCACATCGGCCTTGCAGGTTGGTTCAAACAGGAACATGGGGCGGAAATCTGGGCGACCCGCACCTCATGGCTGCAGGCGCGTCTTATGATCTCGGAAGATTCCGACGATGCTTTCTCCGCCCAGATCACCCATATGACCTGCGCGGGCGCGCCAGCCGAGATGATCGAGCTTGCCCACAAGCGCCGCGGCTTCTTCACGGGCTTCGTGCATCCGCTGACGCCCGGCTACAAGCGGATCAAGGAAGGCGACCGGATTGAAATGGGCGGTCGGATGTGGCGGGTCTTCATCGGCAATGGCCACGCGCCTGAGCATGCTACCTTTTGGTCGGCCGACAGCGAGTTGGTCATCGCGGGTGATCAGATTCTTCCGAAAATTTCCCCCAACCTTGGTGTCTATCCGGCTGAGCCTGAGGCCGACCCGGTTGGCGAATGGATCGAAGCGTGTGAGCGTTTCGCCACCTACGCCCGCGACGGTCACCTTGTTCTGCCGGGCCACAACCGCCCCTTCACTGGGCTGCCAAAGCGGCTGGCGATGCTGATCGACAATCACCATGGCGCGCTGAAACGGCTGACAAAATATCTTGATGACTGGCGGTCGGCGGTTGATTGTTTTGACACGATCTACAAGCGATCCATTCACAAAAACGAATTCGGTCTGGCCATGGGCGAAGCAATTGCGCATGTAAATCATCTCTTTGACACAGGCGCGGCGGAAAAACGCTTTGGTCCTGACGGCGTAATACGCTTTCGAATGAAGGAGAGTTGAGATGACCGATCCAATCGCAACATCGGCCGAAGCCCTGGAAAACGACGCCATTCCGCGCGCGCGAGTGGCGCATTGCGACCCGGACGCGCCAGAAACCTGCGAACAGCGCCCCTTGCCCGAGGCGGTCACGCGAAAGGCGCAAAGCCAGAAATCACCTGCGGAATGGGCGTATGAGCGGATTATCCTCTACATCCAGAACTTCGAAGAACAGCTCGATTCCGATCATGAGGTTGGGATGGGCTTTACCGGCGGCGATGTCGGGAACATTCGCATCCAAAGCGTTGGGTTCTTTGCGCCCGATCTGATTACGTTCTACGGGGCGGATGGATCAGGGGCGAAGACCCAGTTGGTGCAGCATGTGAGCCAGTTGAACGTCATGCTGCGAGCCGCCCGCAAACCGGACGAAGCGGCGGCGCCAAACCGGATCGGTTTTAATCTGGCGGCCTCGTTAGAGGACTAAGACTGGCGAATTTGTGTTCTACGTTTCTGACCGGCGGCGTCACTACGTCGTCATCCCCTCGATTGGTGTCGGCTATGGGCGCATACCCAAGGCGGCCAATTCGACGCTCAAACGTCTGATGGCCCGCGCTGGCGGTATCGAAGACAAGTTCGAAAACGGGGTCGGGTTCAGCCGTGATCGGAACTGGCGCAGCAAGACGCCGCATGCGTATCTAATGACTGCTGCGGGCGCTCGGCGGCGGTTTCCGGATGTTCTGCTGTTCAGCATCGTGCGCGAACCGCTCGCCTGGCTTGCTTCGTGCTACCAGTCCAAGATCACCCGGCCCGACGATATCCCGCTGAGTTTTTGTCGTGAGGGTCTGACCAAGGACACCAGTTTCGCCAATTTCGTCGCCCATGTGGCGACCCGCCCCGACTGGCGGTCGAATATACACTACCGGTCGCAGGCCAATATTCTGAAGTCGCGCGATGGCCTGGCGCCTGATTTCATTGGACGGTTTGAGACGTTGTATGACGACCTTGATCGATTGTCCGCCGGCTTGGTCGCCCGGGGCCGCCCGCCTTTGCCAAAACTAGCTGAGCGGCCAAAGCGGGTGCAGGATAGCTTTATCAAAACTGGCGATCTGTTCGATGTTGACGAAGGTCTGATCGACCTGGCGCTTCAGCGATACGCAGCGGATTTTGATCTTTTCTATTCGGGCAAGCCCTTACCAGGTGACGAATTCCCTGCATCCCATCCTTGACCCGCATTTTTGGTCCTTTGGTTGCGGGGCCATCTGCGTGTTTCGGTTGAAATGATCCACGCTTTCATGGCGCAAAGCGCTTCATTCTTCGCCCGAAACGCATTAGAAGAGCACTTGAAATCGACGAAGATCAAAAGGATCACAGCTATGGGCGATTACAAACAAGGTGAAATGGACATCACCGTTCAGAAAAAGACGTTTGATGGTTTCATCAAAGCAGGGGTTTGGAGCGCGGTCATCGTGATCCTGACTTTGATCTTTCTGGCGCTGGTCGGCATCTGAGCTGAGGCACCTTAAAGGGGCGCAGAGCTGGGCAAAGGCCCCATCCATAACGCTTCGAAACCTTTTAGCGCGCGCCTATTATCTGGCGCGCGGGCCGCGACCGCCGAACCTAGCTTCGACTTCCAGTTCATAGCGGCGCGAGACGGGGATTACTTCCCCATCGCTTAACTCAATCTTCAGTGATCCGCGCTTGCCAATGACGGCGACGACGGCCTTGTCGGATACCCAGTGTGACCGGTGCACCTGCATGCCTTGATAACGTGACAGGTCGCGCACAGCGTCGCCGAACCGATAAAGCGCCATGCCGCTTTGGCCGGTCGCCTTGATCTTCACGTAATGCTCCTGCGCCTCGGCGGCAAGGATGTCACCGCGCACCGGCGGCTGGCATGCCAGAAGCAGGCCAGGCAGTTCCTCGGGTTCCTGAGGTTCAGTTGCAGGTTCCGCCGCGAGGCTGTCTGTGTCGATGACCTGTAGGGGCGCAGCCGTTATCGTTGAGGGCCGTGGATAGGGGGGTCGCTTGAAGTCAGCGACTTCCCTTCGGCGCTGCGCCAGAAGGTAAGGCGCCAGCAAAACGGCTGAAAGGATCAAGTGGTTGTCAATCAGCGAGGCCGCTTCGATACCGATTCTATTCATTAGGACATTCGGCTCGGTGCGCAAAAGCTCCAAATCGCCGATCAGAAGGTCCATCGTGGTGACCGCCATAACGAAGGGCGGGAAGGCCAGCGCTGAGGCCAGACCAGCATGCGCGATGGGCGAAGATCGCCCTGTCATGATCTGCGCGAGCACCGCATATGCACCAATTACAATGAGATAGGCCATTCCGATGCGAGCGATCCAGTAGACGTACGCCCCGACCAGCGTCCAGCCTGGGCCAATGTTCGCTTCGTGCGACGCAAGCGTAATGGCCAACGCCAGCGCCAAAACTGCGCTGATCGCGAATGGTTCTATCTCCGAACGCTTGCCCCGTGTGGTCTCCATTCAAGAAGCATGAACGGTTACGACTGGTTAGTCCACTGGAAAACAAAGGAAAATGAACGGCAAATGCTATTTATTGTAACATAATCGGCGATGATGAACCCCGATGGTGGTTTGCGAAGACGATGTTGCCCGCGAGTGGGGAAATGGCAAAGTGCACTAACCGGCGCGGGTATCGCTGGATCGATTTTGGCTCTGCAGTGTCCACAAGCTGCACAGTCAGGCTACACAGACGGAATATAGGCTCCGCGTGATCTCCCTCCACGGCGCTTCGACATTCCCGGCGGCGCGATGGCTCCTACAACCATCGCGCCGTTTTCCGTTCTGGGGACGCCTCTCACATCCAGCCTCTAGACTAAGTCATGACATCGTTCTGAGCGTTGTATGCTTCGGCCGATCACGGTTCCGATGAACCAGCTCCGAGGCCGTGCTCTTGCGAACACCGTGGCGGTTGTAGCTGCGGTTAAAGGAGTGTTCAGGTGCGTTGTTGCGCGCTGTGGTCAACGTGCCACTAAGAAAAACCCCGCCAGGGTGACCTGACGGGGCTTATTTCGCGGGCGAAGGGCCCGGTATGGTCGACGAAAGCGGCCTAAACCGCCACCGCGTTAATCAGAGCATGCCTTCACGCTGCAATTTCTTGCGAGCCAGCTTGCGCGCCCGACGGATTGCTTCCGCCTTTTCACGAGCCCTCTTCACAGAAGGTTTTTCATAATGCTGCCGAAGCTTCATCTCGCGAAAGATACCTTCGCGCTGCATCTTTTTTTTCAGCGCGCGGAGAGCTTGATCAACGTTGTTGTCACGAACCATTACCTGCACTTACGTCACCACCTTTCTAAAGTGTTTGAATTTCGGAATTCGCAGGAGCGCGCTATATAGCAACGCGAACCTGCTCTGTCCACATGGGATACTGACGATGTCTGATACAGCTTCCGCCGCGCCGTCCAACGCCTTGTCTCGCCTGCTTGACGCAGCTTTGCCCCATGTCGCATTTGACGGTTGGTCCGATGAAACCTTCCGCGCCGCTGCGTCTGATGCTGGTATGGCGCTGGAAGATGCGCGCGCCGTCGCCCCACGCCGCGGCTTGGATCTTGCGGTGGCCTTCCACAAAGCGGGCGACGCTGAAATGTTCGTGGCGATGGAGGCAATGGACCTGACCGCCCTCAGATATCGAGACCGGGTCAGTGCCTGTGTGCGCAAGCGAATCGAAATTGCCGCGATGGATTGTGAAGCAGTGCGCCGCGGCGCGACCCTGTTCGCCCTGCCGTTCCACGCGGCTGAAGGCGCCAAGCTGATCTGGGGCACGGCGGATGCGATCTGGAACGTTCTCGGCGACACGTCCGAGGATTATAATTGGTACTCTAAGCGCACGATCCTGTCGGGCGTCTATTCTTCCACAGTGCTCTATTGGCTGGGGGACGAAAGCGAAGGGGCTGAAAACACCTGGGACTTCCTCGACCGCCGCATCGATGGCGTGATGCAGTTCGAAAAGGTCAAATCGCAGGTGCGCGACAACAAGCTGGCGCAGATGATGCTATGGGGGCCGAAACAGGCGCTGTCGCTCATCCGCGCGCCGGGCGCCCGTTCCACTGGCACGCCCGTAGGTCTGCCCGGACGGTTGGATTAACCACGGATCGGCGAGGTGCGGGTGACGTGACCCATCTTGCGGCCGGGGCGCGCATCGCCCTTGCCATATAGATGGACGGCCCCGTCCAGCTTGGCCCAGTCACACGCTTCGTCGCCGATCAGGTTCGTCATCACCGCGTCAGAATGGCGGCGGGGATCGCCCAGCGGCCAACCGCAAACTGCGCGTATGTGCTGTTGAAACTGATCAACAGCGCAGGCTTCGATCGTCCAGTGCCCTGTATTGTGAACCCGCGGCGCAATCTCGTTCACCAGAAGTGCGCCATCGCGGGCCTCAAACAGCTCCACCCCTATCACGCCAACATAATCCAGCGCGGTGAGGATACGTTGCGCGATCTCAAACGCTTCCTCCGGGGCTTGTGACGGCACGGTGGTCTGGCGAAGGATGCCATCCTGATGAACGTTCTCGCCCGGGTCGTATGCCCGGATTGTCCCGTCAAGACCGCGGGCAGCGATCACTGACAGCTCTCGGGTAAAGTCAGCGAAGCCTTCCAAGATTGCGGGCGTGCCAGCCATCGCCGCCAACGCCTCGTCAGCGTCAGCCATTTCCATGATCCGCGCCTGACCTTTGCCATCATATCCCAACCGCCGGGTTTTCAGGATCGATGGCGCGCCGATCTGGTCGAGCGCGGCTTGCAACGACGCAGCATCATCCACCTTGGCGTAGGGGACTGTTGGCGCGCCGGCGTCATTGAGAAAGTCCTTTTCGGTGATCCGATCCTGCGCCGCGGCCAATGCGGCGCGGCCAGGGCGGACAGCAACCAAGGGCTCCAGCACGTCAACGGCGCTGGCTGGCACGTTTTCGAATTCATAGGTGACGACGTCGACGGCGGCGGCGAAGGCGGTCAGCTTTTCCGCGTCGTCATACGCGCCCTGAGTGGATCTAAGCGCAACTTCGCCCGCAGGCGACTGATCTTCCGGGCAGTAGATATGCGCGTGCAATCCCATCTGCGCCGCCGCAATCGCCAGCATCCGGCCCAACTGGCCGCCACCCAAGATGCCGACTGTCGCGCCGGGCTCCAAAACCTTAGCCATCGGTGGGAACCTCGGCCACTGCGGCGCTTAGGTCGGTGCGCCAGGCATCCAGACGCTCGGCCAGCGCCGGATCGGTCGTCGCAATGATCGCGGCGGCCAGCAGCCCTGCGTTGGCGGCCCCCGCCGCGCCGATGGCGAGTGTGCCGACGGGAATGCCCTTGGGCATCTGAACGATGGAGAGAAGACTGTCCTGACCGCTCAGCGCCTTCGACTGCACTGGCACGCCCAGAACCGGTACCCGGGTCTTTGACGCCAGCATGCCCGGCAAATGCGCGGCGCCGCCGGCGCCGGCGATGATCACCCGCAGGCCGCGACCTGCGGCGGCTTGGGCATAGTCGAACATCCGGTCAGGGGTGCGATGTGCAGATACTATGCGCGCCTCGTGCGGGACGTTGAGAGCCGTCAGGATATCTGTCGCCTCTTTCATCGTGTGCCAGTCAGACTGACTGCCCATCAAAACGCCAACCAGGGGGACGCCCAAAGGATCGCTCATCGCAGATGCTCCTCATCGGGAAAAAGGAAGCGCGGACTATAGCCGCGAAGCGCGCCACTGCAAGGTCAGGCGATGATGTCTGGCAAAAGCTGATCTTCAATCTTGGCGATCGTGTCTTTCAGCGCCAGCTTCTGCTTTTTCAGACGCCGCACTTCTAGCGAGCCGGTGATGGCGGCGGCCTCGGCGATGATGGTGATTTCCTCATCCAACGCACGGTGACGTTGACGCAGTTCCGCCAACTGCGTCTCAAGGATCGCTTGCCGATCCATTACCGCAGCTGTGGCGGGAATCGCTTCTTCGTCTCTCATGGAAGAACAATATCACGTAGATCACGCCAAGGCGTTGCCGATTTGCCGCCCTGTCACTAAGTACGGGCGATGTTTGCAAAAATCAGAGAAAAACTCGCTGCTCCGTTTAACCGGGCCCCAGTCGTCAGCGTATTGCGCCTACATGGTGCGATTGGCGTGGGCGGGCTGCGCGGCGGCCTATCAGACGCAGGCCTAGCGGCGCAGGTGGAGCAGGTTTTTGCGCCCAAGCGGCTGGCGGCTGTGGCGCTGTCGATCAACTCACCGGGCGGATCGCCAACGCAAAGTGCGCTGATCGCGGCGCGCATCCGGCGCCTTGCGACCGAGCGTGAGGTGAAGGTCTATGCGTTCTGCGAAGATGTCGCAGCCTCTGGCGGATACTGGCTGGCCACGGCGGGGGATGAGATCTGGGCGGATGACAATTCCATCGTCGGATCGATTGGTGTGATCTACGCCGGGTTCGGCTTTCATGAACTGCTGGGCAAGTACGGTGTTGAACGCCGGGTGCATACAGCGGGCGAATCCAAATCCATGCTTGACCCATTCAAACCGGAAGTTCCTGAAGATGTCGCACGTATCAAGGCGCTGCAGGAGCAGATTCACCAGAATTTCATCGCTCAGGTCAAAGATCGGCGCGGTGCCAAGCTTGCCGATCAGAACCTTTTTACCGGCGATGTCTGGGTTGGGAAGGGTGCGCAGGATGTTGGCCTGATCGATGGGGTCGGTCATCTCGTCCCGACGATGAAGGACATGTTCGGCGGTAAGGTGCGCCTGAATGTAGTGACGCAGAAACGGTCCTTGTTTCAGCGCTTGGGGGCGCCAAGTGTGCAGGACGTTGCGTTTGCAGTGGAAGAACGCGCGCTGTGGTCGCGCTTTGGTTTGTAGAGGGGATTACAGCCGATGTTGATGAAAATTCTGATCTTTCTTGCAGTCATCATCGGCGTGTTCGTCGTGGCGCGGTTAGGAGCCGCCAGCGCGTTTCGTCCGGCGTCGAAGAAAGCCAAGGTTGAAAGCCCTTCATCGAAGCCCGTCGAAGACATGAAACCCTGTTCAGTGTGCGGCGCTTACATCGCCGCCGGTGAGGCGTGCAGCTGCGGTCAGGCCCCAACACCATGATCATCGATATCGCGCTGATCACCGCAGGTCTGGTGATGCTGGTGTTTGGCGGCGACGCGCTGGTACGCGGTGCCGTCGGAATGTCATTGAAGCTTGGTCTGTCCGCGCTGGTCGTCAGCCTGACGGTCGTCGCCTTCGGAACATCCGCGCCGGAACTGATCGTCGGTATTGAAGCGACGCTGCTTGGCGCGCCGGGCCTAGTCTATGGGAATGTGGTTGGATCGAATATCGCCAATGTCTTGCTCGTATTGGGCGCGCCGTTGTTGGTCGCCCCAATCGTGACAAAGCAGCATGGGCTGTCGCGCAATTTGGTCATGATGCTTGCGACGACGCTGCTGTTTATTGCGGTCGCTGGCTATGGCGGTCTGTATTTCTGGATGGGGGTTGCGTTCCTTGGCCTGCTGGCGGCGCTGATCTACGACGCATACGCCATCGCGGCCAATGATCCGGGTTCGGTCGAACTCAGCGAAGTGGATGATGACGCGGCGTGTGATCCGACATGGAAGATCGCTGCGCTGATCATCGCTGGTCTGATCCTGTTGCCATTGGGTGCGAAGTGTCTAGTGGACGGGGCCAAATCCATTGCGCTGAGCGTCGGTATGTCAGAGGCGGCCGTTGGCCTGACTATCGTCGCCATCGGGACATCGCTGCCAGAGCTCGCCACTACGGTGATGGCCGCCATTCGCAGACAGACTGATGTGGCCGTTGGCAATGTGATCGGGTCGAACCTGTTCAACATTCTCGCAGTGATGGGGGCGTCGGCGCTATTCGGGCCGCTGCCGACCCCTGCCGGATTTCTAGAACTTGACCTCTGGATCATGCTTGCAGCCTCGCTGGCGCTGGCCCCGTTTATCTTTTTGAAGCGTCCGATGACGCGATTGGCGGGTATTTTGTTCCTGGCGGCCTATGTCGCATATATCATTCTGGCCCTTGGGCCGCAAATGTAAGACAGGGAATTGGTGATGGATCCTCGTGCAATCAAACCGGGCGCAGCGCTTGTCACTGGCGGCGCAGCGCGTCTTGGCCGGGCTATGGCGCTGGCGCTGGCCGATGACGGCTGGGATGTCGTGGTCAATTATCAATCCTCCGGCGATGAGGCGCAGGTGCTGGTCGAGGACATTCAAGCCAAGGGTCGCAAGGCCGCCGCCATGCAAGCTGATCTGCTCGTGGAAGAAGAAACAGCTTCGCTGATCGCCAGATCGGCTGAGGCGCTAGGTGCGCCGCTATCGCTGCTGATCAACAACGCGTCTATCTTTGAGTTTGACGAGATTTCTGGTGCGACCCGCACCGGATGGGATCGCGCGATGGAAAGCAATCTACGCGCGCCTTTCAAGCTGACCCAGGATTTCGCCGCTCAGGCACCGCCGATAGGGACTGATGCGCATGGTGAACCTGTGGCTTCGGCCGCAGTGATTAATATGATTGATCAGCGGGTTTTGAAGCCGACGCCCATGTTCATCAGCTACTCGATCGCCAAGATGGGCCTGTATGCTTTCACGCGGATGGCGGCGCAGGGACTGGCGCCTCAGATCCGCGTCGCCGGTATCGGCCCTGGCCCAACGCTGCGCGGTGGACGGCAAAGCGAGGAACATTTCGCCAAACAGCGCGCGTCGACCATGTTAGAGCGGGGGTCCGATCCTGAGGATATGGTTCAGGCGATGCGGTTTATTCTGTCCAGCCCGGCGTTTACCGGCCAAATGCTGGCGATGGACGGGGGCCAGCACCTTGGCTGGCAGACCCCGGATGTGATCGGCGTCGAATAGGTGCGGCATGGGCGATGAGCGTGCGCCTGCTTACAATTGTACAGTTCTCGCTTTGCTTTTCCAGTTGACGACCTATCGGGGGGTGAATGGGTGTGATTCCCGCCAATCAGGCGTATATCGGTTTGCGCAATCTAAATTTACTATATATATCAATGGCTTAAAAAAATGCCTAGAAATTAGGCATTGTCGTAAAGCCTTTAAGATTCCTAAACAATTCGCAAACGAGGTTATTTCGCCAACAGACTTATCCACAGCTTTGGGGGATGCAATAAGTGTTGAACCCAAGTCGAGATTATCCTACGAGCCCCTTCCCCAGATTCGATTACTGACGCAATCTGTCCATCAATCGCGCTATCCCCTTGGATTCCTTGCTGAGTCGCTAATTCGCCGGAAAAATGAGCACTGAACCGACCTCCTCTAAAACCCCTATGAACGCCATCGATGACGGTCTGGCGGATGCGGATGGCGACGTTAAAACCGGGGCGGAGGTCATCAAGTCTTGTCTGCCCCAACTGCCGAACAGGCCAGGCGTGTACCGGATGCTCGGCAAGCGGGGTGATGTGCTCTATGTCGGCAAGGCGCGATCGCTAAAGGCGCGGGTCACGAACTATTCCCGCATGCAAGGGAACAGCCCCCGCATTCAGCGCATGATCCTCGCCACCGCCACCATGATGTTCGTCACGACCGAGACGGAGATGGAGGCGCTGCTGCTGGAAGCGAACCTCATCAAGCAGCTCAAGCCGCGCTACAATGTGCTGCTGCGGGACGACAAGAGCTTCCCCCACATCCTGATGACCGGTGATCACGACTTTCCACTGATCATCAAGCACCGTGGGTCGCGCAAACAGAAGGGCAAGTACTATGGCCCCTTCGCCTCCGCCGGGGCTGTGAACAACACGTTGAACCAGCTGCAAAAGGCGTTTCTGCTGCGGACCTGTACGGATGCCACCTTCGACGCCCGGACGCGGCCCTGCCTGCTGCACCAGATCAAGCGCTGCTCGGCCCCTTGCACCGGCCTGATCGACAAGGAAGCCTATGCGGGCCTTGTCGCCGACGCCACGCGGTTTCTGGAAGGGCGGACGACCAAGGTGCAGGCGGAACTGGCTGAGAAGATGCAGGCCTCCTCCGAAGCGATGGACTTTGAACAAGCTGCCGTCTACCGCGACCGGATCAGGGCGCTGACGCAGGTGCAGGCGAACCAGGGCATCAACCCCGAAAGTGTGCCAGAGGCGGACGTGATCGCTGTGCATGCTGAAGGGGGGCAGGCATGTGTTCAGATCTTCTTCTTTCGCAGCCACCAGAACTGGGGCAACCGCGCCTATTTCCCCCGTGCAGGCGCGAATATTAGTGAGGAGGAGATCCTCAGCGCCTTCCTCACCCAGTTCTATGGCGGCAAGACGCCCAGCCGCCTTATCCTGACCTCGCACGACGTTGATGACGCCCCCCTGATCGCAGAGGCGCTGTCCGTATCGCTCGGCCGCAAGGTCACCATTGGCCGCCCTCAGCGGGGCGAAAAGCGGCAACTGGTCGAACACGCCCTGACGAACGCACGTGAAAGCCTCGGGCGGAAGATGGCCGAAAGCGCGGCGCAGTCGAAACTGCTTGCGGGGGTGGCGGAGGCGTTTGGGCTGGACCAGCCGCCTAAGCGGATCGAGGTATATGATAATTCCCACATCCAGGGTGCCCACGCCGTCGGCGCGATGATCGTTGCGGGGCCGGAGGGGTTCGACAAGAAGGCCTACCGCAAGTTCAACATCAAAGAAGCCCAGACCAACGACGATTTCGGGATGATGAAGGAGGTGCTGACCAGACGGTTCCAGCGCCTGCTAAAGGAGGACCCGGACCGCCAGACGCCGGACTGGCCAGACCTGTTGCTGATCGACGGCGGCGCGGGGCAGGTAAGCGCTGTGAAACAGATCATGCAGGACCAAGGGGTTGAGGGCGTGCCGATGATCGGCGTCGCCAAAGGGGTGGAGCGGAACCTTGGGAAAGAGGAGTTTCACCGCCCGGAAGGCGGCCAACCCTTTGCCCTGCCTCACCGCGACCCGACGCTCTACTTCGTGCAGCGGCTGCGGGATGAGGCGCACCGGTTCGCGATCGGGGCCCACCGGGCGAAGCGATCAAAGGCGATCGGGGTGACGACGCTGGACGAAGCCCCGGGGATCGGCCCGGCGCGGAAGCGGGCGCTGCTGGCCCATTTCGGGTCGGCCAAGGCTGTGGCGCGGGCCGGGCTGAGCGATCTGAAGGCGGTCGACGGGATATCGGAGAAGATGGCGGAGATCCTGTTCGCGTTCTTTCAGGCGGACGGGTAGGGGTGTGAAACCGGGGTGGTTTCACGCGTGAAACGACGGCTCATCCTGCCCAAATCGTGTCGCGAGCACACCCGCCGAACCAAGTGGCAACGCCAATGCGAATACGCCGATCACTCATCTTCGCTACGTCGTTCATGGCGTAAGCGCGTGTATAAACACGCAAGCTCATTCGAATTGTCGAAAAATCAAAGCGCATCAGAAACAACTAAACTTTGATAATTTTAGCGGTTGGACGTGGGGTATAGGGCCCACCAGCCATGCCGGCGCAGAGCCGTTGGCCACGAATTCAATTAAAACGTGTCGTGACTGACTCCTGCAACCTCCGTAGCCTCACTATCACTAGGGATCGAATTTGGAAGGAAGACGTGGGGTTTTCCTTTCATATCTTCATAGTCGCGGCCGTGGGTTTGACTTTTGAAATGAGCGGCTCCGCCGTCATGGCGGCGCTGATCATTCCCCCCTGGCTCGTCAGCGTTCTTCCAGCATGGAAGCAGCATCGATGGGCCAAGGCGAACCCGCGCAAGCTGTGGAAACTTCGCCCATTGGAGGGGGAGCCTAGCCTGCGCATGCGTCCCATGCGCCTGCGGGGCATTTCCGCCGATGATCCGTTTCGGGCGTTTGTGCGCCGCGAAATTCTGGCGGCTGAGGCGGCAGAGCTGGGCGAACGACCAGATGAGGCCATGGGCAGTATCAGCGCCTGATCATCCGCGCGACCGGATCATTGGATTCCGGCGTCAGATGAAGTGCGTCTGCGATCAGCGCTGGGTGAAAGTGGACGCTGCTGGCGCATTTCGGGTCTGCCGAGGCGGTGGCGCGGGCTGGGCTGAGTGATCTGAAAGCGGTCGATGGGATATCGGAGAAGATGGCGGAGAGCCTGTTTGCGTTCTTTCAGGGGGACGGGTAGGGGTGTGAAACCGGCAGTGGTTTCACGCGGGAAACCTTAGTTAAATTGTTGATATTACGAAATATGTGTATTTTGTTAACTTCTTGATCCGCACCGGTTTCACACCCGCCACGGTTCCCGTCCATAATATGTCGCGTTGGGTAGGGTGGGTCTTTAGACCCACCGAATACGCTCCATCTGTCAGCGCATGTGGAGATGCCAGACGGTGGGTCTGAAGACCCACCCTACAAAGCGATGGCTTGCAATCGCGCAGGCCAGCAGGCGTTTACCTTCAAATGCCGAGAGGCATTCTATCCTCATGCACCGACGTAAGCCTGCCCGTGGGGTGGAGCACCACAGTTAATTCGATGCGCTTTATGGCTGCCGAGTACATCCGATCTCTGAAGGAGGCGCTTTGTTGCAGAAGTGCCAGCCTGTCAGCCGGTAGGCGTTCGCTTGCAAACGCGGAAAGGCCGTCGGAACGGGCAGGCGCCGGCCCGGCGCCTTCGACTTGATTCCAGACCAAAGAACGTGATCCGAGCACAGCGCGAAAATTCCTGAATCGTAGATGCAAGGAAAGCAGGTTTGAAAAAACGGTTCACATTTCTGGTAGTGCGTAATGCTATGAAATCTGTATTCTAATGATATTAAAGTTTGAGGTTTGAAATGAGCGAAAGTCTCCCCGATTTCATAGTTCAAGAAGAAAGCGCGCGCCATTTCCCTGTTCTTTCAACAAACTCAAAGGAAGGTAGATAAACGTCGATCTTGTTAGCCTGTCTCTCCAAGATAGATGAATTCGGAAGAGAATTATTGGCCAGTGCTGGCCAGCGCCTAAGCTCGCGCGCACGGATTGACACATTTACAGAAATAGTAGCAGCAAAGCGCCCCGCTGATACTAAGGAACGTCCAGACGGTCTGATTGTGCTTCGTGTAGGATCACGCGAATGGCGGGCATTCGTCGAGGCTAAAGTTGGGGCAGCGGAGTTAGCCGTCGATCAGGTCGAGCGTTACAGAGCGTTGGCGAAGGAGAATGGCGTGGATTGCGTCATTACAATCTCTAAACAGTTCGCTACTGCGCCTAACATCCACCCCCTTGAGGCAGTGCGTAAGAGCTGTTCAAAGATACCTGTCATTCACTGGTCATGGATGCATATTTTAACAACGGCGGATCTGCTCATTAATCAGAATGCCGTTGCTGACAAAGACCAAGTGGTATTACTCGACGAGCTGAGGCGCTTCCTTTCGCACGAAAGTGCGGGCGTGAAAGGCTTCGATCGGATGCCTAAAGATTGGTCTGACCTCAACAAGCTAGTGACCAGTGGCGGCGCAATCCCTCCGAAATCGCCAGAGGCCCAAGCCGTGCTTGATGCTTGGCATCAAGAAACAAGGGATCTTGCACTCATATTAAGTCGAATGACGGAACCGCGGGTTGCTCAGCGCTTGCCGCGAAAACACCTTGCCGACCCAGCATTACGACACAAAGATGAATTGGCGACGCTGCGAGAGCAGCATCAACTGGCTCTCTCACTAGACATTCCTGATGCGGCGCCGCCGCTGGAGCTTGTTGCAGACCTTTCTCGCCGTAGTGTTGATGTCGGAATGACGTTGCGTGCTCCGGAGGACAAGAAATCCACCGGGGCCCGGGTCAACTGGCTTCTGCGGCAGATCAAAGCGGACGAAACTCCTGATCTCTATCTGCGGATAAACTGGCCCGGAGCAAGCGTTTCTACCCAGCATCTCGTTTCCGAATTGCGTAATGACGTTGCGATTGCCAACGAAGGAAAAGAACATCTCGTTCCGATTTCTTTTCACTTGATGGTAGCGAAGGCCCTCGATGGGCGTTTCGCTCAGCAGTCAAATTTTATTGTCGATCTCGAAACGATTGTCCCAGCATTCTACAAACAATACGGCTCCCAACTAAGCCCGTGGAAAAAGTCAGCACTGAAAATCAAGGAAGACCGTTCGGAAGCTTCAGACGTTACAACGAATGCTTTGTCAGAGGATGCTGAGAGCTTTGATCAGAGGACAGGCTAGGAAAGGAGGCGCTGCATTATCTGCATTTACCTTTGCTAGTTCGGTGGAAGATGCGCGGGTGACCCTCTTGACCCCCCAAACCCCATCCCCCAAAACCAGCCCATGCGCCTCACCCTCCCAAACCTCCTCACCATCTCTCGCGTCGTCGCAGCCCCTCTGGTCGCGTTCACCTATCTGACCTTCGACGCGAAGTTCGCGAACTGGGTCGCTTTCTGGATCTTCTCCCTCGCCGCCATAACCGACTTCTTTGACGGTTATCTCGCGCGGAAATGGAACCAGACCTCGGGCTTTGGCCGTATGCTCGATCCCATCGCCGACAAAGCTATGGTCGCGATTGCGGGCGCGGTGCTGATGGCGGTTTATGGGATGAGCTGGATTGTGCTCGTGCCCGTCACGCTAATCCTGCTGCGTGAAGTCATGGTCTCCGGCCTCCGCGAATATCTCAAAGGCGCGAAGGTGATGGATGTGACGCTGCTGGCGAAGTGGAAGACGACGGCGCAACTGTTCTCCATGGGGTTGTTGTTCCTCGCCGGGTCGATGGAGACGCCGTTTGTGCTCTATCTTGGCTGTGCGCTGCTTTGGGTCGCTGCGCTGCTGACTGTGATCACTGGGTGGGATTACTTCCAGAAGGGCATCGCCTATATCAGGGTTGAGGAGGATGACGCATGAAAGTGATGTATTTCGCCTGGCTTAGGGAAAAGACCGCGATTTCCAGCGAGGAAGTTGACGGCGCCGGGCTGGTGACGGTGTCCGATCTGGTTGAAGCGCTGCGCGCCAAGGGTGACCGGCATGCGAATGCGTTTGCCGATGTCTCCTCCGTCCGCGTGGCGGTGAACCAGAAGGTCGTGGATTTCGACGCCTCGTTGGATGGCGCGACCGAGGTTGCGTTTTTCCCGCCTATGACGGGGGGGTAGGGCGATAACCGATCTACACGAAAAAGATGCACCAGATTTCTGCCGGGGCCAAAGGCGAAATCTGGTTCAGTATTATCGGGTTTCGCCCTGATGGCCGTTCGGGTTCAGACAGAAGACTTTGATCTTGGGGCCGAGGCTGCCGCCCTGCGCGGCGCAGGCGAAGCGGGGGCGTTGGTGACGTTTTCCGGCATCGTGCGCGGCGGGACAGGCGACGTGGCCGCGATGACCCTGGAACACTACCCCAGTATGACCGAAGCCGCATTGGCGGAGATAGAGGCGGAAGCCCGCAAGCGTTGGGATTTGAGCGCTTCGTTGATCATCCACCGGGTTGGGCGTTTGGCGCCCGGCGAGAATATCATGATGGTCGCCGCCGCCGCCCGCCACCGCAAGGCAGCGTTTGAGGCGGCGGAATTCCTGATGGATTACCTGAAAACCCGCGCGCCCTTCTGGAAGAAGGAAGAAACCCCCGAAGGCGCCCGCTGGGTTGATGCGCGCGAAGAGGATGACGAGGCGACCACGCGCTGGAGCCAATAACGAAACTGCACCCCCGGACTTGATCCGGGGCCTCGATCCTAAAGGTGCTCCATCACAGCGAGGTCCCGGGCCATGCCCGGGGACACGGTGCTTGGGCCTCAGCCTTTATCAATAAGCTCCTGCCTTGCGGCGCGCAGGCCGTCCATCGCCGCTTCCAGCTCAGCCTCTGTTTCGCGCAGCTTGATTTCCAGTTCCTGTTCCCGTGCGGTGAATTCGGTGGAGAGGTAGGTTTCCGTCTCCTCCTTCGCCTCGCGCACAGCGTCGCGTTCGGCTTCGGCCTGCAGCAGGTCGGCCGCCATCGCCTCCACCCGCAAGGCTTCGGGGCTGCGGCGTCGCGTGATCAGCGACCAGAGCCAGTGTGCGATCCAGCCCAGCGTGAAGGCTGCGAAAAGCGCGGCGGCGATCAACAGGGCGAGGTCTTGTTCGGTCATTTTGGCGCCTCCAGCAGTGTGAATTCGATGCGCCGGTTCAGGGCGCGGCCAACGGGCGTGGCGTTGTCGGCGATGGGCCGCGTCTCGCCATATCCGGTGGCGATCAGGCGGCCGGGCGGGGCCTTTGCGGCGATGAGGGCGGACAGGACCGCCTCCGCCCGGTTGCGTGACAGGGCGAAGTTGCTGGTTTCGGACCCTTGGGAGTCGGTATGCCCGCCAATCTCGAACCGCGCGTCGGGGCAGCGGGTCAGCAGCGCGGCGATGGCACCGATGGTGGCCTTGCCGGTTGAGGTGAGCGTCGTGGACGCGGGCTGAAAGCTGAGCGGGGCATTCGCCAGCGCAGATGCAACCGCAGCGGCGCAGCGGTCGGCTGGCAGAGGTTGGGCTGCAGCGATGCGGGCGGGATTGTGGGTGATGCTGGTCGCGGCGCGCCAGGTTGGGCCGGCTGTGGTGAGGCGGTCATGCGCGTCGCGGATCTGCGCGGGGTTTGACGCGGCACCGCTGAGCCTGAGGGCGCTGTCGGTCATCGTCAGCGCGCCGCGGTCAAGCAGGCTCAGCGCCTCCAACCCGATGCGGGCGGTGCGGCGCCAGTCTAGCGGCGGGGGCGCGCCCGTTTCAGCGGCGAAGCTGATGTCTGCGCCCGGGAACAGCGCGCGGGCATAGGCGCCGAGGCTTGCCTGCGCCCGGCTCAGCCCTTCGCCGCCCTGCTTGGTCTTCAGGGTCAGGTTCGACCCGCCGCCGGGCCAGTCGATGGTCAGCGCGAACGCCGCAACAGGCGGTGGGGGCGCGTCGTCCAGCGTGCGGTTGTCGACGGCAAGGCGGTATCCGGTGGGAAGGGCACCGCGCAGGCGCTCGGCCGCCGCAGTGACGGATGCGGGCGGGGTTGGGGCCGTGGCGGTCAGGATCAATGTCAGGCCTGACAGCGTGATGTCGCCCGCGGGAAGGCCCGCCAGAGCCTCCAACCCGCCGACGGCCGCGTCAGCCCAGGTTTCACTGGGCGCGCCGACGCCGATGGCGCATTTGACCTTGGTGGACAGCGCAGTGCTGGCCGTATGTTCGATCCGCTGGGCGTCGGCGGCGTTGGCGGCCGCGCAGGTCACAACGGTCCCGTCGGGCGAGGTTGAGGCGGTGAGCGAGAAGTCCGTAAGCGCAGGTGGCGGGGCGTCGATCGCGGCGGTGACTTTCCAGCCAAGCGCGCCTAGCTGATCAATGTTGGCGAGCATCGCCTCACGCGACGCTTGATCGGGGGCGAGGCCGTCAATCACCCCTATGTCCTGGCGCAGCGAAATGCGGACGTGAACCAGCGTTCTGGCGATGTCGTCCAAAAGCGGCGCGGTCGCGGTCCAATCTGGGCCGAACGCGCCAGAGCCTGTCGCGACCAGCGTCTGATCGCCGCCAAAGGTCGCCAGTGTTTCGGCGTTGGGCGCAACCCCCGACAGGATCAGCCCGGTTTCACCCTTCAGAATGTCGATCTGCGGGGGAATGGTCGTTGGCGCCACCTTCGGGACGGCTGTCACTACGTCGGTCACATGTAGCAAGGGCGACACCGCCGCGACTACCGTTAGCGCCTGGTCATGGGCGGCTGTGGAAGGCGCGGCGCCGGTCAGGCGCACGGTCAGCCCGTCAACCTCGCCCCGCGCCCAGCCGAACCCGCCCGCCCGCAGGGTGGCTTCGACCTGCGCTGCGTAGCGCGCTTCGGTCAGGGCGGCGAGGCGGGGGCTAAGCGCACAGGCAGCAAGGGCCGCCGCTGCGAAGAACGCAAGAGCAAAGATGAGGCGGACCATGGGCGTCACGTCGTCCTGGGCTTTTGGCCCTTGCGTTCCGCCCGCCGGCGGGCGCGGTCCGCCTCCCAGCTTTTGGCGATCAGGGGATTCAGGCGGCGGGCCATGACGGGCGGTACGACGCCGGTTTCGGTGGCGATCAGCTGAAGGAACAGTTTCAGCGTCTCCGGCTGGTCCATCAGATCGCCAATCCGGCTGAGATGCCAGTTCATGGCACCCTCATGCAGCGAGGCGAGCTGATCGTCCGCTTTCAACATCGCCAGCTTTGCGTGCATTGCGGGCAGCCGGCGGGCGATGGACGTCTCTTCGATCGTGTTGAAATTCCGTTCAGCCCAATAGCTGAGATCCAGATCCGTGACCTTGGAATTCGGCAGGCCGCGGTCGCGCTTTACCAGAAAGGACTGCGCGGATCTGAGAGCGTAATGGTTGATCTGGGCGCCTTCATATCCTGCAATCTGCGGGGTCAGCCACAGCTGTTTGTCGCGGTACAGTGGCAACTCTTGTCCGGCGCCGTTCACAACCTTGATGTCGCCCAACCGCGCAGGATCAGGGTCGAGCGGGCGATGAACGCCAATCCGGGCATAGGGCGCGTCGCCCCGCCAGATGCTTTTCAGGCCATAGTTGTGAAACGGGTACGGGCAGTTTTCGGGTGCGGCGCGGGTGAACTGTTCCGTCACCGGCTTGTCGGTGTAGCCGATATGTCCCGCCGCACCGAACCGGCGCCAGCTGATCATGTGGACATGGGCGTCCGGCGTCTGGGCGAACAGATCATCCAGCGAACCGTCGCCCCGGCGAATGTTCAGAAATTCATCGCAGTCGAGGCAGGATATCCATTCGGCCCCTGCCCTTAGCGGATGGTCATCGGCGCGCATCAGGGTGGTTTTCTGCACTCCGCGCTGTTTGATCCGGTCGTTGACCACATGCGCGCCAAAGCCCATTTCAGTCAGCCGCGCCCAGATCGCATCTGTGCCGTCGTCGCAATCATTGGTGTAGACGAGGAACTGATCAAACCCGACCGACAGGTGATAGGCCGCCCATTCAAGGATGAACGGACCTTCGTTTTTCATTGCTGTCACGAGCAGTCGCATGGCCCGGCGATACCATGAGGATCAGGCGGGTGAAAGGGCGCGAACCCGATGGTTTCAGCCGTCAGATCCGCTTTCGCCCGGCAAACTGCGCGATGGCCAACCCTGCCAGTATCAGCGCCAGCGCGACCCAGAAAATGCCGGGCAGTTCCTCGCCCAGAAAGACGACACCAAAGACCACCGCCCAAAGCGGCACCTGATAATTGACGAGGCCCAGAAAGGCAGGCCCCGCCAGATCGATGACCTTCATCAGGATCAGTTGCGCCAGCGCGGTTGCGCCAACGCTGACAATGATGATGGCGCCCAGCGCCCGCCAACTGGCGGCGGTCAGGTCGGGCGCCTCCACCACCATGCCCAACGGGACGGTGATTAGCGCCGCCAGCGCCAGAATCACGACGCTGATCCCGAACGCATCGGGCGCCGCGGCGCGTTTCAGAATGATTGACGATATCGCGTATCCTAGCGCCGCCAGCAGCATGCCGAGCTGGGCGATCAGCGCCAGACTGTCACCGTGGCCGATCTGGCCGACCGCTTCGACGCCGATCAGATAGACAACGCCCGCCAGCCCGATGACGAAACCGGCCAGACGGCCGGCTGTCATCCGTACCCCCGGCACAAAGAAATGGCTGAGCGCCAGGGCCATCAGCGGCATCGGCGCCATCAGCAGCCCGGCCAGTGCCGACGGAATATGTTGCAGGCCCCAAGTGATCAGCAGGAAGGGGGCGATACTGCCGGCGACAGACGCCGCCGCGGCATAGCGCCACAGGCGCCACCCGGCCGGGTCATTCAGCCGAGGTGTGCGCGCGCCGGTCGGCCGCGCCAGCACCCAGATCAGCGCAGCCGCCAGGCCGACGCGCAGCCCCACAATCGTGATCGGCGGCAGGTCCTGCACCGCGATATTGGTGAACAGGAAGCTTGACCCTCAGATGACGCCCAGCGTGATCAGCAAGGCCCAGGCGCGCAGCGGGGCGGGTGGCTCATAAAATTTCGGCCAGCGCCTCGACCAGGCGGTCATAATCTTCCTGATCGTTCCAGAGATGCGGGGTGATGCGCAGCGACCCGCCCCGCACGCTGAGATAGATTTTCTGCGCGGCGAGCTGCGCCAGCAGATCATCCGGCGCACTGTCTGGCAGACCAGCGCCGATGAAATGGCCGCCCCGCGCATCATCTGGCGTGAGCGTCAGGCCCAATTCTGCCAGCCGAGCGCAGAGGTCCGCGTTGCGCGTGGACAAGGTGGAATAGATGTTGTCGACGCCCCATTCGGTGATTTGCTTTAGGGCGGCGACGACGCCGGGCATCAGGGCGAAGTTTGCCCGTTGCCCCATATCGAACCTGATGGCGCCGGGCTGATAGTCGTCGGTGTAATCGACAAGGGTGCTGAATTTCTCGCTGTCCTTGCGGGTGATCCAGCCTTCCTCCAACGGCTCACCGTCTCGGTACTGTGGGGCGACGTAGAGAAACCCTGTCGTATAGGGGCAAAGCAGCCACTTATATCCCGCTGCGACAGCGAAATCGGGGCGAACCTTGGCGAAATCTATCGGCAATGCGCCGGCGCTTTGCGTCAGGTCCAGGACCAGCGCGGCCCCGACCCGATCGCAGGCGGCGCGCAACGCGATCAGGTCGACTAGTGCGCCATTGATCCAAAGCACATTGCCCAGCGAGACGATAGCGGTCGCGTCGTTGATGGCGTCCAGCACCGCATCCGTGGCCGCCTGGCCTTGCGGGACGGGGACCTGAATGACCTCGCCGCCATTGCTTCGCGCCATGCGCCGCCAGGGATAGACCTGGCTGGGAAACTGATCCGCCAGCGTCAGCACATGGCACCCATCGCCCAGCGTCAGGTTCCGCGCCGCCGTTTCGATCCCGTAGGACGCGGCGGGGACCATCGCGATCCCTTCTGCATCGGCATTGACGATGTCCGCGAACAGCGCCCGCGCTTCGTCCACCGGGTCGTAAAAGTCGGGGATCGTCAGGGTCCAGGGCGTCGCCTTCATCCGCACGCCGACATCGCAGGCGCTGACGACGCTGTTCATCAGCGGCCCCATATAGGCGCAGTTGAGGTAAGCGACGTCGCGCGGCATCGCAAAGAGATGGCGTTGGGTGGGGATCATGTGCGACTCCTTCATCAGTGCGTCGCTACCTTGGCTGGCGGGATCATTCAATCGCCGGGCTGGCGCTGTCAGGGTGTAGTCTGCTATCATTTTCGAAGCATGGCTAGCATGGTGTTTGGCTGATTGCTATTAAAAAGATAGCGAATGATGCGATGACGACAACGCCTATTCCCGGCAGACCGCTCCGCGGATCGGAACGCGGCACGCCCCTGATGGCAGCGTTCGACCTTTTGGGGCGGCGTTGGGCCATGGGGGTGATCTGGCAGTTATGTCTGCACGGCCCCGCCACGTTTCGCGACCTGCAAGCGCGGTGCAAGGGGGTGTCGCCCTCTGTCCTCAACGCGCGGCTGAAGGAACTGCGCGAGGCGAGACTGGTGGAGCGGACGGGCGAAGGCTACGCCGGCACCGCCCGGGCGCAGGAGTTGTTTGCGCATCTCAGCCCGATGTGCGCCTGGGCGCATTCCTGGGCGGGCGATCTTGGGATAGACGATCCCCCGGGCGAGGATGACGCGCCCGCAGGTGGAGGGGCGAAATGACAGACGTTGAACGCCTGCGCGCGGCCCGGCGGATCATGATTGTGGGCGCGCCGGGATCAGGCAAAAGCACGCTCGCGACCAAGCTTGGGCCCAAACTGGGCTTGCCGGTGCACCGCGTCGACACCCTGATCTGGGCGCCCAATTGGACCGAGCGTGATGTCGATACGCGCGTTGCAGAAGCACTGGCCATCGAAGCTGGCGAGGCGTGGATCTTCGAAGGCGTCGGCGCACAAACCTTTGACAATCGTGTGGCGTGCGCCGATCTGATGATCTGGTTGGATGTGCCTGTGGGACGCCGCATCTGGCGGCTGATCCGCCGCGCGATCCGCTGGCGCGGCCGGGCGCGGCCGGAGATGGCCGAAGGCTGTGTTGAGCGGCTCGACAAGAACTGGCTGGCGTTTCTGGCCTGGGTCTGGGTCACGCGGGCGCAGCGCGACGCTGAATGCGCCGACCTGATGGCCGCGGCGGGGGACAAGGGCCTGCGCCTGACCTCGCTAAAGGCGGTCAATCGGTTGGTGGCGGCGCTGCCTGACCCATCAGGCAGGGGATCAGGTCGGGGAGCAGAGCGTGACGCCCGCGCCGTCGGTGCGGGTCCAGGTTTCTGATTTGCCCAGCAATTTCACACCCAGATAGCCGCGCACCTTCATCGTGTCGCTATTGTGCTTCATCTCAAAGCTGAAGGTCTCGCCGGTTTTGGGATCGTAGATGTCTCCATCATCCCACTTGTTTGCCCCTGCTGGCTTGACCCCAGTGATCACCTCGATCCCGCACCAGTGGCGGGCGCGCAGCGCGGTGTCGGGGTTCTTGGCGTCCAGCCGCGGCGCGCCGTCCTTGTGGGTCATCTTCTTCAACCAGACGGTCCGCCCGCACAGCGCATCGCCGCAGGCGTAAACATCAATGATGACGCCCTTTTTCTGGGTCATCCAAAGGCCATAGGGGCCTGTCGCCGCGCCAGACAGCGCGGGGGTTAGCGCGGCGATGATTAGGGCGACAAGAGGGAGAAGGCGGCGGGGCAGGGGCATGATCTTGCTTCGTTTCATGATGGATATACGTAGGAGGATACAGCCTCCGTCGCCGCCGCCACAAATCACAGCCTGTCACAAAGTCTTTCAGGCGGTCTGGCCCGTCACTGTGTCGACACCACCAGCTGCGCTGTGACCGGTTTCAGCGTCACGCGGAGCGACACGCCGGTCAGGGCGCCGTTCTTGAACCCCCGACGCAAAAGGCCGCCTTCGTAAAGCCAGTCCGGTGTTTCGACATATTCCATGCAGTCCCACCCATTGGCGTCAAAGCCCAGCTTGTCGCGAAACGCCGCCTCGGCCCCCTTGCCAAGCGCGCGCAAGGGCGCGTCGCGGCGGATCAGGCCGTCGGCGGTCTCGTACTGGAACATCTTGGTCTTTGCGGATGCGTCGGCGCATAGCCGCGCGTCATCAAGCACCGCCCGCGTTTTGCTGACGATGATGCGGTTGTCATCGGGGCGACCCGCCGGTGTATGGGCGGCTGAGATGTGGGAGGTGATCTCAAAAACCTCGCCTTCTTCTTGCCGCACGAAATCGACATGCGAGCAGGCGTTATTGTCGAAAATGTCGATGCAGGCGGCGGAACCCGGCGCGCTGATGCGGTTCAGCAATGTCGCGGTCTGCCCGAAAAGATAAACGTCTGGCGTGATGCCGCGCAGCCGCGCCACGGCGGTCAGTGATACGGTGATCCCGGCGATCATGCTGAAGATGAAGACGCCGAGCAGGGCGTATTTGATGGTGGCGCCCATGGCCCGACAGGCGCCGAAAAAATACAGAAGCCCCCGCACGGCGGCGAAGATCAGAACCGCGCTGAGACACAGCGCGCGCATCGCGTCGGCCAGCGTACCCTTCGCCGCCACCCCGTAAACGATGGAGAACATGACCGTCGGCCAGAAGATGTATAGCCAATAGCCGCCCAGATACTGCAGCACCGCAAATTCGATATCGCCCTGATACATGAGTTCCTTGGCCTGCACCGAATCCTGCCCGCAGTAAAACGCGAAAAGGGTCGCTGCCCCGCCATAAAAGACGCCAAAGATCAGGAAGTAGACCTCCAGATCATCGCGCAGGGGCAGATGTGTCGTCCTTGGTTGAGGTTGGGGCGTGCGAGCCAGTTTTCGGCGCGCAACGCGCGCTTGAAAGTCATCCAACAAATTGGTCATTGAAACGCCTGATCTGAAAAAAATTGATAGAAAAAAGGGCGACGCGAACGCTTAAACAATGGCTCGATACTGCGCCGCGTCACGTTATCTGACAAGTGCAGTTTCGCAACCTACCTCCGAAACTCGCAGCTGTCTCTCAGCCTCCCCTTTCGTCGCGCATCGGAAACACGGTTTCCGATTAGCGCATGAGGGCGACCATTTTTAGCTGAAAACCGACATATTTGTGCTTGCGACGCGGGCAGCCGCAGCTTAAGTCGGATGTGGGCGCGTCGTCGGACAAGGGCGACAGGCGGCGGGCTCAGCTAAATCGCCCTGACGATGGAGCGCGGCAATGACGTTCCCCCAAAAGCCGCAGGCGAAGCCTGCGCGTGCAGAATTTTCTTCTGGTCCCTGTCCCAAACACCCTGAGTGGTCGATTGACGCTGTCGCTTCAAAAGCCTTCCTTGGCCGGTCGCATCGCGCATCTGCCCCGAAGGCGCAGCTAAAGGCTGCCATCTACCGCACGGCTGAAATGCTGGGCGTGCCAGAAGGATACAAGGTCGGCATCGTGCCTGCTTCCGACACCGGCGCTGTCGAAATGGCGATGTGGGCCATGCTGGGCGCGCGTCCTGTCGATATGCTCGCCTGGGAAAGCTTTGGCGCGGGCTGGGTCACCGATGTGGTCAAGCAGCTGAAGCTGGACGACGTGAACGTTCTGAATGCGGATTATGGCACACTGCCAGATCTGAGCGCGGTGCGCAAAGACGCCGACATCGTCTTTACCTGGAATGGCACGACATCTGGCGTGCGGGTCCCGAACGCGGACTGGATCGCGGATGACCGCACGGGCCTGACGATTTGCGACGCGACCTCCGCCGCGTTTGCGCAGGAACTGGACTGGCCGAAACTGGATGTGGTGACGTTCAGCTGGCAAAAAGTGATGGGCGGCGAAGGCGCGCACGGCGTGCTGGTTCTTAGCCCCCGCGCGATTGAACGGCTTGAGACCTACAATTCGGGTCGCCCCCTGCCCAAGATTTTCCGCATGACCAAAGGCGGCAAGCTGATCGACGGCATCTTTACCGGCACCACGATCAACACACCGTCGATGCTGGCCGTCGCCGACTATGTCGATGCGCTGGACTGGGCTGATCGGATCGGTGGTCGCACTGCGCTGCAGGCCCGGGCGGACGCCAACTTTGCCGCCCTGCAGGGCTGGGTCGATCAGACCGACTGGGTGGAAAATCTAGCTAAAGATCCTGAAACGCGGTCCAACACATCCGTTTGCCTGAAGATCGCCGATCCAGCGATCGCGGCGCTGGATGATGCGGCACAGAAGGCGTTCTGCAAAAAGATTGTCACGCTGCTGGATGCCGAAGATGCCGCCTATGACATCGGCGGTTATCGCGACGCGCCTGCGGGTCTGCGCATCTGGTGCGGAGCGACGGTCGATACTGCGGACGTCGCCGCGTTGACGCTGTGGCTCGACTGGGCCTTTGTGGCGGTAAAGGCCGAAATGGCGGACGCCTGATATCGAAGATACGCGCTCGGCTATCCCCCCTTTGACGAGGTCTGCGCGTCAGCCCCGCCCCTTGCTTCACCGGGGCGAGGCGCCCCTGAAACGCCGAAGAAACCAATGGCGCGCGATGGACGCAGCGCCGAAGAAGGACAAGACGCATGCCCAAGGTACTTATTTCCGACAAGCTGAGCGAAGCCGCAGTACAGATCTTCAAGGATCGCGGCGTTGAAGTGGATTTTCAGCCCGACCTCGGGAAGGACGCCGCCAAGCTGAAAGAGATCATCGGCGACTATGATGGCCTCGCCATCCGGTCAGCAACCAAGGCGACGGCTGAGATTATCGCCGCCGCAACGAACCTGAAGGTCATTGGCCGCGCCGGGATCGGCGTCGATAATGTCGACATCGCCGCCGCGTCAGCCAAAGGCATCGTGGTGATGAACACGCCGTTTGGAAACTCCATCACCACGGCGGAGCATGCGATTGCGATGATGTTCGCGGCGGCGCGCCAGATCCCGTCCGCTGATGCGTCAACGCAGGCCGGCAAATGGGAAAAGTCGAAATTCATGGGGACCGAGATCACCGGCAAGACGCTTGGCTTGGTCGGGGCTGGCAACATCGGTTCGGTCGTCGCATCCCGCGCGCTGGGCCTGAAGATGAAGATCGCCGCGTTTGATCCGTTCCTTTCTGCTGACCGGGCGCAGGAATTGGGCATCGAAAAGGTTGAGGAGCTTGACGATCTGCTGGCCCGTGCTGATTTTGTGACGCTCCACCTGCCAAAAACCGAAAAGACGGCCAACATCCTGTCCGCGGAACGCATCGCAAAGATGAAGCCCGGCGCCCGCCTGATCAACTGCGCTCGCGGCGGTCTGGTGGATGAGGCCGCCGTGCGCGAAGCACTCGACAGCGGTCATCTGGCCGCCGCCGCCTTTGACGTATTTGCGGAAGAACCCGCCAAGGACAACCCGCTTTTTGGCGCGCCAAACTTTGTCGCCACGCCGCATTTGGGCGCAGCGACGACCGAAGCGCAGGAAAACGTTGCGCTGCAGGTCGCCGAACAGATGTCGGATTATCTGATGCAGGGCGCCATTTCGAACGCAATCAACGCGCCATCCGTGACGGCTGAAGAAGCGCCCATCCTGCAGCCCTGGATCAACCTGTGCGAAATCCTCGGCGGGTTCGCGGGGCAGGTGACCGAGAATGCGATCAAGGAGATCGAGATTGAGTATGTCGGCGTCGTTGGCGATCTAAACCTCAAACCCCTCACATCCGCCCTGGTCGCTGCGATGATGAAACCGCTAGTCGGCGAAGGTGGCGTCAACATGGTGTCCGCCCCCGTTGTCGCCCGCGAGCGTGGTGTGAAGATCGCCGAGACCCGCAAAGACGCGCAGGGCGCTTATGGGTCTTATGTGCGGGTTGTCGTGATCACCGAAAACCAGACCCGTTCGGTCGCTGGCACAGTCTTCTCCGACGGCAAGCCGCGCTTCATCCAGATCAAGGGCATCGGGCTGGAGGCGGAGCCGCAGAAATTTATGCTCTACACCACCAACGCCGACATGCCGGGTTATATCGGCGCCCTCGGCACCACGCTGGGCGCGTTGAACGTGAACATCGCGACCTTTGCGCTGGGCCGGGCCGAGAAAGACGGCGAGGCGATTGCGTTGCTGGGTGTAGATGAGCAGATCCCGGAGGCGACGCTGGAACAGATCCGCCGTCTGCCTCAGGTCACGCAGGCCAAAGCGCTGGCGTTTTGAGGTCTGGATTTGAGCCCTTGATCCCTCCCCTTTTCCGGGGGAGGAGATTGGGTCTTTGGAACACGAAGAAGATCAGGGGCGGCGCCGGTTGAAAAGCGGCCTGATCAGGATGACGGCGGCGGTCGCGCTGGTCGCCATCATCAGGCCGACGCGGACCATCGGCAGGACTTCGCCTTTGTTGATGGCGCCTGTCAGGGGCGTGTAGAGCGCGACGACGATTACCACCGTCAACAGCGTGACGATGATCAGCGCGACCCGGCTGCCACCGCCCAGCCAGATTTGATGGCCGAGCAAGACCAAGCCGAAAGCGGTTGGGATGAGGGTGGTTTCCGAGCTCATCCCGTTGGCGAAGTAAGCCCATAGCGACAGGCCGATCAGAGCGACAGCGTTGATCAGGTTGGCTTTGGCGGCGGTCATGGGCGGCGTCTCCGGTCCGTTGTGCTTCGGTAGGTCGCGGGTCAGGTCGGCAGGACCAGCTCTTCCAGCGTGATTGGCCCGCTGGTCAGCATGGTCATTCCGCTTTCGTCGATGGCAAGCGTATCTGAATGGCGGAACCCGCCGACGTGTTCGATATAGACCCCCGGCTCCATCGTAAAGACCATGCCGGGTAGGATTTCGCGGTCATAGCCCTCGGCGAAGAATGGCGCTTCGTGTCCCGTAACGCCGATGCCGTGGCCTGCGCGGTGGAGGAGGTTTTCGGCATAGCCTGCGCGTGTGAACACGTCATTCGCCGCCCGGTCCACATCAGACATCAGCGCGCCGGGGCGGGTGGCGTCCAGCGCGGCCTGACGGGCCTCAAGCATCACGTCGAAGGGGCGTTTGCAGGCCTCTGGCGCGTGGCCAATGAAGAACGTGCGCTCAACCTCACCGCCGTAGCCGTCAATCACGCCGTTGACTAGGGTGATCATCGGGCCGCCCTCCGCCGTTTTCAGCGCCAGGTCGGTGAAGTTGTGGGGGTCGTGCGTTACCTCCGCCGCCTGAAAGATCGCGTGGGCTTTGGTGGCTGTCATGTTGATCGCGGGATTGTCGGCAAGGACACGCTTCATCAACGTTCCGATGTGTTGGGCGTTGGAGGCCGCCATGGTCTGGCCGGGCTTTGTGCCGCTCAGCATGTCGTTGTGGACGTCGGTGAGGCGATCGCAGACATAGGCGATGCGCGCCAGCTCATACAGTGATTTCACCATGCGCAGATCGTCGATCAGGTCGGCGCGGACATGGTTGCCGCCGAGCGCATCAATCAGTTGAAGGGGCGTGATGCTTTCCACGCCAATCCGCGCTGCGTCGCCAAGCGCGTCTTTCAACGCGTCGTCCCAGCCCTGGCTGGCTGGGGCTGGGAATTCACGGTAGGGGATCAGCTCCATCTCGCCGACTGACCGGTGGCGGATATGCGGGATTTCCAGTTGTGGCGCGACAAAGCGCGGCGCGCCGGTGCGGGTGATGACCAGAACAAACGGCCGCTCATGCACATAGTTGGCGAAGTTCGTGAGGTAATAGGTGTTGTCGGGTGTGGACGTCACATAGGCGTTCAGATCCAGACGGGCCATTTCAGCACGCAGCCGGGTGATCCGGGCGGCGATCTCAGCTTCGTCGGGTTTGGCGGTGGTTTGGGGCAGGGTCACAGGCGCGTTCCTTTTGCACACCATCATGCGCGGCTGCGGCGACGAAGCAAAGGGGCGTCATGGCGTTGACATGGTCCAGCGCTTATATTGTCCGGTGACCCTCGGAGGCGTAATGACCAAAGACCACAGCAAAGACTGGCTGGAAGCAGAGCTGGAAGCGGAACTGGACGAAGACTACGAGCTGGAGCTCGACGACGCCGTCCTGTCGAAAAAGGTGCGTGAGATTTACAACCGCGCCCACCCGCCATCCCTAAGGCGGCGGGATTATCTGCACCAGCTGCTGGCCCTGCAGGCGGAGCTGATCAAGCTGCAGGACTGGGTTGTTCACAACAACAAGAAGATCGTCGTCGTCTTTGAAGGGCGAGATTCCGCGGGCAAGGGCGGCGCCATCAAACGAATCACCCAGCGGCTTGATCCGCGGGTGTGCCGGGTTGTTGCGCTGCCGGCACCGTCGGATCGGGAAAAGACCCAGTGGTATTTCCAGCGCTATGTCAGCCACCTGCCCGCAGGAGGTGAAATCGTTCTGTTCGACCGGTCCTGGTACAACCGCGCCGGGGTTGAGCGGGTCATGGGGTTCGCCAGCGACAAACAGGTTGAGGATTTCTTTCACGACGTTCCCGAATTCGAACGCATGCTGGTGCGGTCTGACATCATCCTGATCAAGTACTGGTTCTCGATCACTGATGGAGAACAGCAGTTGCGGTTCCTGATGCGCATCTATGATCCGCTGAAGCAGTGGAAACTCAGCCCGATGGATCTGCAGTCGCGCATACGGTGGGAGGATTACACCGTCGCCAAGGAAGACATGCTGATGCGCACGAACATCCCCGAGGCGCCATGGTATATCGTCGAGGCGGTCGACAAAAAGCGCGCGCGGCTGAACATGATCGACCACTTCCTTAGCAAGATCCCCTACGAGGCCGTGCCGCATGATGAGGTGACGCTGCCAGAACGCGCGTTCAACCCTGATTATGACCGGTCCGAGATGCCCTTGGATCTGTACGTGCCGAAAAAATACTGAGGGGCTAGCGGCACGGCCGGTTGGCGCTATCATCACATGTAGCTAGCTGAAGGACCCAGCCACATGTCAGACGCCCCTGTCATCGCCCAGAAATCGCCGATCCCGGTCGAAGTTGAAGCCGGCAAATCGTATTTCTGGTGTTCATGCGGCCAGTCCGCAAACCAGCCCTTCTGCGATGGCAGCCACAAGGGCACGTCATTTACGCCGGTGAAGTTCGAGGCGGACGAAGACGGCAAGGTGTTCTTTTGCGGCTGCAAGCACACATCGAACGGCGTGAAATGCGACGGATCGCATAACAAGCTCTGATCCTGTTGGTGTGCGGGGCGCTTTTTGATTTCGATCAAGGCGCGCCGCCGCCCGATGCGTGATGGTCTGGGTGTTGACCAATCAACACCCGGAGCAAACCATAATGCCCATCAAAACTCTTGTCGTCGTCCTGCCTACGATCGAATCCGTGGCGCAGGTCATGCCCTTCGCTATTCAGATCGCCGAAGATCATGACGCGCACCTAGTTGGTGTGCACGCCGAGGCGTCGGCGATTACCTGTACTGGTGTCGGGATGGGTTTCGCCGTGCAGGAATTCGCAGCGCTGCGGGCGGCGGAAGAACGTCAGACCGCTGAAATAGAAACTGCCTTCGCCGCCGCCGTCGCCAGAACCGCACAACCGACCGAATGGCGGGTGGGTGAGATGCGCGGGGCGCCTTCGGTGGAATCCCTTTTGGAGCACGCCCATTATGCGGACCTGATCATCACGCCTCAGGAAACGCCCTATAAAGGCCAGACGCCTGGCAACCAGATGCAGGAACAACTGGTTTGGGAAAGTGGCAGGCCGGTGCTGATGGTTCCCCACGCTGGCGAGTTCAAGTCGGTCGGCAAGCATGCGCTGGTTGGGCTGAGCCCGACGCGGCAATCCTCGCGCGCCGCATTCGATGCGCTGGATCTGATCGGGCCGGGCGCCAAGGCGATAATTCTGACCGCCCACCGGCTCAGCGATCATGACCGCCTGCCTTTTGACACCGCAAAGGAACTGGCCCGGTCTTACACCCGCCATGGGATAGAAGTGACCGTGCAGGATCGCCCGGATCCTACGCTGAGCCCTGGTGACATTCTGCTGAATGAGGCGTTCGAACGCGGCTGCGATTTGATCGTCGCGGGCGCGTACGGCCACCGCCGCATCTACGACATGATGGTTGGCGCGACAACGACGCACCTGATGGCGCATATGACCGCGCCGGTGCTGTTCAGCGCATAATCACCTGCTGCGCCCGGTCTGGTCGGGCGCAGCGTTCAGGAAAAGATGAAGCCAGCCGCGGTGAAGTTTTCCGCCTGATCATCGGTCACGGTGATCGCGACGTTCGAAAAGCGGATCTGAACGTTGTCGCCGCGCTGGATGATTGACAGATCCTCAAAGCTTTCAGCGTCATTGGTGATTTCGATCAGGTCTTTGCCTTGTTGAAGTCTCGGATGGTGCCGCGCTTGTCGCCAGTTGCGAAGACAAATGTGTCGTTCCCCTTGCCGCCAAACAGAACATCGTTGCCGCGCCCGCCAGAGACGATATCGCGCTTGCCGCCGCTATCCACAGTGTCGGTGCCGCCGCCGCCATTGGCGACGTCACGCCCACCGCCGCCATTGACTTCGTCGCGCCCGGATATGCTGTCGCCGCTGCTGCCGCCCGACAATGTGTCCGCCCCGCCGCCGCCGGTCAGCGTATCGGCCCCTGCGTCGCCCGACAGATCGTCGGCGCCAGATGTGCCGGTCAGAACGTCAGGGCCGCTGGTGCCAGCGGTCCCACCGCCGCTGCTGCCGTCATCGGTTCCCGAGGCAAAGATGATGTTGGCCTGCGCAATGAATTCCTTAAGCCGGACGCCGACCAGTTGAATGGCCCCGTTTGGGCCTTCGATCAGCGTCACTGGTTGCATGTTGACGCCAAAAGGTTCGCCAGATGTCGTCAGTGGCTCTAACTCCGCACGGCTATTAAACCCGATGCGCGACAGATCCAGCGTGTCTTCTGCAAGTGAGAAATCGAGGACGAGCAGACCATCGATATCGCTGCCATCTGCGGGTACAATTCTGATCATGTCGGTGCCTTCTCCACCGATCACATTTGTTCCGGCTGCTGCAGATATCGTGTCGTCGCCTTTGCCTCGGTTGAGTGGGTCGACATCAAAACTAGAAACAAAGCTGCCGTCTATCAGGATGATGTCGTCCCCGTCGCCAACATCAACCGTTCCGCCACCGGCTGAAGTATTTTGCAGATCGATAACGTCGTTTCCGTGACCACCAAAAAGGTTATCACCAAAGCCTGCGATGAGCGTATCGTCTCCATCTCCGCCGAAGAGCGTGTCATCTTCGGATGGCCGGAAACTATCTACCTCTCTACCGAACAAAAGGTCATTCCCGGCGTCGCCATGCAGCTCCGACCCCGGGCCGTCATTGGCGTCGAACAGCGTATCGTTTCCGTCGCCGCCGAACAGGATGTCGCCGCTGTCGTTGAGAAACCTCTCCAGCGCGTCATCGCCGGGCCCACCGAATAGTGTGTCAAAGCCCTGATTGGCTCGAAGCGTGTCGTTTCCTTCACCACCAAAGAGCATGTCGTCGCCATCATTGGCGTTGACCCCGTCTCGTATAAGGCCATCGCCGTCATTGCCCCTGACCGTGTCGTCGCCGTTGTCACCGAAAAATCGTTCGTCACCGTCGCCGCCGCGTATGATGTCGTCGTCGGCTTCGCCGTCGATGTTGTCGTTGCCCGTACCGCCATCCAGCGTGTCGTCGCCTGCGTCGCCCCTTATCGTGTCATTGCCCGATAGCCCATCAAACTGATCATCGCCCGGCGTGCCGTTGAACAGATCGTTGACGATGTTTGGCAGCGCGCTCAGCGTGACGCCCTGCAGCATCAGCGTGCGGCCCAGCCCCAGATCGATCAGCGCGCCTTCCGCCGTTTGGGTATGCGCGGCGTTGATATCCGGGTCGCCCACGGCGCTGAGGTCCAGTTGAGCCACGCCCTGTTCGAAATCGGTGATGATGGTCTTTGTCGCCTCTGCCGCGATGACGAATGTGTCGGTGGCGGAATTGAAATCTGGCCCGCCAAAGGTCGACCCGCCGGTTAGGATGTTGATTCCTGCGCCGCCGTTCGGCGTATCTGCGTCTGCGTCGCCAATCAGGATGTCGTCATCCGCGCCGCCGAACAGCATGTTGTCGCCCGTGCCGCCTTCCAGCGTGTCGTTACCCGTCTCGCCATTCAGCACATCGGCCTGCTGCCCGCCATCAATGCTGTCGGATCCTGCGCCGCCGCTCAGAACGTCTTCGAAAAAGCCACCATTGATCGTGTCAGACAGCGCGCCGCCGGACAGGGTTTCTGGCCCCAGGTTCTGCGCGTCCAGATCAAGGCCAGGCGCCAGATCCTCGGCGACGATGTTCAGCCGGTCCAACAGCGCGAGGTTGGCGGCGCCATCAGTATTGCCGATATCAATCGTCAGCTGAAATCCGCTGGGCAGGTCGACTATGATCTCGTCTCTGAAGGTTCGGGCGTTGGCGATGAATTCAGCCTTGCTTGCGATGCTGGTTTCGGTCAGGTCAAAGATTGAGAACGCGTTAATGCTATCGACACGATCATTGGAGATATCGTCGATGACAAAGGTTGTATCGCCGAAATTGTCGCCGCCGATCAGCGTGTCATTGTCAGCGCCGCCAATCAGGGTGTCGAGGCCGAACCCAGCGCGCAAAACATCGTTGCCTGCGCCACCATCCAGCAGGTTGTCACCATCATCGGTGTTGGGAAATGGCGATGAAAGCCCGCCATCCAGGGTGTCATTGCCTTCGCCGCCGAACAGAGTGTCATTCCCCGCCCCGCCAGTGATCAGGTCATTATCGCCCAATCCGCGCAGCGTGTTGTTACTTGTCGTGCCCAACAGCGTGTCGTTACCTTCGGTTTCAATTACAGACCCTCACCAAACACCCACTCTGCTGAAAAATTGCGATAATATTGCCGTATTTGCCGGTACAGGATCAAGCATGGCTGTGCGCTGCATCACAGAGGATGCGCGATAAGAGATCACAATTTAGGGACTGCCCCCGCCGTCTAGTCTGGCGTCAGCATATAGCCTTCGCCGCGCACGGTCTGAAGGTACCTGGGGTTCTTGGCGTCCGCCTCAATCTTGCGGCGCAGGCGCGTGATCTGCACGTCTACAGCCCTTTCCTGTGCGCCGCCTGCGGCCCCGCCCAGTTCTTCGACCAGCCGCGCACGGCTAAGCGCCTCATTCGGGGTGCGGGCGAAGACGCGCATCAAGGCGCTTTCGGTCGAGGTCAGGCGGATCAGATCCTCGCCTTGCCACAACTCGCCCCGGGAGATATTGTATCGGATATCGCCCAAAGCCAGCGTCTTCGGCGGCTCGTCCTGGGTTGGGATGATCGCAGCGCGGCGCAGGATCGCACCCACGCGCAGCAGCAACTCACGCGGCTCAAACGGTTTGGGCAGGTAATCGTCGGCGCCTGCCTCCAACCCCGTGATCTTGTCTTCTGTGTCGCCCTTGGCGGTCAGCAGCATGATTGGGCTTTCGACACTGTCGCGCACGTCCTTGGTCAGCGAAAAGCCATCCTCTCCCGGCATCATCACGTCGATGATCAATAGGTCAAAGGAAAGGCCAGACAGGATGCGCCTGGCGTGTTCCGCATCGCGGGCTTCGGTGACGAGATAACCGTTCTTGATCAAAAACTGCTTCAGAAGCGTCCTGATCCGTTCATCATCATCCACCACCAGGATATGGGCTGGCTGCTCGTTCATTTTCTACCCGGCGTCTCAGCGACAAGCGCCTTTGTCCCGTCATTCATCATCTTGTGCAAGACCTCTCTGAAACCAGCCACTGCGTTGGGGCCGGCTGAGGTATAGGCCTGACGCAGCCGATCACGCTGTGGCTGACTAAGCTGCGCTTCCAGCGCTGCGCCCTCTTCGCTGAGCGACAAGAGCCTTTGGCGACGATCCTTTTCGCCTACTTTCTGCACGACAAGCCCATCGTCGATCAGCTGGCGCAGGACCCGGTTCAGCGATTGTTTGGTCACGCCCAGCATTTCGATCAGTCCCGCAACGGTGATTTCGGGCCTGTGGCGAATGAAATGGATCGCCCGGTGATGCGCGCGGCCATAGCCGCGTTCTTCCAATATCCGGTCGGGATCACCCGTGAAGTCGCGGTAGGCGAAGAACAACAACTCTATCGCGCTGCGCAGCTGTTCATCCGTAAGGAAAAGCAGCTTGTCGCTGCTCAGCTGAGCGGATTGGCGGTGCGAGGGCCGGGGCGTTGTCGCGCTCTGTTTCATGTGCTCAAAACTTAAGTCAGCCTTGTTGACTTACCAATATCTCAATGTTACCGACCCGGCAAGGGCCGAGACATTTCCTGTCGTTTTTGCGGTCATTTGAGAAACAAACAACAAGCGGGTTTCCGCCCCGAGGAAAGGAACATCCGATGGCTGGTCCAGCTTACGATGATCGCGACGGTCTGATCTGGCATAACGGCGAAATGGTGAATTGGCGAGACGCCAAGGTGCATATGCTGACCCACGCGCTGCACTATGGATCGTCTGTGTTCGAAGGTGAACGCGCCTATAATGGCGTGATTTTCGAAGGTCACCGGCATTCTGAGCGCCTGCTGGATTCGGGCAAGGCGATGGACATTCCGATCCCCTACACCGCTGAAGAAATCGACGCCGCCAAGGATGAGGCGCTGAAAGCGTCTGACTTGTCCGACGCTTATGTCCGCGCCTTCTGCTGGCGTGGGTCGGGCACCGACATGGGCGTGGCTGCGGCAGCTAACCCAGTCAACATGGCCGTCGCTGTCTGGGCCTGGGGCGCCTATTATGGCGATGCGAAATTCCAGGGCGCCAAGCTCGACATTTCCAAGTGGAAACGGCCATCGCCAGAAACGATCCCGTGCCACGCCAAGGCGTCCGGCCTCTACATGATCTGCACCATGTCCAAGCATGAAGCGGAGGCGAAGGGCTGTTCCGATGCCCTGATGATGGATTATCGCGGCTACGTCGCCGAAGCGACTGGCGCGAATGTCTTCTTTGTCCAGGATGGCGCCGTGCACACGCCGACGCCCGACTGTTTTCTGAACGGCATCACCCGCCAGACCGTCATTGGCATGCTGAAAGACAAAGGCGTCGAAGTGATCGAACGCCATATCATGCCGGAAGAGCTGAAAGATTTCGAACAGTGCTGGCTTACCGGCACCGCGGCGGAGGTCACGCCCGTCGGCCAGATCGGTGACTTCAGCTTTGAGGTTGGGAATCTGACACGCGAAATCGCGGAACAATACGAACAACACGTCCGCGCGGTCTGAGTTGGCAACGACTGCTGACATCCTGATCATCGGCGCTGGGGTCGCAGGCCTCGGCGCCGCTTATAATTTGGTGGGCGACGCGAAAGTCGTGGTTTTGGAGGCGTGTGAAGCGCCCTGCACCCAAACTTCGGGCCGGTCCGCTGCCGTCTACCTTACGACATATGGGCCGAAGGGCGTGATTGATCTGTCGATCCAATCAGGAACATTCTACCGCGACCCGCCAGGCGGGTTTGGTGAAACGCCGCTTCTTACTCCGCGGGGCGAGCTGCATCTGGATGATCAGGGCGGCGAGGTGCTTGGTCCAAAGATCGCCGCAGGCGAAATCGAAGAAATCTCGCTCGATGACGCCATAGGCATGGTGCCGATCCTGAAACGCGACGGTGTTGCGCTGGCCGCTTTCGACGGCGCTGCTGAAGATATTGATGTTGATCTGGTCACGGGTGGATTTCTGCGCGGGATGAAGGCGGCGGGCGGCCAGTTGGTCGTGAATGCGCGCGTCGAAGCGCTGGTTCGCGCCAATGGCGTCTGGCGGGCCAGCACCCCTGCTGGCGAATTCGAAGCGCCGATCGTGATCAATGCCGCTGGCGCCTGGGCCACGCCCATCGCCAACCTTGCGGGCGCCATGCCGATCGATGTGGAGCCGCGCCGCCGGTCCGCCGCGATCATACCAGCGCCCGCAGGCCATGACGTGCGCAACTGGCCGCTTTTCTTTGGAGCCGGCGAAACCTGGTACGCGCGCCCAACCGGCGGCGCCTTAATGGTGTCCGCCGCTGAGGCGATCCCGGTTGAACCGCATGACATCCAGATCGACAAGTATGACGAAATCCTCGCTGGTGGCCTCTACCGCTATGAACAGCGCGTGACGACGCCGATCACCAGGGTAGACGGCCCTTGGGCAGGCCTTCGCAGTTTTGCGCCGGACGGCGAACCGGTGGTGGGCTTTGACCCGCAGGCGGATGGGTTCTTTTGGCTGGCGGGGCAGGGCGGCTATGGCTTCCAGACTGCGCCCGCCCTGTCGCACCTCGCCGCTGATCTTGTGCGCGGGGCGAACCCGGAAGGCCTCGGGGCGGATCTCGCCGCCAGCCGGTTCAGCGCCAGCTGATGCTCCGGAATTCGGATATTTGAAGGACAAAGATGGTCGAGGCACCGTGTCCCACCCATCTTCGTGTCCAAAATATCCTCTCCACGAAGTGGTTTCGCCTCAGGCGAAAAGCCACTTAGTCCGAAGACAGCGCCGCGCTAAGACGCATCAGTTCGACTGCGCCAGCGCGATACCCGAATCTGTCTTTACCCTTGGCGCCTGACGCCAGCGCGATTGCGTCTCGCCAGCCCCAGTCGCCAAGATGGGGTGATCCGCGCAGTATCTCGCCAAACGCGGCTATGGCGACAGCAAAGCGGGCGTCCTGGCTTGGGGCCTGATCCGCATTGATGATCGGGGATTCGATCAACTGGCTGGTCTCGGCCCCCGGCGCCTTATAGCGAAGGCGCAGAAAGGCCAGCTCGCTTGCGTCACCGCCTGTTGGGGCGGGTTGATAACGCAGATCATCGATGCGGGCGGGGCCGCCGGTGGGCGTGATTTCGTAGATTGCCGTCACGCGGTGGCCTGCGCCGATTTCGCCTGCGTCGACTTTGTCATTGTTGAAATCTTCTCGCGCCAGCGCGCGGGTCTCATACCCGATCAGGCGATAATCACTTACAGCGGCGGGGTTAAACTCTACCTGAATTTTTACGTCATTTGCGATGGGATGCAGCGCTGTGCGTTCTTCCACCAGCACTTTGCGCGCCTCGGCCAGTGTGTCGATATAGGCGGCCTGCCCGTTTCCGGTTTGAGCCAGACGCTGCATTAGTTCATCATTCAGGTTGCCACGCCCGAACCCGAGCACAGAGAGGTAGACGCCACTGTCACGACGTTCGGCGATCATGCTTTCCAGTGCGTCTGGTGTCGCGGTGCCGATATTGAAATCGCCATCAGTGGCAAGGATCACGCGATTGGTCGCCGTGTCGTCAAAGCTGCTTGCGGCTAGCCGATAGGCTTCGGCCACGCCTGCTGCGCCGGCGGTGCCGCCCCCAGTGGCCAGCGTGTCAAGCGCAGCGAGGATTTTGGGTGCGTCCGCGACCTTTGTCGGCTCTAGCACTGTGCCGGCGGAGCCTGCATATGTGACGATTGCAATGCTGTCTTCGGGACCGAGGTCATTCAGAAGCAGCCTCAGCGATGAGATGAGCAGAGGCAGCTTGTCATTTGCGCGCATCGACCCTGAGGTGTCGATCAGGAAGGTGAAGTTTGATCGGACTGGAGCCGCAGGCAGCGCGCCGCGGATCCCGATATGGAGGAGTTTTCGCCCCTCTATCCAGGGCGCATCCATCACCGTGGTCGTGGTCTGAAACGGCGCGTCGCTTGCAGGCGCGGGATAGTCATAAGGAAAATAGTTGATGAGCTCTTCCGTTCTGACGGCGTCCTTTGGCGGCAAAATGCCCGCCATGATTGACCGGCGTACAAAGCTCATCGACGCAGTGTCGACGTCGATGGAAAAGGTGGAAACTGGCGTTTCAGCGGCGCGTTTGACCGGATTGGCGTCAGCGTTAGCGAACTGATCGCGTGAGGGCGTGATCCCGGGTGCGTAGTCACCTGTCGGGGCGATGGCGATCTGACCGGCTGCGCGGGACGTCGCGGCAGGGGCGATTGCCGCCTCCGCTTGCTCGGCCATGATCAAAGGCTCCGCGATTCTGACCTGCGATGTTGCGAAGTTGGCTGCAGGTTTTTCCAGTGTTATGGCAGGCGCAGCCTTGCTCAAAAGTGTTGGCGCGGGCCGAAGGTTCGGCGCAGGCGGGGACGTATCATTCGCCTGAAATACGACGAAAACCCCTAGCGAAAGGGCGGCAAAGCTGGCGCCGCCCAGCAAGGCGGGGCGCAGGCGGGCCCGTTTTTCTTTCAAAAGGGAAAGCGTGGTCATGATCCAACTCCTCAGTTTGTATGTCTGAGGGGTAGGACGCGGCTCGTTCGCAGTTTCTTGGGCCAAGGATGAAAATTCTTCATCGAACGCGCGCAAAGCCGCATCCGCCGCCGCATCCTTGCTGCGTGGGGATGGGGGCGCCGCCATCGCGTCTTGCAGTCGTTTTATCGGATCTTGGGTCATATCTGCGCTTCCTCGGCCGCCAGGGCGGTCAGGGCCTTTTTCACTTCGCTCATGCGCCAGGCGACGGTGCCTTCGGGCACGCCTAGCGCCGCCGCGGCCTCAGCCTGGGTGAGCCCTTCGCCGACAATCAGCGCGGCGGTTGCGCGCCAGTCGTCATTCAGGGTTGCCAGTGCCGATTGAAGCCATGCGGCGCTATCGGCCTTGTGCCGATCTTCGGCTTGGGTGCGATCCAGATCTTCGGCGTAACGAACCATCGCCTTGGCCCGGGTCGTGGTGCGGCGGCCTGCGTCACGGGCGGCGTTCAACGTCACCTGATAGAGCCAGGTTGTGAATTTGGCGTCGCCGCGAAACTGTCTGATCCGTTTGGCGAGCAGGATCACCACGTCCTGCGCCAGATCCTCGGCCAGATCCGCCGCACCAGTCAGCCGCCACGCAAACCGAAAGATGCGATCGTAATGCCGGTCGATCAGTGTGGCAAAAGCCGCCCTGTCCCCACTGCCCGCCACAAGCGCCAGTGCGTTGTCATCCGTTTCCATTCGCATCACAGTCTATCAGACGCAGCGTGATGGCCAATCCTTGGCGAGAATTGAAGTTTTTTCGACGTTGCGGCGTTTTCGCCTGCTCTGCTTGAGGATTGCAGTCAGTTTTGCTAACATCATTTTGCGCTGACTGAGCGCGACATCAGGAGGATTTCGTTCTGCATGAACGGATTGATGCGGGCCGCATGAGCGGTTCAAACACGCCAACCGCGGTTGCCGCGGATCGTGACGGGAACGAAGCGCTGTTGCCCTTCATCCTGAACCAACTGGACAATGACAAAGCTGAAGACGTTGTTTCGATCGATTTGCAGGGCAAATCTGCGATGGCTGATTACATGGTGATCGCCACTGGCCGGTCGACCCGGCAGGTGTCAGCGATGACGGAAAAGCTGACGGATGTCCTGAAATCCGACCGTGGCGTTCTGTGCCGGGTCGAAGGCAAGGACGCGGGCGACTGGGTGCTGATCGACGCAGGGGACGTGATCGTCCACCTGTTCCGCCCGGAAGTGCGAGAGTTCTATCAGCTTGAGAAGATGTGGTCGCCGACGCCCGAAACGGGTCGGATGACTGTCGGCTCAGCTTAAGACGCTTTGCGTGTCACGGTGATTGCGGTGGGCCGCCAGAAAAGTGGCCCGGAAGCGACGCTGGTTGCAGATTACCAGTCCAGATTTGACGCTTCAGGGCGAGATCTGGGACTTGGCCCCCTGTCCATCATCGAGGTTGAGGACAAAAAGCGCCGGGGCGCGCCCGCTGAAGGCGCGTTGTTGCTGGACGCCGCGCCTAACGGCGCCTGCCTTGTTGCGCTGGATGAACGGGGCAAAACGCCGGACAGTCGGGCATTCGCGGCCTTTCTTGCGGATCAGCGGGATCAAGGGCGGCGTGATATGACGTTTTTGATCGGCGGGGCGGATGGGCATCAGCCGGACCTGCGGGCGCAGTGTGACCGTCTGATCAGCTTCGGGCCTATGGTCTGGCCCCACATGTTGGCGCGGGTCATGCTGGCTGAGCAATTATATCGCGCTGCGTCCATTCTGGCTGGATCGCCTTATCACCGTGATTAGATCGGGCGGGGGGCGCCTGCGGCAGTCCGGCCTCTGGTCGGATGCTGCGCAGCGGATATTTTTGGAACAAAGATGGTGAAGGGCGCGCTGGAACTGGCGGGCTAGGAGTGAGTGATGACGAACGCGCCGGTGGTGTTGTGCATTCTGGATGGTTGGGGTTTGAGGGCGGATACTGCTGGCAACGCGCCAGCTTTGGCGGCGACGCCGCATTATGACGCCTTAATGGCCTCGCAGACGCCTGCGATGCTGGCCTGCTCTGGGCCGGATGTTGGTTTGCCCAAAGGGCAAATGGGCAACTCAGAAGTGGGGCACATTAATATTGGCGCCGGGCGTGTCGTCTGGATGGATCTGCCCAAGATCGATAACGCTATAGCCGACGGGACCTTCGCCGGAAATCCTGAGCTGATCGCCTTTGCTGATCGTTTGAAAGCATCCGGCGGCGCCGCTCACCTGATGGGATTGATGAGCCCCGGTGGCGTGCACGCCCATCAGCGCCATATCGCAGCCGCGGCGCGTGCGATTGTTGCGCGGGGCGTCAGTGTGCTGCTGCATCTCTTCTCAGATGGGCGGGATACGCCGCCGTCCAGCGCTCAAGGGTATCTTGCGCAGTTTCTGGCTGACCTTGGTGATGCGGGCCGGATTGCCACCTTGTCGGGCCGCTTCTACGCCATGGATCGTGACAATCGGTGGGAACGGGTTGGCGCCGCATACCGCGCGATTGTCCATGCAGAGGGGGAAAGTGAACCCTCCGCCGCCGCCGCGTTGGTCGCCGCCAAGGCGCGGGGTGAGACGGATGAGTTTGTCTCGCCCACGGTCATTGGCGACTATGCGGGGATGCAGGATGGCGACGGGGTGTTCTTTTTGAACTTTCGCGCGGACCGGGCGCGCGAATTGCTGGCTACGCTGGGCGATCCCACCTTTGACGGCTTTGTAGATCCCGCGCGCCCAGCATTTGCTGCGATGCTGGGCGTTGTGGAGTATTCCGAAGGGCATAACGCCTATATGCAGGTGATGTACCCGCCCGCGCCGATCGTGAACACATTGGGCGAATGGGCTGCGGCGCAGGGTGCGCGGCAGCTCCGGTTGGCCGAGACGGAGAAGTATCCGCATGTGACCTTTTTCATGAATGGCGGGGTAGAGACGCCCTATGCTGGCGAAGACCGCAAGCTGGTGCCTAGCCCGAAAGTGAAGACCTACGACCTGGAACCTGAAATGTCTGCTGCGGAAGTGACTGAAAACCTTGTGGCGGGGATCGCTTCGGGCGACTACGATCTGATTATTGTGAATTATGCGAACCCGGACATGGTTGGTCACACAGGTGATTTGAAAGCGACGATGGCGGCCTGTGAGGCGGTTGACGCCGCTTTGGGCGCCGCACTATCGGCGCTGCGCGATGCGGGCGGCGCGATGATCGTGACTGCGGACCATGGAAACTGTGAATTGATGCTGGATCCTGAAACGGGCGGCGCACACACCGCGCATACAACCACACCTGTTCCAGCGATGTTGGTCGGCGGCCCTGAGGGCGCCGCACTGCATGGGCCGGGCCGGTTGAGCGATCTGGCCCCGACCTTGCTAGCCTTGATGGGCCTGGCGCAGCCGGACGAAATGACAGGCCGGTCGCTGTTGGTGCCTGCGTGGCAGTTCTGAAGCCCCTCTTGGCGGCGGTTCTGATCGCCTTGCTGGCGGCGCCTGTTAATGCGGCGGATGCGCGACCCGCGCAGCTGCTCGCGAAGGCGGAAACGGCGATGGCGTCGGCGCGCACGCCAAAGGAACGCCTCGCGGCGCTGGGTTTGGCGGCGCAAGCGCAAGAGGCCGCCTTGATGGCCCTGCGTGGCGACTTGAGGGATCTTTCAGTACGCGCAAACGGCGTGGACGACGCCATGGCCCAGAAAGAAAGACGGTTGCGCGCCGTTCTGTCTGCGTTGGAGCGGTTGGAGCGCGCGCCCCGCGCCGCCACGCTGGCCCATCCCGGCGGCGCCTTGTCCGCGGCGCGCGCCGGCATGGCGCTCAGCGCCTTCGCCCCGGCGTTGGAGGCGGAGGCGGAAAGCCTGCGAGCGACCCTGGGCGGTATTCGCGACCTGAAGCGAAAGCGTGAAAGCGCAGCGGGCGAAGCGCGCGCATCGCTTGCTTCATTACAAGCGATGCGGGTTGAGATCGCCTCGCTGCTGGACCGCGAACGCAAGACGCTGCGCCTGCCGCAGGACATGGTCGATCGGTTGCGCGCTGACACCGAACGACTGGCGGCGAGCGCAGAGACGTTTCGCGCGCTAACCGGCGGGTTGCCGCCGCCGCCAGAGGATGTGGTGCTGAAGGCGACGCCTTCGGTCAGGGCGGTTAAAGGCAGCCTCGTTCCCCCGGTTGAAGGCGTTCTTACCACCCCCTGGGGCGAAGACGTCGAAGGCGCATATTTGTCTGTTCCCGCCTATGCCGAACTTTATTCGCCCTGGCCTGGGGTGATCCGATTTGCGGGCCCTTTCGGCGATCATGGCGGAGTTGTGATTCTTGAACCCGAACCGGGCATGCTTATGGTGTTTGGCGGGCTTGGAGAGATATGGGCCGAAGCCGGCGCGCTGGTGCTGCAAGGGCAGCCATTGGGCGCGATGGGCGGCTCGGCGCCGGAAGCTGATGAGTTTTTGATCGCCTCTGGCGAAGGAAGTGCAGCCTTAGGGCGTGAAACGCTCTATATGGAAATTCGAGAGAACGGCGCGCCGGTAGATCCGGCGGCGTGGTTTGCGTTTGTTACGGAAGGCGGATGACGATGAAATATACAATTATTGCGGCCCTTGGCGGGGCCGCCATGGGTGTTCTGGCGGCGACACAGCTGTCGAGCCCGGCATCCGCACAGCAGTCGGAGCCTTCGACATACGAATATCTTGATCTCTTTGGCGACATCTTCGAACGGGTGCGTAGCCAGTATGTTGAAGAGGTGGATGAAGCCGAACTGATCGAAAGCGCGATCAACGGTATGCTGACCTCGCTGGATCCGCACTCCAGCTATCTGGCACCAAAGAATTTTGAAGACATGCGTGTCCAGACCAAGGGTGAATTTGGCGGCCTTGGCATCGAAGTCACGATGGAAGACGGCTTTGTCAAAGTCGTCGCCCCCATCGACGATACCCCGGCTGCCGAAGCTGGCATGCAGGCAGGCGATTTCATCACGCATCTGGATGGTGAGTCGGTGCTTGGCCTGACCCTGTCTGACGCTGTTGAACGTATGCGCGGCAAGGTTGGCGAAGAACTGGTCATCACGGTCGTGCGCGAAGGCGAAGATGAGCCGTTTGACGTGACCATCGTGCGCGACGTCATCAAAATCCGCGCTGTACGTGCGCGTCTGGAAGGCGACATTGGCGTTCTGCGCGTGACGACCTTCAACGAACAGACCTTCGACAATCTCAAGATCGGGATCGACAAGATCAAGGAAGACATCGGCGAACGTGAGATTACCGGCTATGTCGTGGACCTGCGCAACAACCCGGGTGGCCTGTTGAACCAGGCGATTGCGGTGTCTGATGCGTTCCTCGAAAAGGGCGAAATCGTTTCAACCCGCGGCCGTGACCCGCAGGATAGCGAGCGTCATAACGCTGAGCCGGGCGACCTAACGGATGGCAAACCGATTGTTGTGCTGATCAACGAAGGATCCGCCTCCGCTTCGGAAATCGTCGCGGGCGCCCTGCAGGATCATCGCCGAGCGATCATCATCGGCGCCAAAAGCTTTGGCAAAGGGTCGGTTCAGACGATCATGCCGCTGTCTGGGCAGGGCGCGATGCGTCTGACGACGGCGCGGTATTACACCCCGTCCGGCCGGTCGATCCAGGCGCTGGGCATTGAGCCTGACATTCTGGTAGAACGTCGCCGGATTGAGCTGACCGAAGAGCAGGAAGAAGCCGAGGAAAACGCGCGTCGTCGCCGGTCCGAAGCAGACCTGCGCGGCAGCCTTGAAAACATCCTTAGCGAAGAGGAAATCGAACTGCTGAAGGAAGAGCGTGAACGCCACGAAGCCACCGCCAAACTGCGGGGTGAAGATCTGCAGCTGGCCTATGCGCTCGACATGCTGACTGGCCTGTCGGTGATCTCCGCCGCGAAATGACGCCGGCTGATATTGAGAAACTGCCATACCGGCCTTGCGTCGGTCTGGTGGTGGTGAATGCGGCCGGCGAAGTGTTCGCCGGTCAGCGCATCGATAACCCCGGCGACGCTTGGCAAATGCCGCAAGGCGGGGTCGATGAGGGTGAGACGCCCGGCGAAGCGGCGCTGCGCGAGTTGGGGGAGGAAACCGGCATCGCTGCAGGCAGTGTGGAGGTTCTGGCCGAAACCGCCGACTGGATCCCTTATGAGCTGCCACATGATCTGGTTCCCAAGCTGTGGAAGGGCCGGTTTCGTGGACAGACACAAAAATGGTTCCTGCTGAAGTTTTCAGGCAACGACGCCGAGATCGATATTGAGCAGGAACATCAGGAATTCAGCCGCTGGTCGTGGATGAAGCCTGATGATCTGATCGATCGGATCGTGCCCTTCAAGAAACACACTTACAGCGCTGTGTTTGACGAATTCCGGCCTCACTTCTGATCGAGAATTTGCCGCCGATCACGACGGCGTTTTCGGGCCTTGCCAATCATGTCACCCAGAAAGGCGCGGGGGAAATTCAAGATCAGCTCATAAGGCCGTGCTGCATAAATCTCCCCATAGGGTTGGCCGGGAAAGGTAGTAGGCCCGCAATAGACCATTTGACGAAACCCATTTTTTTGCAGGCTCGCCACACGTTCGCTCACCGACCCTGCCAGCATCCAGCGACGCCGGTAACCGATAGCCGTAAAAACAGCGTCCAGGTAAATGCGCGTGCGTCTGAACGGCGTCATGCGTCCGTGATCCAGCCACATGCAGATCAGCTCAACCGCCTCGCTATCCGAGAGGAACAGGCGCACATGCGGTGTGTCGCGATAAGGCGCTGGTAGCATGTCGATATATCGAAAGGGCGCCTGCGCTTTCACCAGATACCCGCCGATCAAGTCGTCACCGTCTTGAAATCCGATCACATCGACCGTGCTCAGCAACCAGTCTGGAAGTGGGGTTTGCGTACGCTCCGCAAACTTGCGTGCGAAGGCGGCGCGGCCTTCTGCGGTCTTTAACCTGACTTTGCGCATCACTCGGCCCTCTCCACCGCGACCAGTGTTGAACAACCGCGATAGACTGAGGCGCTTTCGACGACGCTCCATCCGGCGTCAGTCACCTCACCCACAAAGGTTCGCTCGTCATGCAGCCAATACCGGCCTGCCCGCTGCATTTCAGCGATGCGGCGGTTCTGCTGTGCGATTTCCCGCCCATCCCGCGCCAGACGCGATGTTTCGCGAAGCCCATGATGGCGGAGGAGATGA
>CBFHXH010000007.1:0-14191 GCA_965659735.1 uncultured Pikeienuella sp.
TAGAGGGCTATTGATCCACTGGGGCAAAATTTTTCCAGCGTTTTAGGGCTCGAAAGCCGGCGCTGCTGTGGATGTGAGTTGCGGGGACGCAACACTCGAGTGGTATACCGTTTGGTATACTAATCCACTTTGCCTTGTACCAAGTTATTGATATTAATAACAATATTTTAATTTTGTGGCGGAGAGACAGGGATTCGAACCCTGGGTCCCCTTGCGAGGACAACGGTTTTCGAGACCGCCCCGTTCGACCACTCCGGCACCTCTCCGCGATGCGTCATGTCGACGACGAGGGCGGTGTTTAACGACGTCTGCCAATTGGCGCAAGAGGTCGACTTGAACACAGCGAAAACTGAGTGAAACTGCGCCCGCCAACCCGAATCTTGCGCAGGACAACTGATCAGTGACCGAACTTATCCTTATCCGACACGGCCAGGCGAATGCAGAGGCGACTGACGAAGCGTCTTACGACCAGTTGAGCGAACTTGGCCGGCGACAGGCGGTTTGGCTGGGTGAATGGTTCACGGCCACTGGCACCACCTTTGATCGGGTTGTGCATGGTTCCCTGTCGCGCCAGCGCGACACCGCCGCCGCGGCACTTTCCAGCGTGGCGGTGGAAGATGCCCGTTGGGATGAAATTTCGTATTTCCTTCTTTCGTCGCTTTACGAGGAATTGCACGGCCACACAGCCCCGTTCGAGGCCGAAGACTTCGCTGATTACTTTGCGGGCCTGATGGAGGTTTGGGCTGCAGACGCTTTGCCTGGCGCGCCTGAACGCTGGGTCGATTTCAAGGGCAGGGTGCAGGCGGCTCTGGCGGATCAGATTGCGCTTGGCGGCCGGGCCGCGATTGTCACATCTGGCGGCGTGATCGGCATGGCGGTCGCCACCGCCCTGGACCTGGGGCCGGACGGCATGGCGCGGTTGTCTGTGGCGATTGAGAATACATCGATCCATCGCCTTGTCTGGCGCAGTGGGCGCTGGCAGTTGTTGGAGTTTGGGACTGTGCCGCACCTGGCGGACATCTCTCGCGCAGACGCGCGCACGTACGTCTAACAAAAGGCAAACCTTTCCAGTACCCAATTGATCCATCACAAAGTCGAACCTTCGCGCTTGCCTGATCATGATATCTGGAAAGAGGAGGTTGAGATGTTTTCCAAGATCATGATCCCAGTAGACCTGAGACACGATGACAAGATGGAAAAGGCGCTAAGAGTGGTGGCGGACCTCGCAACCAAGTGCCGGGCCGAAGCGTATGTGGTCGGCGTTACGATGTCGTCTCTGACGGATGCAGCTCCCACGCCTGCGGCCTTTCAGGAATGCTTGTCAGATCTGGTGGCGTCGCATTCCGCGTTGTTGGGGGGTGGTATGAAAGCGCACACCGAAATCAGCCACGACATAAGTATCGATCTTGACGCAACGCTGGAGCGTGCAGCTGAACGTTTGGGCGCCGATCTCATTGTTATAGCCAGCCATATCCCGGGTTGGTCTGAGCACATTTTTGCGTCGAACGCGGGTTATCTGGCGTCCCATTCCAAAATGTCGGTTTTCGTTGTGCGCTAGCGGCCTCTTTCTGGAGCGTTGGGTTTCTGGAACGCGGCGCAGGGTCTACGCCAGCCCCGTGCTGGCGCATGAAGCGCTTTAAGTCGCTCTGAACCGCGATCTAGGCGATCGTGGCGGCTAAAGCGGGCGCGCAGATGGGCTTTTCGGCGGAGTGCGCTTCTGCCGACAGGTGGCTCTGTACGTGATGTTACGCCAGCTTTTGCGACGCCAGATTTCGATCTACATGGTTGAGGCGGATACAGGAACATTGGTCAAACGCCCGACCGCGGGTTCGCGCCTCCGAGTGGGTGTCCACTGAAGGCGCAATTGGCGCGACAACGGCCTTGACGGCCAACCCGCTTTCAGACATAACGCGCTCTCCGCCGGGATGCTTGCCATCGCCGGTAGTTGTTGTTGTTCCAACGCCTCTGACGGGGCGCGCAGTTTGAGGCGGGGCGCAAGGCCCCAAAAGCGCGGGACACCGCCGCCACAGGACGCGGAAGCTAAAGGACGAAGATAATGTTCGCGGTGATCAAAACCGGCGGCAAGCAGTATAAAGTGTCATCCAATGACGTGCTGCGTGTCGAAAAACTGGCTGCCGATGAAGGCGCAGCCATTCAGTTCAACGAAGTTCTGATGGTTGGCGGCGACGGTGCCGCGACCGTTGGTGCGCCTCTGGTTGACGGCGCCGGCGTGCAGGCCGAAGTGATCGCGCAGATCAAGGGCGAGAAAACGATCTCGTTCAAGAAGCGCCGCCGGAAGCATTCGTCAAAGCGTCGTAAAGGTCATCGTCAGGAACTGACGTTGGTGCGCATCGGTGAAATCCTCGCCTCTGGCGCAGACAAGTCAGGCGTCGCCGCGGCAATCGGCGCAGGCTCCGTTTCCGCCGCCGCAGTGGCCGCGGCCGCTCCCGCCAAGAAAGTGGCTCCAAAAGCCAAAGCTGCAGAGGCGCCCGCCGTCCCAGCCGCAGACGCCGCCAAGCCGGGCAACCTGTTGGACGCGCCGAAGGGCGAAGCAGACGATCTGACCCGGATTTCCGGCGTTGGCCCGAAACTGCTTGAAAAGCTGAATTCAAATGGCGTCTATCATTTCTGGCAGATCCAGGAATGGGGCCCAGCCGAGATTGCGTTCATGGACGACCAGCTGTCGTTCAAAGGCCGCATCGAGCGTGACGAATGGACCAAACAGGCGACAGAATTCGCCGCAGAGAAATAAGTAGAGGATAGCATGGCGCATAAAAAAGCAGGTGGTTCCTCCCGTAACGGGCGCGACAGCGCGGGACGCCGTCTTGGCGTAAAGAAATTCGGCGGCGAAGCCGTCATCCCAGGCAACATCATCGTCCGCCAGCGCGGCACGAAGTGGTGGCCGGGTGAAAACGTGGGCATTGGCAAAGACCACACCATCTTTGCGACGTCCGAAGGCAACGTGAAATTCCACAAAGGCCTCAAAGGCCGCACGTTCATTTCGATCGTCCCGGCGGCGGAAGCCGCTGAATAAACGCCGGTCCCAAATAGGATCTCCGAAAGGGCCGGCGGAAACGCCGGCCCTTTTCGTTTTTGGAACTTGGCCGGCAGAGCTGACCCGCATCAAGGGAGGGAACCCATGGTATTCCCCGAAGTGCTTGAAACCGATCGCCTGACCCTGCGCCGCCCCCTAGCCTCAGACGCGGGACCAATCAACCTCTACGCCGGGGACATTCGGGTCGCCGAGGTGCTGGAAAGCGTGCCGCACCCATACCCTCCGGGCGCGGCTGAGGCGTATATCAATACCTGTCTAAAACCTGATGCGGCGGAACATGTCTGGGTCATGGACGCCCAGAAGATCGATGGACCGGAATTCATTGGCGTAATCGGAGTTCGCCGAAACGTCGACATCCCACGCCTTGGCTATTGGGTCGGCCCGCCGTTCTGGAACACCGGCTATGCGTCAGAAGCCGCCAAGGCTGTTGTCGGCGCCGTGCGTGCGTCGGGAGCGTCCGCGTTTGACGCCCGGGTCGTTTCAGCAAACGAAGCGTCGGCGCATGTGCTGGCCAATGCTGGCTTCAAAGAGGTTGGCAAAGGTGAATTTTACGGTGTCGCCGCAGGCAAGATGCTGGAACATCGTCTTTTCTCGCTGGTCTTTGAACACGCCACCGCGTAACAAGCCACCAAGCAGCGGAGCCTGAGCGATGAAATTTCTCGACCTCGCCAAAGTCTACCTTCGCTCTGGCGCGGGTGGGAACGGGTCTGTCAGTTTCCGCCGCGAGGCGTTCGTTGAATATGGTGGCCCAGACGGAGGCGACGGCGGCGACGGCGGTGATGTGATCGCCGAGGCGATCGATGGTCTGAACACCCTGATCGACTATCGCTATCAGCAGCATTTTCGGGCTAAGAATGGCCGCCCGGGCATGGGCAAGCAGCGATCCGGCAAGGATGGCGACGACATCATCCTGAAACTGCCTGTCGGTACTGAAATTCTGGAAGAAGACGGCGAAACGCTGATCGCTGACCTGACCGAAGTCGGTCAGCGAGTGGTTTTGGCTGGCGGGGGCAATGGCGGGTTCGGCAACCTCCACTTCAAGACCTCGACCAATCAGGCGCCGCGCAGTGCCAATCCGGGCCAGCCTGCGATTGATCGGACCGTGTGGCTGCGGCTGAAATTGCTGGCCGACGCCGGGCTGGTTGGCTTGCCGAATGCGGGCAAATCGACATTCCTGGCGGCAAGCTCAAACGCCAAGCCCAAGATCGCGGACTATCCCTTCACCACGCTGATCCCTCAGTTGGGCGTCGTTGGCGTCGATGCGACGGAATTTGTGCTGGCTGACATTCCGGGCCTGATCGAGGGTGCGCATATGGGCAAGGGCATTGGCGATCAGTTCCTTGGCCATATCGAACGCTGCGCCGTGCTGCTGCATTTGGTGGATGGCACGGCCGATGATGTCGCCTCCGATTATAAGGTGATCCTTGGCGAACTGGAAGCCTATGGCATGGGCCTGATGGACAAGCCCCGCGTTGTTGCGCTGAACAAGTGCGACGCGCTGGATGACGAGCTGATCGAACATCAACGCGCTGAGCTGGAGGCGGTGGGCACCACAACGGTTTACCCGATCTCGGGGGTGTCTGGCGAAGGGGTAGAGCGGGCCTTGCGCGCCGTGCGGGCCCATATCGACACCACCCGCGCCGCCGAGGATGCGGAGGGGCAGGAGGTAAAGCCGTGGACGCCTTAGCCTCTGACACAAGCGTGCAATCGACATCAGCCCAGCGACTGAAAACTGCGCGCCGGGTGGTGATTAAGATCGGATCGGCCTTGCTGGTCGATGCTGATACGGGGGCGCTGCGCGCCGATTGGCTGGCCGGGCTTGCAGAAGACGCCGCCGCCATTCGCGCGCGGGGGGCTGAGGTTCTGATTGTCTCGTCCGGCTCCATCGCCTTGGGGCGGCGGGTGCTGAAACTGCCCAAGGGTGCCTTGCCGGTTGAACAAAGCCAGGCGGCCGCCGCAGTTGGTCAGATCCGCCTGGCGCGGGCTTACGAACAGGCGCTGGCGGTGCATGGGCTGACCACGGCGCAGGTGCTCGTCACGCTGGAAGACAGCCGCGATCGGCGCCGGTATCTCAACGGGCGCAGCACGCTCAGCACCTTGCTGTCGCTTGGGGCAATCCCGATCGTGAACGAAAACGACACCATCGCGACCGACGAAATTCGGTACGGCGACAATGACCGACTGGCCGCCCAGGTGGCGCTGATGGCGGGAGCGGACGCATTGGTGTTGCTGTCCGACGTGGACGGTCTTTATTCGGCCAATCCACGGACTGACACCACTGCGTACCTGATCCCCGAAGTTGAGGAATTGACGCCAGAGATTGAGGCCATGGCCAGCGGCGCCGGGACTGAAGGCGCCAAAGGTGGCATGCGGACCAAGATCATGGCGGCCAAGGCGGCTACCAAGGCGGGCTGCGCCATGGCGATTACGCTGGGCGACCGGGTGCGCCCCCTGAAAGCGTTGGGAGAAGGCGCCAAGGCGACCTGGTTCAACGCATCGAAAAGCCCCCAGGCCGCTCGCAAACAGTGGATCGCTGCGATGCGCCCCGAAGGAAAACTGATCGTCGACGATGGCGCCGCCCGCGCGCTGAGGTCGGGTAAATCACTGCTGCCCGCAGGCGTGCGCCGGATCGACGGAGCGTTCGAACGTGGCGATCCGGTGGCGATTGAGACACTGTCAGGCGAAGCCGTCGCCGTCGCGCTGTCAGGGTATGTCAGCGACGAAGCTCGGCTGATCGTGGGCCTGCAATCGGATCAGATAGAACAGGCGCTGGGCCACCCGGGGCGCACCGCGATGGCGCACCGGGATGATATGGTCCTGTGGGATTGAGGAGACACGAGATGGCTAAAGACCAGAATGATCAGATCGACGCTGCCGCGATGATGGCCGATATCGGCACCAAGGCGCAGGTCGCTGCAAAAGAACTCGCCTACGCCACTGCCGAACGCAAACACGCCGCGCTTATTGCGGCGGCTGACGCCATCTGGGCCCGGCGCGCTGAGATTGCCGAAGCGAACGCGCTCGACATGGCGTATGGCCGCGACAAGGGCTTGTCGCCGGCGATGATGGACCGCCTGCTGCTGACCGAAGATCGCATTCAGGGCATGGCGGACGGCCTGCGCACCGTGGCCGATCAGACAGATCCGGTCGGCGAGGTAATTGCGGAATGGGACATGGCCTCTGGCCTCCACATCCGCCGTGTGCGCACGCCGCTGGGCGTGATCGGCGTCATCTATGAAAGCCGTCCGAATGTGACGGCGGATGCGGGCGGGCTGTGCCTGAAATCCGGCAATGGGGCGATCCTGCGCGGCGGGTCCGAAAGTTTTCATTCCGCTTCCGCCATCCACGCCTGTCTGGTTGAGGGGCTTAAGGCCGCGAACCTGCCCGAAGCGGCGGTGCAAATGGCGCCAACCCGCGACCGGGCCTTTGTCGGCGCGATGCTGACGGCGACCGACCATATCGACGTGATTGTGCCGCGCGGGGGCAAGGGCCTGGTGGGCCGGGTGCAGACCGAAGCGCGTGTGCCGGTCTTCGCCCATCTCGAAGGCATCTGCCACATTTATCTCGATGCGGCTGCTAACGCCGCCAAGGCCCGCGCCGTTGTTCTGAACGCCAAGACCCGGCGCACCGGGATTTGTGGCTCCGCCGAATGTCTGCTTATCCATCGCGATTTGGTGGACGGCGTCGGCGCCGATGTGATCACCGATCTGGTCGCTGCAGGGGTTGAGGTCAGGGGGGATGCGGCGCTGCAGGCGCTGCCAGGCGTTGTTCCCGCCGCCGCCGATGACTACGGGTGCGAATTCCTCGAAATGATCATCGCCGCCAAAGTCGTCGACGATGTGGATGGCGCGATCCAACATATCACCAAGTACGGCTCTCAGCACACCGACTGCGTGATCACTGAGGATGACTACGTGGCCGCGCGTTTCTTTGCCCGTCTCGACAGCGCGATCCTGATGCGCAACGCGTCAACCCAGTTTGCGGATGGCGGCGAATTCGGGATGGGGGCTGAGATTGGCATCGCAACCGGCAAGATGCATGCCCGTGGGCCGGTGGGCGCGGCTCAGCTGACCAGCTTCAAGTACCTAGTCGAAGGCGACGGCACAGTTCGGGGCTGAAACGTAAAAGCCCGGCGCGACGGCTGGGCTTTCAAAAATCTCTGTTTGGGACCGATCAGCGGCGCCAGGATCGAACCGGGCCGCTGTCGACATGCGCAAAGGTGCGGTAGCTGCCAACGCCACCGGCGCCTAGCGACCGTGCGACTTTCGCAATCCCGCGCGCGCCGCGCGTTCTCATCTGGAAATCGATCGCCATACCCTTGGTGTGGTAGCTGTCTTTGGCCACGCCCCGGTTCTTGCGACGCAACATCGCGTTGGTCGCCTGGCTGCGATAGCCGGATACGATGCCCAGCGGCTCGGACGTTTCCAGCATGCGATAGACGCCTGCCAGGATGTTTACCGCCTTGATATCGTAGTCGATTATCAGGTTTTTGCGCCAATCACGAAGCAGGTGATCAATCTCCGCCTTGGCTTCGGGGATGTATTCGCCATCGACCCAGTAGACGGTGTTGACCTCTTCCCAGGTGCGCTTGTTGATCAGATGGACGCGGCGGATGTCGCCTGCGCCTGTATTGATCGCCGGTGATGAAGCTGCAAACACCTGTGGAGCTGCTGACAAAGTCGCTGCGCCACCAATCAAACCCAAGGCCCCTCGACGTGATAGGATCACGCATTTCTCGTCAGGTCGCTTCACTCTGTCCTCGACACATTTCTCTTTTTGGTCAGCGCTTTTGTTGCGCCGTTACCCTCAACTCACTGTGAGAAAGATCACCTCATTTGCGCCATGATGCAAGTTGTACTTTGGCGTCGGTTTTATGAGGCATGGGTTGAGCTTAGCGCGGAGCAATATCGCTTCACGACCCTTTGAGTGCGTCTTTTTTCACACTTTTGCCCCAAAATTTTCAATTCATTGCGGTTTCTCCCTGAATTCGCGAGGTGCGGGGGGTAATCTCAGTCTACGTGGGCGAAGATGTCACAAAGAGGGTGCAGTGTTCTATATTTGCAACAAATCATTGATTGTGGCGGCGGCGATCGCCGGCGCACTCGTGTCGCCAGGCGGCGCATTTGCAAACAACCCCGTGTTGGAACCTGCGGTGTCGAGCGCCGCTGCGTTGCCCACCCCGGTTAATGGTGAGGCGCTGCGCACCGCGCTGATCGCGCCCAACGCCGTGTCGGACGACGCATTACTGCACTATGAGGCGACCGCTTATCGCGGCGTCTGGTTCGACGCCACCGGCGACGCCAGCAAGGCGACCGCATTGCTGGAGACTTTGAAGGCGGCCGATGCGCACGCGCTTCCCATCGCCCGCTACAAGATCCCTTTGTTGGAAGCGGCGCTGAACGCTGCGGCGTCAGGCGCTCCCGCTGCTGTAGCTGCGGCTGAGATTGCGCTGACCAACACGTTTCTGACCTATGCCCGTGACTTGTCATCCGGGGTGTTGGAGCCGCGCCGCATCGACCGCGACCTCCATGTTTTCCCCGAACGTCCGATTGAACAGGCGCTTCTGGCCGATCTGTCTGGCACCTCGGATGTGCGCGTTTTTCTCGCTGGTCTGGCCCCGCGTCACCCGCACTATACGGCGCTTCAGGCGGAACTGGTTGCGCTGAACGACCAGGCGGCGACCGGGGCTTGGGGCGATGTTGCGCCGACAGGCGGGTCGATCCGTCTGGGACAAAGCGGCCCGCGCGTCGAAGCTGTCCGCGCCCGTCTGGCGGCGCTGGGCAACATTGCGCCTGCGCCAGCGACAGACGCCAGCGCCGATCCTACCGCCTCTGACGCTGTAGCGAACGATCCAGCGGTTTATGACGAAGACCTCGAACGCGCCGTCATCGCCTTTCAGGCGCGCCACGGCCTGAACGCCGACGGTGTGATTGGCAAGCGGACGATCAAGGCGATGAACCGGTCCGCCGCCTATCGCGCTGGCCAGGTCGTCGTGAACATGGAACGTCTTCGCTGGCTGAACCGTGATTTGGGCGACCGCCACATCATGGTCAACCAGGCTGATTTCAACGTCAAAGTCGTTGACCGCGGCCAGATCCTGTTTGATGAGCGGGTCATCATTGGCAAGGCGCGCAAGCACCGCACGCCGGAATTTTCCGACCAGATGACCTATCTGGTGCTGAACCCGACCTGGCATGTCCCTTACAGCATCGCATCCAAGGAAATCCTGCCGGAATTGCAGGCTGACCCTGAATATATCACTAAAAAGAACATGCAGCTTTTGGTGCGGGGCGAAGACGGCGCTCTGGATTCGACGACGATCGACTGGTCGCTCTATTCGGAAAACGATTTCCCCTACGTCGTGAAACAGCGCCCTGGCGGCGGCAATGCGCTGGGCCGGGTCAAGTTCATGTTCCCAAACAAGTTCAACATCTACCTTCATGATACGCCGTCAAAAAGCCTGTTCCGCAAGGACGCGCGCGCGTTCAGTCACGGATGCGTTCGCGTCCAGGACCCGCTAGAGCTGGCCCGCGTTCTTCTGGCTCCGCAGGTTGAAGAACCCATTGGTTACATCGACCGCATCCTAGGCCGCTACAAAGAGAAATACGTTAATCTGTCCGAACCAGTGCAGGTCCATCTGACCTATCGCACTGCTTGGGTGGACGAGACCGGCGTGCGGCAGTTCCGCGACGATGTATACGGGCGCGACGCCCGCATTCTGGCGGCACTGCAGGCAGCTGGCGTGCAGGCTGCGCCTGAGGGCTGAACGCGGATAAGTGCGCCGACGCCGCCACACTTGGCGCGGTGTCAACAAAAATCGGCTTTCCGCCGCCATCGTGGCAGGGTAAACACCCCTCAGAATCCATGAAGGATCTGAATATGAGCGCCTCTATCGAAAGTCAGGTCATCGCGATCGTCGCCGAACAGGCGATGCTGAGCCCCGATGAAGTAAAGCTGACGGACAAGCCAGAGGAAATGGGTTTGGATTCGCTGGCGTTGGTCGAAATTGTCTTCGCGATCGAGGAAACCTTTGACGTGTCGGTGCCGTTCAATGCGAACGACCCTGCGGCGTCTGATTTCGATATCTCCTCCGTCGGCAAGATCGTCGCGGCTGTTTCTGCGCTCGTCGCGGCCAAGGGCTGATTGCGCATGTCGCGAAGGGTTGCGGTCACGGGATTGGGTGTCGTCTCCTCTCTTGGCCTGAACAGGGCGGATCATTTTGCAGGGTTGAAAGAAGGCCGATCTGGCGTCAGCCCGCTGTCGATCACTGATGCGGATCGTTTGTCTGTCAAGATCGGCGGCTATGCCCACGATTTTACGCCGGAAGGGCGCTTTGACCGGTCCGATCTGACGCTGTTCGACCGCACGACGCAGATGGCTGTCACCGCAGCGGACGAAGCGATGGCCGAGGCTGGCGTTAACTTGACCGAGGCGGAGGCTGTCCGATCAGGCGTTGTCATCGGCACTGCGCTTTGCGGGATGGAAACGATCGACAGCGCCTATCGCACGGTCTTTCAGGACGGCAAGAACCGCGTCCATCCCTTTGTCGTGCCCCGTTTGATGTCAAACGCCGGGGCCAGCCAGATTTCGATGCGTCACGGGCTGAAGGGGCCAAGCTGGACTGTGTCCACCGCCTGTTCGTCAGCCAACCACGCGATTGGCCAGGCGTTCCATATGGTCAAATCCGGCGCATCCGATTTGATGGTGGCCGGTGGGGCGGAAGCGCCGCTGGTCTTCGGCGTCATCAAGGCGTGGGAAGGCCTGCGCGTGATGAGCCGCGACGCCTGCCGCCCGTTTTCAAAGACCCGCACTGGCATGGTTCAGGGTGAAGGCGCGGCCGTTTTGGTGTTGGAGGAGATGGATCACGCCATCGCCCGCGGCGCCCGGATTTGGGGTGAGATTTGCGGATTTGGCATGTCCGCCGACGCGTCAGACATTGTAACGCCCAGCCAGGACGGCGCCGCCCGTGCGATCACGTCGGCCTTGGCTGATGCTGGTATGTCGCCTGAAGAAGTCAGTTACATCAACGCTCACGGCACCGCGACCGCCGCGAATGACCGCACCGAATGCGCCGCGATCCGCCAAGTTTTTGGCGCAGCCGCGGATCATGTCGCTGTCTCATCGACCAAGTCCATGCACGGCCACGCCATCGGCGCCGCCGGCGCGTTGGAGGCTTCCGCCTGTCTGATGGCGCTGAGCGAAGGCGTCATTCCGCCAACAATCAACTATGACGAACCCGACCCAGATTGTGATCTGGACGTCACCCCAAATGAAGCGCGCGACGCTGATGTCAGCGCCGCGTTATCTAATTCGTTCGCATTTGGGGGTCTGAACGCCGTGCTTGCGTTCAGAAAGGTCGAGCGCTTTTCGCTTTTACGCTGAATCACCGTTGCGTTTTGCGTCGTCAGGCAGCGATACGTTAGTAGACGCGTTGACGATGCAAAATGCCTCACCGTCAACGCAAAACGCTTTAACCCGTCAGAGCGAGTTGTAGGCTTTCGTAAAGCCAGACAGCGACAGCGACGCCTGACCCTTTTCGCCAGACAGCGCGGAAATCACGCTCATGCTGGCGTTCGATCCCTTTTTCATCCGGCCAATCAGTTCGGCGCTGACAGGCTCTTCCACCACGCAGTTCTGCGGGGTGCAGAACTTATAAGGTGCGAGGCCCGGCTCTCCGCTGTCGATCTGCAGCGATACGCCAGCCGTCAGCAATACGCCCAGCGGCGCCTGGATCTGAATGACTGCTTCAATTGGCTGGCCGTTCGGGCCTTTCAGATTGGGTGTTTTCTGGATGCGCACGCTGACCAGCGGCTTGCCATTGCCGCCATTGCCGATCTGGCCCATGTAGCAAGCCTGATCATTGCCCTGCACGCAGTGAACTTCCCAGGCGCCGTAGGTCGCTTTCAGCTGCGTGGGTTGGCCCTGCTGCTGCGCGCCCGCGGGCGCTGCGGCAATGGCCATGGCCGCCGCGAAAAATCCTGAAAAGAGTAGTCGAAGCACGTCAGGCTCCCTTCCTATATAAGCTCGCCCTTGGGGCGGATGTCTCTTGCGCCTGTTGATGGAGTGGGATTCAAGCGAAATCAAGGCCGGTCCGTCACATCATCGATCAATCTTTTGAGTTATAGAAAAGCGAAAAGGGCGTCCCGATGGCCGCCCTTCCGCTGAGACTTTGTCTCGATTTTTCTCCCTGTCGAACCGACCGAAGCAAGTCCATATGGCTGAGGCTATGAGTTATCTTTCGGGGCGTCAACGAAAAATCACGCGAGATTTTGTTGAATCTAAGCCAAGGTGAATTTTTAGCAAAAAAAGGACCGGGCCCGAGGCGCGGCCGGTTCGACAGGGAGGAGTGTAGCCGCAAAAATTCCGACCAATTTACTGAGAATTCATGGGAATTCTGCAACCACATTCTCTCCATGGAACAAAAGCGTTAATTAATGACGTCCGATTCGACACAGGGGTAAGGCTGATGACCGCGGAAGACAGAATATTCATTGGCGGCGGGGGAAATGGATATGCCGATCCCCAGACGCTGCTGCTGAAATACGGCAACCGGCACGGCCTGATTTCAGGCGCAACGGGGACTGGTAAAACGGTCACGCTGCAAATTCTGGCGGAGAGTTTTTCCGCAGCTGGCGTCCCTGTGTTTCTGTCCGACATAAAAGGTGATCTATCCGGTCTTTGCGCTGCGGGTTCGCCCGATCACAAACTGCATGATGCATTCCTGAGCCGGGCGAAAACCATCCGCTTTGACGATTATGGCTATGACGCCTTTCCCGTCGTCTTTTGGGACATGTTCGGCGAACAGGGTCACCCGATCCGTGCGACCATCACCGAAATGGGGCCCTTGCTGCTTGCCCGCCTTTTGGATCTGAATGAGGCGCAGGAAGGCATCCTGAACATCGCCTTTCGCATCGCCGACGAAGAAGGTCTGCTTCTGATCGACCTGAAAGACCTGCAATCGATGCTGGTGCATATCGGTCAGCGGGCCAAGGAACTGGCGCTGCGCTATGGCAACATCTCCACCGCGTCGGTCGGCGCAATCCAGCGCCGATTGCTGGTGCTGGAAAATCAGGGCGCGGCGGATTTCTTTGGTGAGCCTGCGTTGAAGTTGGAAGACATGATTTCCGTCGGCTCGGACGGGCGGGGCCGGATCAACATCCTGGCCGCAGATCGCCTGATGCAATCGCCCCGACTCTATGCGACCTTCCTTTTGTGGCTTCTCAGCGAGCTCTTTGAGGAACTGCCCGAGGTCGGCGACCCGGCCAAACCCAAATTTGTCTTCTTCTTCGACGAAGCGCATCTTCTGTTTGATGGCGCGCCCCGCGCGCTGGTCGACAAGGTCGAACAGGTCGCGCGCCTGATCCGGTCCAAGGGCGTCGGCGTTTACTTTATCACCCAGAACCCGGCGGACGTGCCGGATGACATCCTCGGGCAGTTGGGTAACCGGGTGCAACACGCCCTGCGCGCCTATACGCCCCGCGATCGCAAGGCGCTTAAGGCGGCAGCTGAGACGTTCCGGCCTAACCCGGAATTCGACACCGAAACCGCGATTATGGAGGTTGGCACGGGCGAGGCGCTGGTCTCCACCCTGATGAAAAAAGGCGTGCCCAGCGTTGTTCAGCGCACGTTGATCCGCCCGCCTTCATCCCATCTTGGCCCCTGTGATCCCGCTGACCGCCGCCGCGCCATCGAGCAATCCCCGCTGGCGGGCCTTTATGAGGCCGTGGTTGACCGTGAAAGCGCTTATGAGATTCTGACCCAGCAAGCGCAGGCCGCCGCTGAGGCCGCCGTCGAGGCCGACCTTGAACCCGAATTGCCAGCGGAAGAGGCCGAGGAAACCTGGGCGGATTTCAAGCGCCGCCAGGATCAGGGCCGTGACTACCATGGCGAGGACGAAGCACCCAGCTGGCGCGACCGCGCCTACAAGGCCGCCCGCCGCTACCAACCGTCGGTGGAGCCAAAGCCGCGCAAAACCACGCCCCGCCGCTCTTCGCGCTCAGACAGCGTCGGGACGACGTTAATCAAACAGGTGGTGCGGACCGCAGGTTCCCAAATCACCCGACAACTGGTCCGAGGCGTACTCGGCGGCCTGTTCAGAGGGCGCTGAACGGCCCCGTCTTTGTCGCGAAAATTCTC
>CBFHXH010000007.1:14201-64270 GCA_965659735.1 uncultured Pikeienuella sp.
CTGTGCCGCGATACGGCTCCACATATTGCAGCGCCATGTCCCATGGGAAAAAGATCCAGGTGTCCTGGCTGACCTCGGTGATGAACGTATCGACCAGGGGACGGCCTTTGGGTTTGGCGTATACCGTTGCAAAATGCGCGTTTGGATACAGCACGCGCACGACTTCCAGCGTTTTGCCGCTGTCCACCAGATCGTCGATTACCAGAACGCCGGTCCCGTCGCCAACCAGTTCGACGTCCGGGCTTTTCAGCACGGATGCATCGGCCTGGGTCTGGTTGTCATAGGATTTGACGCTTATCGTATCGACGACGCGGATGTTCAATTCGCGCGCTAGGATACACGCGGGAACCATGCCGCCGCGGGTGATCGCCACGACAGCTTTCCAGGCGCCGTCTTCGCCGGGGCCCTGTTTGTCCAGCCGCCACGCCAGCGCCCGGCTGTCGCGATGGATCTGATCCCACGAGATGTGGAAGCCTTTTTCGTGCGGCAGGCGGTCAGACATTATTTCTTCCCCGAAGCCACATCGATGTCTGGCGCGTCTTCGGCCTTCATACCGACGACGTGATAGCCGCTGTCGACATGGTGGCATTCGCCGGTCACGCCGGATGACAGGTCAGACAACAGGTACATGCCCGACTTGCCGACATCTTCCTGCGTCACGTTCCGGCGAAGCGGTGAATTCAGTTCGTTCCACTTCAGAATATACCGGAAATCGCCAATCCCGGACGCGGCCAGCGTCTTGATTGGGCCGGCGGAGATGGAATTGACGCGGATGTTCTTGGGCCCGAGGTCCATCGCCATGTATCGCACCGATGTCTCCAACGCCGCCTTTGCGACGCCCATGACGTTGTAATGCGGCATGACTTTTTCGGCGCCGTAATAGGTCAGCGTCGCCATTGATCCACCATCGGTCATCAGCTTTTCCGCCCGCTGAGCGACAGCCGTGAAGGAATAGCAGGAGATGTTCATCGACATGGCGAAGTTTTCCATCGACGTGTCGACATAGCGGCCCGTCAGTTCCGATTTGTCCGCATAGGCGATGGCGTGGAGGAGGAAGTCCAGCTTGCCCCACTTTGCCTCCAGCTCAGCAAACACCGCGTCGATGGAGGCGCTGTCAGTCACGTCGCAAGGCAACACAATCTCGGCCCCGACCGAAGCGGCCAAAGGGCGGACCCGCTTTTCCAGCGCTTCGCCCTGAAAGGTAAAGGCCATCTCGGCGCCCTGATCCGCGCAGGCCTGCGCGATGCCCCAGGCGATGGATTTCTGGTTTGCGACCCCCATAATCAGACCGCGTTTGCCCGCCATAACACCTGTGGATGCGCTCATCAGTCGGTCTCCGCCCGCTATAATTAGTTTTGTCTCGTTTATGGGATATCGCGCGCCCCTTCAAGCTAGAGAGCAATTCAGCCCGCACGAAGCCGAATGATCGGAAACCAGTCTTGGCGATGGACCTCAGCGCAGGGCGCGATATGTATACGTGTGAGTTGTAGGAGAGTATCATGGCCGCCAAAGACATCTTCGCAGGTGACGATCCGTTCACAAAAGCCCGTGAGTGGCTGGCGGAGGCTGAAGCAGCAGAAATCAACGACGCCAACGCCATTGCGCTGGCGACGGCCGATGCGTCGGGCCTGCCGAATGTGCGTATGGTACTGCTGAAGGAAATCAAAGACAACGGTTTCGTCTTCTACACAAACACCGAAAGTGCCAAAGGGTCTGAGCTGGCCGAGAATATGCAGGCGGCGTTTGTCCTTCACTGGAAATCACTTCACCGTCAGGTGCGGGGCAGGGGGCAGGTGGAAAAGGTGTCGGATGAACAGGCCGACGCCTACTACAATTCCCGCGCCTATCAGTCCCGCATCGGCGCCTGGGCGTCGCAGCAATCGCGCCCGCTGAAATCGCGCGCCTCGCTGTTGGCGGATGTCGCCAAGGTGGCGGCGAAACATCCGCTGAAACCACCGCGTCCGCAGCATTGGACCGGCTATCGCATCGTGCCTTCGGAAATGGAATTTTGGGCGGACGGCGAATTTCGTTTGCATGACCGGTTCCGCTGGACCCGCACCGACCCCACATCGACCGAGTGGACGCAAACGCGCCTGAACCCTTAGCGCGTCGTCTGGCCAGGCTTGATCAGTCGGGTCGCGTGGCGCAACAACTTGGAACGACCGCCTGTCTTGGGATCCGATCAGATTGGCTCATTCTGATCGAATTCCGCCTTAAGGCGCGGGAAAGAACATCATGGACGATCTCAGCCTGCCGCAGTTTCCCTTCGACAACAGCTACGCCAGGCTGCCGGATCGGTTCTACACCAAGCTTGCGCCCACGCCGGTCGCCGCCCCCGCCTCGGTCGTCGTGAATGACAAACTGGCGGCGGAGTTGGGTCTTGACGCGGACGCGCTGCGCGCCCCCGGCGGGGTGGAGGCATTGGCGGGAAACCGCCCGCTGCTGGGCGCTGATCCGTTGGCGCAGGTCTATGCCGGGCATCAGTTCGGTGGCTGGTCTGCGCAACTGGGCGACGGCCGCGCCATCTTGCTGGGTGAGGTGGTCACCCCCAACGGCACCCGCCGCGACGTTCAGCTAAAAGGCGCGGGCCCAACACCGTATTCACGCATGGGCGACGGGCGCGCGCCGCTGGGCCCTGTCTTGCGCGAATACATCCTGTCCGAAGCTATGCAGGCGCTTAGCGTGCCGACGACCCGCGCGCTCGCCGCCGTCTGGACGGGCGAGGCGGTCTACCGCGAACAGGGCGGCTTTCCCGGCGGTGTGCTGACCCGCGTTGCCGCCAGCCATATCCGTGTCGGCACCTTTCAGTTCTTTGGCGCGCGCGACGATGTGGAGGCACTGCGCTTGCTGACAGATCACTGCATCGAGCGTCACTATCCTGATCAGACCGGTGCGAATAACCGGGCGCTTGCGTTGATCACGTCCGTCGTGGCGGCGCAGGCCCGTCTGATCGCCACATGGATGGGGCTTGGGTTCATTCATGGCGTGATGAACACCGACAACATGACCATTTCGGGCGAGACGATCGATTATGGCCCCTGCGCTTTCATGGAAGGGTTCAATCCCAAGCAGGTCTTCAGCTCCATCGATCAGGGCGGGCGGTACGCCTATGACATGCAGCCCGGCATCGGGCATTGGAATCTGTCGCGGCTGGCGGGCGCGCTGCTGCCCCTGATTGATGATGACAGCGACAAGGCGATCGAAAAGGCGCAGGAAGCGCTGAACGGCTTCCCTGCCGCGTTCGACGCCGGCTGGACTGATATTTCTGGCCGCAAACTGGGCCTCGCCGCGCCAACGGCTGACGACAAGCCATTGGTGAATGACCTTCTGACCATGATGGCGGCGGCTGGCGCCGACTTTACCCTGACCTTCCGCAGCCTTTCGGATGCGGCGCGGGGTGATGACGCGCCCCTGCGTGGCCATCTGGGCGATGCTGCCGATCTCAGCGATTGGCTCACCCGCTGGCACGCTCGTCTGGCGGAGGATGGCGCCGCCAGCCCATCGACGCTGCTGGACGCGACCAATCCGCTCTACATCCCTCGCAATCACATCGTGGAAGAGGTGATCGAATTGAGCCTGCATCAGAATTTTGACCCGTTCCATGCGTTGAACGAGGTTCTGGCTGACCCTTTCACCCCCCAGCCGGGGAAGGAGGCGTACGCCGCCCCCGCCCCCAAAGACGCCGCGGTGCACCGCACCTTCTGTGGCACCTGACCCCATCCCATGCGCCGCGCGCCGCCCCCGGTGATGGTGCTTGGCTGCGGGCGTAGCGGCACGTCGATCTTTGGCGAGCTTTTTCAAAGCCTCAGCCCCTAGACCTATGCCAGCGAACCGCCTTTCGCCGATGTGATGATGGCTGATCTGAACTCAGCCGTCTCCTTCAAAGTGCCGCGCGAAAGCGATGGGTTTCCTGCTGATCCGTGGCTGTCCTTTCCGCTTGCGACGCTGCAAGGCGCGGCGCCGGGCGTCAAACTGTTCTGGATCGTGCGCCACCCGCTGGATGCGATCTGTTCGCTGCGGGTGGGCATCGCCAGGAGCTGGGGCCATCATCCCCGCCCGCCAGACTGGCGAAGCTGGGCGTACTGGGCGCTGATTGAACGGTGTGCGCATCACTGGGCCTATTTGAAATCCGTCGGTTTTGCTCAGGTTTGGGATGCTGCAATCGTGGTGACCTTCGAAGACATGATCGCGGATCCCGCCGCCTTTGCGCAACGGGTCACCGACAAACTGGGGGTTGTTGGTGCCGCTGTGCAACCTGACGTCCGAGCGTGGATTGATCGGGTGCAGAACGAAAACAATGACCGGTTTATTGAGGCGCAGACCTTTCGGTCCTATTCCCGCCCGGATCATAAGGTGCGTGTTGGCAGGTGGCGCGAGAATATCTCGGACCGAGAGATCGCGATGGCGCGGCCCATCGTGGCCGAAATGGCTGAGGCGTTTGGGTGCAGGGTGTGATTACGGGGCGAAGCGGGCGTTCGAAAAATGTGCCTCCCGTATCGGCTGACGTTGTTTACCTCCGCCCCGGACTAGATCCGGGGCCTCGATAGGTTGGGTGCTTCATTATTCGAGGTCCCGGGTCAAGCCCGGGACGCTCGGGAATACGAACGTCCGCTTAGCCCCAAAGCCCGACCACCTACAAGCCGCCCTTAAGCAAAAACCAACCAATGCGCCGGTCGCATCTGGTATTTGCCCGCCGCCCTCAGTATGCTTTCGCCAATCGCCCAGCAGCCCGCCAAGCGCGCACATAAAATGGGACATCAGACATGCCTGATCGTAAAACGCTACTCCTTACCGGCGCGAGCCGCGGCATTGGGCACGCGACCGTCAAACGGTTTTCATCCGCCGGCTGGCGGGTCATTACCTGCTCACGCCACCCGTTTCCCGAAGACTGCCCTTGGGAAATGGGCGAGGAAGATCATATCCAGGTTGATTTGTCCGATCCCAAATCGACCATAACAGCCGTCGAGGATATCCGCGGGCGCCTGAAAGGCGGCAAGCTGGAAGCTTTGGTGAACAACGCCGGCATTTCGCCTAAGGGCGAAAATGGCGAACGGCTCAGCACGCTGGACACCGACCTCAGAACCTGGGGCCATGTGTTTCACGTGAACTTTTTCGCCTCGGTCGTGCTGGCGCGCGGCCTTAAGGCGGAACTGCAGGCGGCGCAGGGCGCGGTGGTCAACGTCACGTCCATCGCCGGCGCGCGCGTCCACCCGTTTGCAGGCGCCGCCTATTCGACGTCAAAGGCCGCGCTGGCTGCGCTGACACGCGAAATGGCGCATGACTTTGGCCCGCTGGGCGTGCGCGTGAACGCCATCGCGCCGGGCGAGATTGAAACCGATATCCTAAGCCCCGGCACGGACAAGATCGTCGAAAAGCTGCCGCTTCGCCGTTTTGGCACGCCAGAGGAAGTCGCGCGAACGATCTATTATCTCTGCACGCCCGAAAGTTCCTACGTCTCGGGCGTGGAGATTGAGATCAACGGCGGCCAACACGTTTGACGCGCCGACTATCCTGCGCTGCATCCTTGCGGTGCGCCCGCTTTCCGGGTGCATCACTGTGCCCGGCGCGGTGTCACTGGCCGGGCTGATCCTGTCCGTGGCGACGATCTGGGCGGATGAGCAGATCCTTGCCTCGGATGCGAAGCTGGGCCTGCGGACTTATCCGCCGACTGTCGCCAGCGACGTGCTGTCGACGCTCAGCCTCGTCTAGTCCATCGTACGGGTGGTGTTCACCCTTGCGGCGGGCAACATTGCGCCGCGCCTGCTGGATCGCTTTTCGGATGACCGAACCAACCAGATCGCTGTCGGCCTGTTGGGTGCGCTGTTCCTACATTCTCTGCTGTCGTTGGCGGCGCAGGATGGGCGGCCCGTCTTTCTGACTGTTGCGGCGGCGGTGGTGTTAGCGATGCTGGCGGTCATTATGTTGCTGCTGTTCGTTGACAAAGTCGCGCTTCGGGTGACGATTGACGAAGAAATTTCCGCCATCGCTAAAGGGTTGGATGCTTCGTTCCAGGCCATTGCGCGAAAACGGGATGCTGTGGGTAAGATCAGCGAACCTGACTGGCGAGTGGACGAAGCACACATGCTGACCGCCCCTGTGTCAGGCTAAGTCGCGCGTATTGATGTCCGGGCGCTGACAACGGTGGCTGCGGATCGGGATGTGCTTGTGAACCTGATCGTCACCCCAGGCGACCATCTGCTGGTTGGCGATCCGATCACCAAAGTGTCTGGCGCTTTCGGCGAAGGCGCTTCTTAGGATATGGCGTCTGCGATCATCATCGCGGACCGGCGCACAGCAGACGGGGATGTGCAGTTTTCGATCAATCTGTTGATCGAAATCGCGCTGCGCGCCCTGTCGCCTGGCGTGAATGACAGCTGTACGGCAATTGCCTGTATTGACCGTCTGTCAGCTTCTCTGGCGGCGGCGGCGAAAGCCGGGCTCGACGAGGGTGTTCACCACGACAAGGATGGCGCGGTCCGGGAGGTTGCGCCGCCCTGGTCAATCGGGGATCTGTTGGCCGGGTCTTTCGCTCCGCTCCGTCAGGCCGCACGGGACAATCTGCCGGTGGTGGAGGCGTTACACCGCGCGTTAACCAAGCTTTCCGAGAGGCTCAGCGCCGATGACAGAACGGCCGCGCAGCGCGAACTGGCCGCGTTGCAGGATGAACTGGCCCGATCCACCACCTTGCCGACCGACCGCGACAAGATTTTTGCGGACAGCCTGAAGACCTAGCGGCGCAGGTCTATTCGGCGTAGATTCCGTCGATCACCGCCGCGTGGTTCTTCATCACGATATTGCGTTTGACCTTCAGTGTTGGCGTCAGCTCCCCCGCTTCGATCGATAGCGGCGCGTCTAGAATGGCGAAGGCGCGGATCTGTTCGACCCGCGCATAGCGGTCATTCATCGCGTCGACGCCTTTCTGGATGTCCGCCTGCACAGTGGCGTCGTCTGGGTTTCCGGCGGCGGCCATGGCGTCGGCGCTCAGCGTGATGACGGCGGACAGATATTTCCGCTCATCCCCGATGACCACGGCGTGTTCGACCAGCGGGATATCCATCAGATCGCCTTCCAGATTGGCGGGCGAGATGTTCTTGCCGCCGGCGGTGATGATGATGTCTTTCTTGCGCCCGATGATGTGAAGGAAGCCTTCGTTATCCAGCTGCCCAAGATCGCCGGTCAGCATCCAGCCGTCGGCCAGCGTTTCTTCGGTCGCCGCCTCGTTCTTGAGATAGCCGTCGAACAGCGACGGCGCCCGGACCAGGATCTCATCATCATCGGCGATGCGCACTTCAAGGCCTGGGATCGGTCGACCGACCGTGCCGAACTTCACGGCGCCAGGCCGGTTGAACGATGTCGGGCCGCAATCTTCGGATTGGCCATAAACCTCGTAGATCACAACGCCGAGCGAAGCGAAGAATTCCAAAACCTCGGCGCTGATCGGCGCCGCGCCGGACACGGGCAGGCGGCATTCATCCAACCCCAGCGCAATGCGGATCTTCGACAGGACCAGCTTGTCGGCAAAGTCGCGCTTCATCGCAAGCAGGCCGGTGACTGGCTTTCCATCCAGCTCCAAAAGCGCCGCTTCGCGGCCAACCTTCAGCGCCCAGGCGGCCAGCTTGGCCTTGACCCTGGTCGCCTCGCCCAGCTTGGCTTGCAATCCTTCGTGGATCTTCTGCCAGACCCGCGGCACGCCAAACATCGTGTGGGGCCGGACCTGGGGCAGGCGGGTCGCCAGCTCCGTCAGATCGCGGACGAACCACAATTCGTATCCAGCGAAGACGTGGTTATGGATGGAATTTGTCGCCTCGGCGATATGCGCCAGCGGCAGATATGACATCAGCCGGTCGTCGCCCGCCATCGGGAACATTTCGAGCAGAGTCGACGACGTCCAGCTGAGCGCGCCATAGCTGAGCACAACCGCCTTTGGCGGCCCGGTGGTGCCGGATGTATAGACCAGCGTGCCGGTGTCTTCGGGTTTGACCGCGTCGCGCCGGGCGACCAGTTCGGCCTGCACCATCTCGCCGCCCGTGGCGACGAAGTCATCCCAGCCGATCTGAATGTCCGCATCCGCCGGGGCGCCGCGCATCATCACCACTGTTTTCAGGTGGGGCAGCGCATCTAGGCTTTCGCTGATGCGGGCGTAATGTTCCGCTGTTTCGGCCAGAACGATCGGCGCCTCTGAATGGTTCAGGATATAGGCGATTTCCTCGGCCGAGCAGGAAAGGTAGATGCCTGCCGGTTTGGCCCCGATCGACATTGCTGCCAGCGACATCGTTGTCCATTCCGGCGTGTTGGCGCCAAGAATGCAGACGACCTGTCCTGGCGCGACGCCCGCTGCGATCATGGCGCGGCCGGCGGCCTCAACCTCCGCCAGGTAATCGGTCCAACTGGTCGCGGCCCAGCCGTCGCCATCGGGCACGCGATAGGCGATCTTGTCGCCGCGCAGTTTTGCAGTTTCAACCAGCTTTATCGGGCTGGACGGCAAACCGCCCGCCAATGCACCATCGGCCATAATCATCCTCCCAAAGACTGGTTTCTTTCAGTCAGCGGGATTGTTAACCAAAGGTCAAGAAAACTCGCAGGTGGGGCGACAGCCGCGTGGACAGGTTAAGCGGCGACGTCCGTCGCCTCTTTCATGCGGATGCGCGTCACCTGATGGCGTTCACGGGCCAGGATTTCGAACCGAAACCCGTGGAAAACGAAGATCTGGCCGACGGTCGGGATCGCCTGAGCTTCGTGGATGATCAGGCCTGCAACGGTTGCAGCCTCTTCATCCGGCAGGTCCCAGTCGCCATACCTGTTCAGGTCGCGGATCGTTGTTGCGCCGTCCAGATCAAAGCTGCCATCGGGGGCGCGGTGGATCATGGTTTCGTCTTCATCGTGCTCGTCACTGATGTCGCCGACGATTTCTTCAAGAATGTCTTCCAGCGTCAGCAGGCCCTGAAGGTCGCCATATTCGTCAACGACCAGCGCAAAGTGGCTTTTGCGGCGCAGAAATTCGCGCATCTGTTCGTCCATGGATGTGGTGTCGGGCACAAACCACGGCTCCATCGCGATCTGTTCGATGTCGAGCGACTGCAACGCTTCGACCCCTTCGCGTGTTTTCTGCGTCAGGTCGTGCACGGCGCGCAGCAGGTCTTTGGCGTGGATAACGCCTATGATGTTCTCAGGTTCATCTCGCCAGATTGGGATGCGGGTGTGGCGCGATTGCAGGCAGATCGACACGATTTCTTCCGCTGGCAGATCAGCGTCGATCGTTTCGATGTTGCGGCGGTGCATCATCACCTCGCTGACCTCACGCTGGCCGAGGTCCAGCGCGGCCAGCAGGCGGTCACGGTCGTCTTTTTCCACTGCGCCGGCGGAATGGTGCAGGTCGATTGCGCCGCGAATTTCATCGGAAGCGCCCAAAATGCGCGCGTCGGGATCAGCCTTGACGCCGAACAGCGCCAGTGCGGCCCTGGCGATGACGCGGACAAATCCGACAAAGGGCGCCAGCACCCTGACCAGGATCGAAATCGGCCAGGACACCCGCAACGCCGCCGTTTCAGAGTTGGTGATGGCGTAGGTTTTTGGCGTCACCTCGGCAAAGATCAGAACCAGCAGCGTCATGACCAGCGTCGCCCAGGCGACGCCCGCCTCGCCGAACAGCCGTGTGAACAGTGTTGTCGCCAGCGCCGCGGCCAGAATGTTAACCAGGTTATTGCCCAGAAGGATCGCGCCGATCAGACGCTCGCTGTCTTCGGTCAGTTTCAGCGCGCGTTCAGCTGAAGGCGACCCCTTGTCCTTTAACCGTTGCAGCGCGGCGCGGCTGACGGCCGTCAGCGCAGTTTCACTGCCCGAAAAGAAAGCGGACATCAGCAGCAGACCAACGATCGATCCCGTGGTCCACCAGATATAGGGGTCCATTTGGCCCTCCAGCCATTGAATGTGCTCGCATATATAGGCTGGCTGGGCCGAGCGGCCAAGGTGCCTTTGCGCCGCCCCATGTGATGACGCACTGGTGATCGGCTGACGGGCCCGCCCGGCTTGTCTGTGCGCGGGCGGCGCGACATACAGGTTCGCCAGAAAAGACCAAGGGGCAGGGTGAATGACAATCCAGACTATTGGCGTTTTGACCGGCCCCGTGCTGTTGTTTGGCGGGCCGTATTCCAACCTTCACGCGCTGGAAGCCATGCGGGCGGAGGCGGACAGACGCGCCATCCCCGCCCAAAACGTTATCTGCACAGGCGATGTCGTGGCCTATTGCGGCGATCCGGCCGCTTCGATCGCGCTGATCCGCGATTGGGGGTGCCATGTCATCGCCGGGAATTGCGAGGAACAGCTGGCGGCGGGCGCCGATGATTGCGGCTGCGGCTTTAGCGAAGGCAGCGTTTGCGATGCGCTTTCAGCCGAATGGTACGCCTACGCCAGTCGTTTCATCGACGCAGATGCGCGGGCGTGGATGGCGGCGCTGCCCCGCGCCGCGACGTTCGAAGCGGCAGGCAAGCGGTATGGCGTGATCCATGGCGGAGTTGCCGAAACATCAAAATTCATATGGCCCGGGGATGATAAATCGGCTGAGCGCGCTGCGCTCGCCGCGGAACTGGGCCCGATCGATGTCGTCGTGGCCGGGCACAGCGGCATTGGCTTTGTCGAACCTGACTGGATCAACGCCGGCGTCATCGGCATGCCGCCGCATGATGGGTGCGCCGCGACTGAATACTGCGTGCTGGATGGGGCGGCCACGCTCCACCGTCTGGACTATGACGCCGCCGGCGCGGCGGCGGCGATGGCGGGGCGGTCGTCACCCTATGCTTCGGCCCTAACATCGGGCTGGTGGCCAAGCGAGGATGTCCTGCCGGATCGCCTGCGCCGTCTGGCGGTGGCATGAGACCTGTTTTTGATCAGGCGTGGGATGCGCTTCAGCGCACCCTAAACGGGTCAGTACTTCCAGCTGCGAAACCGCAAAGACTAAAAATTTCTTAATTCAAAGCAGTATCAATAGCTTACGAATGGTTTCACGCCAGAGGATGCTTTTCAAACACCAATTGCTTCAGCCGCTCTTCCTGAACATGGGTGTAGATCTCGGTGGTTGAGACATCCGCGTGTCCCAGTAATTGCTGGATCGACCGCAAATCAGCCCCATGGGCCAGCAGGTGCGTTGCAAAGGCGTGGCGCATCGTGTGGGGTGATACTTTTTCGGGGGAGATTCCGGCCCGGACCGAAAGGTCCTTGATGATCTGGTAGAATCTGATCCGCGTCAGATGCCCCGCTTTGCCACCAGCGGGGAACAGGAACGGCGACGACAGCTTCCCCGCCATTCGGGCCTCATCCTCCGCTGCGTCGCGGGCCGACAGCCACGCGGCCAGCGCATCGCGAGCGGGGTGGGACAGCGGCGCCATCCGTTCGTGCCCACCCTTGCCCTTGACCAGGATCATGCGCGGGTCGCCCCGTGCGGCGGCGACAGGCAGACTGACCAGTTCCGTCACGCGCATACCGGTGGCGTAAAGCAGTTCCATCATGCAGATCAGCCGCAGGTCAGGCCCGGCTTTGCCAACAGGTACCCGGGCGGCGGCGAGCAGCGCGTCAACCTCCCCCTCGCTCAGCGTCTTGGGCAATTTGCGCGCCTTGCGCGGACCGGTCATGCGCTGGGCGGGGTCGTCCGTTCGCAACCCTTCCTCATAGAGAAACCGGTGCAACTGTCGTAGTGACGACAACCGCCGCGCGCGCGTCGTGGCGGCCAAGCCTTCCGCCTCCAACGCCGCAAGATAGGTTTCGATATGGCCGCGCTCAGCGGTTTCGATTCCTGCGCCTGACCCCGCAAGGTGCTCGGCGTAAGCGGTCAGGTCGCGGGCGTAGGCCAGCACCGTGTTTTCCGCAGCGCCCCGTTCAGCGCGCATCGCTTCCAGAAATCCGGCGATCAGCTGTTGATCGCGCACGATGTTACTGGTCGAACCCGACGCCTGCGGCCGGGGTTTCCACTTTGGTCAGCGGCGCTGGCAGGTCAGAGACAAAGGCGTAGACGACAAGGCCCAGCCCAGCTAGCACGGCCAGTATGAAGAGAAAACTGATGATCCGTCTTATCATGCGGTCCGATCCTGTTTGGCCCTCGCCAGAGAGCGCGTCGCCCTGTAGACATCCTGCCGGCGACCCGCCTGCAGTCGAATCTAATGCGCAGGCCGACCGGGTGCAATGCGAGGAGACAAGAGTTTGACCGACAGCCGCCTCAAATCACGCCTTCTGCGCCCGATTGCGCTGGTCGGGTTGATGGGCTGCGGAAAAACCACGGTGGGTGGGCGGTTGGCGCAGCAGCTCGGCGCGCCGTTTCGCGACGCTGACGCTGAAATCGTCGCCGCTGCTGGTCTGACCATCCCCGAAATTTTCGAAAAGCATGGCGAGGCTGAATTCCGCCGCGGCGAAGAACGCGTGATCGCCCGCCTTCTGACCGAAGAGCCGATGGTTCTGGCGACGGGCGGAGGGGCGTACATGTCGCCCCAGACCCGCGCCGCGATCCACAAGGCGGGCGGCGCGGTGTGGCTGCATGCTGATCTTGAGACATTGCTGGAACGGACAGGCCGGCGCGACACCCGCCCGCTTTTGAAGAATGGTGATCCGCGTCAGATCCTTTCTGGCCTTATGGATCAACGCTATCCCGTCTACGCCGAGGCGGATTTTCGTGTGGAAAGCACGCTGTCAGGGTCCGCCGCCGGCGTCGCCGCATACATTGTTGACGCGCTGAAAGCCTATGACAAAGCCCATCCCGACACCCCTTTCCTGAAAGCTGCGCCATGACTGCACCCGAAACACTTTCAGTCGCGCTGGGCACGCGCAGCTATGATATCCGCATCGGCCCCGGCCTTTTGGCCCGCGCCGGCGCCGAAATTGCGCCCTTGCTGGCCCGCCCGCATGTCGCTGTGATCACTGATGAAACCGTCGCCGCTCTGCATCTCGAAACCCTTCGCTGGGGATTGGCGGCCCAGGGCGTCGACGCGCCCGCCATCATCCTGCCGCCGGGCGAGGCGACCAAGTCGATGCAGCGCCTGGAGGAAACCCTCTTGCAACTTCTCGATCTCAAGATCGCCCGCAATGACATGGTCGTCGCCTTCGGCGGCGGTGTGATTGGGGATCTTGCAGGCTTTGCGGCGGCGACGTTGCGTCGGGGGGTCGATTTCATTCAGATCCCGACAACGCTGTTGGCCCAGGTCGACAGCTCGGTTGGCGGAAAAACCGGCGTGAACGCGCCGCAGGGCAAGAACCTGATTGGCGCCTTTCACCAACCGCGTCTTGTTCTTGCGGATACAGACGTCCTTGGCACCCTGACCGCCCGTGAATTCATAGCCGGTTATGGCGAGGTCGCAAAATACGGCCTTCTGGGCGATGAGGCGTTCTTTGACTGGCTTGAAGCGAACGGACCCGCACTCGCCGCTGGTGATCAGGCCGCCCGTATCACAGCGATCCGCCGGTCCTGCGAAATGAAGGCGGAAATTGTCGCCCGCGATGAGACCGAACAGGGCGACCGCGCGCTTTTGAACCTGGGCCACACCTTCGGCCATGCGCTGGAGGCTGCAACCGGTTACTCAGACCGCCTGCTGCATGGTGAGGCTGTCGCCATTGGCACGGGATTGGCGTTTGAGACGTCCATGCGCCTCGGGCTCTGCAGTCAGGAAACCCCCAGCCGCGTGCGCGCGCATTTCCGGGCTATGGGCATGAAAACGACGCTCGGCGACATCGATGGCGATCTGCCCGACGCTGAGGGGCTGATTGCGCTGATGGGCCAGGACAAGAAGGTCAAGGATGGCAAACTGGTCTTCATACTCGCCCGCGCCATAGGCGACGCCTTCGTGGCCAGAGATGTCGATACGTTCACTGTGAAATCAGTGCTGTCAGACGCCTTCTCCGAGCGATCCTGACCTCATCTTTGTCCTAAAAATATCCTGATCCCTGCGGTTGGCCTTAGGACAAAACGCATTCGCCCTCAGGCTGTCTTTGCCGCTTTCTGCCGTTCGAAAAGTCCTGAGGCGATCAAAACCCCGGCTGACACGACCACGACGCCGATCCAGATCATGTCTGACGCCGGTTGCCCCAAGAACCAGTCCGAAGCCAGCGCAACAATCGCAGGCGTTAGCGCGATGAACGCCGCGCCGCGCGACGGCCCCAGTGTCATCGTCGCATAAGTGAAAGTGATGATCGCGACCACCCCTGACCCGAACTGCGCCAACGCTGTCCACCCAATCGCAAGGGTGCTGACAGAGGAAAAATCCAGATCAAACGCAAACGCCATGACGCAGGCCGCAGGAAGGGTCCAGAAGTTTACCAATGCTGTCGCCTCCAACGCGTCCAGCCCAGAATTGCGTTGGGCGGCGGCGTAGAACGAAAACATCAAGGATCCTGAGGCAAAGAAGATGTATCCGATCCAAACCCCATCGCCAGCATTCAGGATCGCGTCCAGACCGCCGACGCCCAGTACGCCGATCGCAATCAAAAAGAAACCGATCCCCCTGATGGCTGATAGCCTTTCGCCCAGAAACACGATCGAAGTGATCGCCGCCCACAAAGGTAACGTACCGGGTGCAAAGATCCCGCTATCGGCAGGCGGCGCGTAAGCGAAGCCAAGCGGGATCAGGAACAGAAATCCCGATCCGGCGCCGATGACCAAGACCGCAAAGCGCCACAGCTCCATCCCCTTGGGGTAGTACCCAATTCGGTGCACGATCGGCCAAAGGGCGATCCCGCAAACGGTGGCGCGGATGAAGCCAAGCTCCACCACACCCAGCCCACCACTGGTCATACCCCCGGTGGTGACCAGAAAGTTTGCCCAGATCGAAACGGTAAACAGCGCGGCGCAGACAGCCAGCAGGGTGGCTTTGTTCACGCTGAACAACTCGCGCCGCCAAGGACGCAGAATTTCGAACAATGCGGATGGTTCAGCGCAACAGGGCGATTGGCGTCGGTCAGCGTCTCGCCCAATTCGAATTCCGGCGTATAGGGTAAAAGGGTGCAGGCGATCACGGCAGGCGCCGCCGCGCCCTTGCGTTTGACCACCATGCGCGACGACGAACACATTACGGCGCTGGGCGCTTTATCGAGAATGCCCCAGCACGCTGTCGTAATCTCGGGCGTGGCGACCTTTTCGTCCATTTCTGGGAACAGGACGCACATACCGGCGTTGGTCGCGTCGATGTCGAACCCCTGGTCGGCGAACAGCGACGCATAGCCTGCGCGCGACGTCACATCGTCTTCGCCAAAGATCGTGCGCCCGGCTGCGGCCAGACGCGCACCTTTGGCTTTCAGCCAGTGCATGCCTTCCAGTGTCAGATCAAACGCCCCTTTACCGCGCAGGCGGTCATGCGCTTCAGCTGAGTGATGGTCGAGTGAAATGCGCAAGGTCAGCTTGTCGCCATAGTCCGCGATCAGCCTGGCCAATGGGTCCTGCACTCGCGGGCGCATCATGGGGCGCATTGCGTTGGTCAGGATCAGAACCTCAAACCCCCGCGCCAACGCCGCTTCCGCCATGGCGCACATGTCAGGGTTCATGAACGGCTCACCGCCGGTGAACGCGATTTCACGCGTGTTCAGGTTGTTGCTCTCAATCTCATCAAGATATGGCGTTATTTCAGCCAGTGTCAGATAGACGAGGCGGTCATTCGTTGGGCTGCTTTCGATATAGCAATCGACGCATTCGATGTTGCAGAGCGTGCCAGTGTTAAACCAAAGCGTCTCCAACCGCTCCAGCGCGACGGTCGCACGCGGCTCTCCCTTGGCGGTCACCGCAGGATCGGTGAACGGGGCGGTCGGGCGTGCGGGGGTGATCTGGCCGTGCTCTGTCATGGAAATCCTGTTCTTTGCGAACGACCCGGTATCGGCGCTTGTCGGAGCTCTGTCAAATCGCTGCTTCGTGAGTTCACGCCCATCCTTTCGGCTACGCGTCCTTCTGGTCGAGCATCTTCGACTTGAACCGCACAATCGCAGCCCGCAGATCGTGCATCGCCATCAGTAAGTCTTCGCTCATCGCTTCAGCGGCGACGGGGTCGGGCTTGCTGGAAATCCAGTTTGCCGTTGCATTGAGGTGCTCAATCGTGAGGCGGGCCTGATCAATCTCTCGCGCCGCCAGTTCTGCGCCGCGAGCGTCCAGCCAACGCTTGATCTCAGTTGTTTCCGCATCTGTTAGGGTGACGTCTTTACGCAGCTTGATGTCGCCATTGCGAACATTCGCCTCGGCGATCGGCTGAAGGTCCAACCTGCGATGGCGGGTTTCATCGTTGATCCGAAACACCGTGGCACCGTTGTCTTTGATGCGAAAGTAAAGATCCATGTCTCACCGTCTAATTCGCTTGACAGATTAGCGCGTCTTGCTGACACGCGCCAGCAGGTGACTGCGCGCTTTTGCGTCGCGTCAGCATACGCTAGGAACAGATCAACGCGGATGATGGGGCGGAGGAGATTGATATGAGCAAGACAGTCGTGTTGGTAGGTTGCGGAAACATGGGCCGGGCGATGCTGGAAGGGTGGCTTGCCGCTAAGCCCGACCTCTCCGCTTATGTCGTGGAACCTTCGGACGCCCTGCGTGACAAGGCTGCTGCGCTGGGCGCGACCGCTGTCGCAGGGCCCGGTGATCTGCCAGCGGCGCTGTCGCCAGATTTGATCTTTCTGGCGGTGAAACCCCAGATCATGCCATCTGTCCTGCCGGACTACGCCAGATTTGAGACGACTACCTTTGTGTCGATCGCGGCAGGCACGACAGTCGCTACGCTTCAGGCAGGACTGGGGGCGGGGGCGCCAGTGATCCGCTCCATGCCCAACACGCCCGCAGCGATTGGCGCTGGCATGATGGTGTGTTGGGGAACTGACGGCGTATCAGAGGATGCAAAGTCTCTTTCCAATGACCTGTTGGCCGCATCGGGTAAGGTCGCCTGGATTGCGGACGAAGCGCTGATGGACGCCGTCACAGCCGTTTCCGGCTCCGGGCCTGCGTATATCTTCCATTTTATTGAGGCGCTGACCGCGGCAGCCGTCAAAGTGGGTTTGCCGCAAGACCTGTCTGAGACTTTGGCGATGCAGACGGTAATGGGCGCTGGGCGCTTGGCGGCGGAAAGCGACACGCCGCCGGGCGTGCTGCGCGAACAGGTGACCAGCCCCGGGGGGACCACGGCGGCGGGGCTGTCGGTGCTGCGAGATACTGGGCGGCTGGAGGCCTTGTTGATCGAAACTGTCGAGGCTGCCCGCGCCCGCGGCGAGGAACTAGGTAAGGCCTAAGTCAGACGCCTCCCAAATTGCGTGCCAATCAGGATCCTGCGATCCTGGTGCTGATGCTCACTGTTTTTGAGGCCTGTTTCAGTGCAGCCAGATGTTTTTTGTTAAAACGACGTCGACCTTGTCGCTTTCTGGCGGGGCCTCTTCTTGCTTTCGTGAAAAAAATTGGGAAAATTTCATGAAAGGGAGGATGCGCCGCCTTGGACGGAGCCATCGACATCACCGAAGACAGCGCTGGCATTGGCGCGGATCTGCGCGCGCTTCGAAAGTCGCGTGGGATGACCCTGACCGATCTGGCGACGGCGACGGGGCGGTCGGTTGGATGGCTCAGCCAGGTGGAACGCAGCATTTCCCAACCCTCCATCGACGATTTGCGGCTCTTGGCCGACCGGTTGGACGCGCCGCTGTCTCTTTTCTTTGGCGACCCGGACGCACCGTCTGAGGAACGCGGGTATGTTGTCCGGTGGAACGCCGGGCGCAGCCTGGGCGCGCCAGAGGGCGGCCTGAACGAGATGCTGTTATCGCCGGATCTGGGCGGCGCATTCGAAATCGTTCGTTCTGTCTTTGACGCCGGCGCGGAATTGTCGGAACCGCAGACCCGCCCGACGGAAGAAGCTGGGTACATCATCTCGGGCCAACTGGACCTTTGGATCAATGATCGGCTGTTTCAGTTGAACGAAGGCGACAGCTTTCGGTTTCGGCGTGAACCTTACAGGTGGCGCAACCCGGGCGATCAGCCCACTGTGGTGATCTGGGTGATCGCCCCGCCGGTTTACTGATGGATGTGATCCTGAACATAGACCCCTGGACCTGGGCAGCCTTCATGGCGGCGGGGGTCGCGCTGTTGCTGACGCCTGGCCCCAATATGATGTTCTTCATCGCCTGCGGTCTGCGCGGCGACCCCAAGATTGGCATTGCTGCGGGCATGGGCGCAGCGTCAGGCATGTTCCTCCATTCGGTGTTGGTGGTGGTTTGCCTTGCGTCGCTGATCGCGGCAAACGAAACGGCCTTCGATGTCATCCGTTGCGCCGGCGCCGCCTATCTGATCTGGATGCGCTGGCAGGCATGGCGCGCTGGTGGCGATCTGGAAGAGCGTCTGGGCCGGCGTGAAACATCCCGCGCTTATGGCCGCGCAATCATCACGAACCTGACCAATCCCAAGGTGCTGGTTTTTATGATTGCGCTTTTGCCGCAATTCGCTGACCCAGCGATAGGCCCGGTCTGGCGGCAGATCATCGCGTTTGGCTTTGCATTGGCGACAATGGCTGCGGTTTTCGACGGCATCTATGGCGGGTTGGCTAGCGCGGTGTCGGATCGCATTCGCCGCGCATCAAAGCTGATGAACCGCATTTCCGCCGTCGTCTTCGGTGCGCTTGCTATCAGGATACTGGCGGAATGACCGGGGCGCTGATGATGCCAGAGGCTACAACGCTTGTTGCTTTTGTTGCGGCCTGTCTCGCGCTGAACTTCACCCCGGGGGCCGATATGTTGTTCTCTGTCGCATCTGGCGCGGCCGGGGGAACCAAAGCGGCGTTTGTGGCCTCATTTGGCATCAACGCCGGCGTGTTGGTTCACATCGCCCTCGCCGCCGCGGGCGTCGCCGCGTTGATTGCGGCGGAGCCGTTGGCCTATGATGCGATCCGCTATGTTGGCGCAGCCTATCTGATTTGGTTAGCGGTGGGCATGTGGCGCGCGCCCGCGCCAGATGCGGCCAAGGCCGAGATCGCCGGGTTCAGCCGCATTGCTGCGCGCGGGTTCATGACGAACATATTGAACCCGAAAACGGCACTGTTCATCTTTGCTTTCCTGCCGCAGTTCGCTGATCCGGCTCGGGGTGCGATCTGGGCGCAAATCGCTGTGCTCGGCGCGATTTTTATCGCCACTGGCTTCACCGTTAACGCCATCGTTGGGGCCCTCGCCGGCGTTGCGGCAGCCCGTATTCGCGCTGCATCGCGCGTCATGAACCGTCTATCTGCAATCGTCTTCGGCGGCCTCGCCGCCCGTCTCATCATCGACTGAAGGAGTATTCCCCATGGCCGAGTTTCCCACCACCGCACGCGTCGTCATCATTGGCGGCGGCGCAGTCGGCGTCTCTGTCCTCTACCACCTTGGCAAGGCCGGGTGGACCGACTGTGTGCTGCTTGAGAAGAATGAACTGACGGCTGGTTCGACCTGGCATGCCGCCGGTAACGTGCCGACATTTTCGACCTCATGGTCGATCATGAACATGCAGCGCTATTCGACCGAACTGTATCGCGGCCTCGGCGAGGCCGTTGACTATCCGATGAACTACCACGTCTCGGGCTCGCTTCGCCTCAGCCACGGCAAGACGCGGACGCAGGAATTCCAGCGCGCCTGCGACATGGGCCGCTATCAGGGCATCGACATGAAGATGATGACCCCTTCCGAAGCGGTCGACATGTACCCGTTCATGGAGACCCATGACCTCCATTCCGTCCTCTACGACCCGACCGACGGCGATATCGATCCAGCGCAGCTGACGCAGGCGTTGGCGAAAGGCGCGCGCGACATGGGCCAGCGGATTGAGCGGTTCTGCCCGGTCACCGGCGTGACGCAGAAACCAGATCATTCCTGGGTCGTTCACACGCCGAAGGGCGACATCGCCTGTGAGTTCGTGGTCAACGCGGCTGGCTATTACGCCCAGCAGGTAGGCGAATGGTTCAAGCCTTATGGTGGTCGTACCGTGCCGATGATGGTGATGTCGCACCAGTACGTGCTGACCTCTCAGGTGCCTGAAATCGAAGTCTGGTCAAAAGAGCATGGCGGCAAGCTGCCATTGGTTCGCGATGTCGATGTCTCCTACTACCTGCGTCAGGAAAAGAACGGCTTCAACATCGGCCCTTATGAGCCGAACGGCAAAGGCCACTGGCTGGCGCCGGATGACAAGATGCCGGTTGATTTTTCCTTCCAGCTTTACCCTGACGACCTGGACCGCATCATGGATATCGTGGTGGATGCGATGGAGCGTGTGCCGCTGGCCGGCGGCGCCGGGGTTGAGCGGATCATCAACGGTCCGATCCCTTATGCGCCGGATGGCCTGCCACTGATTGGCCCGATGCCGGGCGTGAAGAATGCGTTTGAGGCCTGCGTCTTCACCTTCGGCATCGCCCAATCCGGCGGCGCAGGCAAGGTGACGGCGGAGTGGATCGTAGAGGGCGAGACGGAGTGGGACATGTGGGCCGTCGATCCGCGCCGCTACACCGACTACACCGATCAGGACTACTGCAACCAGAAGGGGCTGGAGGTGTATTGCAACGAATATGCGATGCACTTCCCTCATCATGAGTGGCCTGCCGGGCGCGACAAGAAGCTGTCGCCTGCGCATGACAAGGTGAAGGCGCTGGGCGGCGTTATGGGCGCCTATAACGGGTGGGAGCGAGCCAACTGGTTCGCGCAGCCGGGCGACGACACATCCCTTGAAGCAACCCACACATGGGAACGTGAGGGGCCGTGGCGCCATCGCGTTCAGGAAGAATGCGAAGCGGTTCGCGACAATGTGGGCGTGCTGGATCTGTGCGGCTTTTCCCGCTTTGATCTGACTGGTGACGGTGCCGCTGAGTGGCTGTGCGGGATGATCGCAGGCGGCCTTCCAAAGGTCGGCCGCATGAATCTAGGCTATTTCTCAGACACCCGCGGCCGCATCCTGACGGAGATGTCGATCGTTCGAAAAGGCGACGATGACTTCACCCTGATCACAGCGGCGTCGGCGCAATGGCATGATGGCGAGTTGCTGAAGAACAACCTCGCCGATGGCCTGTCGCTGGTCGATCGGACGCTTGAGGTGAACACCTTCATCGTCACTGGCCCGAAGTCGCGCGATCTTCTGTCAGGGATGACCGACGCTGATCTCAGCCTCGGCTGGTTGACCCATCAGGACGCGACGGTTGCAGGCAAGGTGGTGCGTCTTCTGCGTGTTTCCTTCGCCGGTGAAATGGGGTGGGAGGTGCATGCACCAATCGCAGACGCCGCTGAGATCTACGAGGCCATCATCGACGCCGGTGCCAAACCGTTCGGGATGTACGCGCTGGATTCCCTTCGCCTCGAAAAAGGGTACCGGACATGGAAAGGGGATCTGTCCACGGATTACAGCCTCTTCGAAGGCGGCCTGGATCGGTTCGTGAAGCTCGACAAACCGCAGGGTTTCCGTGGCAAGGCGGCGCTAATGAACGAAAAGCAGCAGGGCACCACCAAGCGGTTCTCGATCCTCAAAGTCGATGCGGGTCCGGCGGATGCGCCTTACATGTCGACGGTCTGGTCTGGCGGCGAAATCGTGGGCGAGACGACATCGGGCGGCTGGGGCTATCGCGTCGGTCATTCTATCGCCCACGCGATGTTGCGCAGTGATCAGACAGCGGCCGGCACCGAGGTTGAGGTTGAGATCTACGGCGAGCGTTGCAAAGCGGTCGTTCAGGAAGATAAGCCGCTTTGGGATCCCGCCAACGAGCGTTTGCGCGCCTGATGGAACTGGTCATCCCCCCTCGCACCCCGGATTGGCACGACCGCCATTCCGGCCCCGTCCGCGCCGATATCAGCGCGACGCGGGAGGCGTATGAGGAGGGGTTGGCGAGGACGCCCGGCTGGTCGGGGGCAGCGTTGGCGGCCCGTAACAAGGTGGTCAGACTGTTCGGGTTGCATACCGGCGACGGGGTTGAGGGCGATCTGATGGCCGCGCTGCCGGTGCGGTCCGAGACACCTGAAGCGTACGAATGCGGCCTGACGGACAAGCACCTGACCATCACCATCCTGACGGAGATCAAGGCGGGCAAGGTCAGTATGACGACCTCGATCTGGTTCAACCACTGGGCAGGGCGCGCGTATCTGGGCGCCGTGCTGATCCCGCGCTAGATCATCGTCAAACAGTGCATCGGCGGATTGGCTTAATCCATGAAACTTCCCACAAAAACCATCGATCTAATCGAAACCTGGCGTCTCGGCTTTGTCGCAACGGTTAGCGCGGACGGCCGCCCGAATGTCTCGCCCAAAGGCACGTTCATCGTGCTGGACGAGGAAACCATAGCCTTTGGTGAGATGCGCTCGCCAAACACAATGAAAAACCTCGCCCATCAGGCTGAGGTTGAGGTCAGCTTCGTCGATGTGCTGTCGCGCGCGGGCGTCAGCGTTCGTGGTGAAGCGCGCATCGTAGAAGCTGGCCCTGAATACGACACGCTGACCCCGAAATTCCTCACGATCTGGGGTGATGAATTGCTGAAAATGTTCAATGTCATCATCGTCATCCCTTGCGCCGAAGTGAAACCCCTGCGAAGCCCGATCTACGAAACGGGCTGCGCGGAATCAGACCTGCGAGCCCAGTGGAAATCCAAGATCGCAGGAATGCCCGAATGAAATTATCGAACCGTATTGTCAGGTTGAACGGAGAACCGGGCCAGTCAGATGGCTGGTCGGTCTACTATCGCGCGCGCGAGATGAAACTGGCGGGCGAGGCGGTGACGATGCTGTCCATCGGTGAGCATGACCGCAGGACCGCGCTTTTCATCATTGACCGGATGGCGGAAAGCGCGCGGGGTGGTAACACCGGCTATGCGCTGATGATAGGGCAGGAAAGCCTGCGCGATACGATCGCTAAGCGGGTTCAGCGCATGACGGGCGTGAAGACCACGCGCGACAACGTCATCGTCACCTCTGGCGGGCAGGCGGCGCTGTTCTCATCCGTTTGCATCACCTCTGACCCTGGCGACGATGTGCTGATCATCGATCCTTACTACACGACCTACCCTTCGACAGTACGCGCAGCGGGCGGCGTGGTGAAAAAGGTGCAGGCGCGCGCTGAAAATGCGTTCCAAGTTGGCAAAGACGACCTCGCTGCCGCCGCGCTGGGCGCAAAGGCGCTGTTGGTGAATACGCCGCATAACCCGACCGGCGCCGTCTATACCCGCGAGACGTTGGAAAGCGTCGCAGAGGTCTGCAAGGCGGAAGACCTGTGGCTGATCTCGGATGAGGTCTATGACAGTCAGGTCCACGAGGGCGCGCACCTAAGCCCCCGCGCCATTCCGGGGATGGAAGAGCGGACGCTGGTCGTCGGCTCCATGTCCAAAAGCCATATGATGACGGGTTTCAGGCTTGGCTGGGTGATCGGCCCCGCCGAGGTGATGAAAGTCGCAGGCGACCTCCTGAACGGCACGACTTACGGCGCACCCGGCTTCATTCAGGATGCGGCAGAGACTGCGTTGAAGGAGGGCGATCAGGAGGAAGTCGCCGTCGCCGCGCTCTACCGCCGCCGCCGGGACAAAGCGGTCGCCGCGCTGAAAGGCTCGCCCGCCCTGAAAATCTCGCCGCCCGATGGCGCGATGTACGTAATGCTGGACATCCGCCCGACGGGGATGGGCGGCGAGGATTTCGCGCTTGCCCTCCTCGAACAGGAAAAAATCGCCTGCATGCCCGGCGAAAGCTTCGGCGACGCGGCGGCAGGTCACCTACGTGTCGCTTTGACGATAGACGACGACGAGATGGTCGATGCACTCCGTCGCCTCAGAAACTTTGCTGAGGCGAAACTATGAGCAAGATCACGATCCTGGACGGCTCCATTGGGCAAGAACTTGTCCGGCGGTTTGGCGACCTGAACAAAACCATGTGGGGCATCGGCGTGATGGCTGAAAACCCCGAAATCCTGCGCGCTGTGCATGAAGATTATTTCGCGGCGGGCGCTGAGGTTGCGACGACCAATACATACAATATTCACCGCGACCGGTTCGTGCGGGACGGGGTCGAGGATGACTTTCAGCGGCTCCAGTCGCTGGCCTGCCGCATCGCGGCTGAGGCGCGCGATGAGCATGGATCGGGGCATATCGCAGGCTCCATCGGGCCGCTGGGCGCCTCCTACCGCCCGGATCAGGGGAATGAGATTGACCAGGCCGCGGAGGCCCTCGCAGAATGCGCCAAGGCGCAGGCGGATTACGTCGATTTCTACCTGATCGAGACGATTTCCTCGCTCGACGCCGCGCGGGGGGCGATGCGTGGGGCTAAAGTTTCGGGTAAACCTGTGTGGCTGGCGTTCTCGGTCGACGATGACGACGGGACGATCTTGCGGTCGGGAGAGCCGGTCGCAGACGCCGTCAAAGTGGCGGAAGAGGAAGGCGCAGCCGCGCTGATGATCAACTGCTCGCGCCCCGAAGCCATCAGCGCCACAATGCCGATCATCGTGCCGGCGTCGATGCCCACAGGCGCCTACGCCAACGGATTTACCCGCATCACCGAGGCGTTCAAAAGCGACCATCCAGAGATCACCGACCTAAGTGAGCGTCTTGATCTTGGCCCTAAAGCCTACGCTGATTTCTGCGACGCCTGGGCGAAGGACGGCGCAACAATCATTGGTGGCTGCTGCGAAGTTGGCCCTGCCCATATCGCCGAACTGAAGCAGAGGTTTTCATGAGCATTACCATCCTCGACGGATCGATGGGGCAGGAACTGGTCCGCCGTGTGGGCGATCTGGATCATAGCATGTGGGGCATCGGCGTCATGGGGGAAAACCCCGATATCGTACGCAGCGTGCATGACGATTATTTCGCTGCAGGCGCCGAGATTGCGACCACCAATACCTACAACATTCACAAGCCGTATTTTGCTCGCTACGCTGCCGAAAGCGACTTTGAAAAGATGACCCGTCTTGCCTGTGAACTGGCTTGCGCGTCCCGCGACGCGCACGGTTCGGGCATGGTTGCAGGCGGCATTGGCCCAATGGGCTGGTCGTACCGCCCTGATCTTGGCAACGATCTCGACGAGGCGGCGGAAATCTTCGCCGAAGTCGCTGTTATCATGGCGGACTATGTCGATGTTGTACTGATCGAAACCATGTCTTCGCTCGATGCGGCGCGCGGGGCCGTCCTGGGCACCAAAGCTGCGAACAAGCCTGTCTGGTTGTCGATGACGGTTGACGATTATGACGGCGGCGCGCTGCGGTCTGGCGAGCCGGTCGAAGACGCCGCCGCATTGGCGGAGGAACTTGGCGTCGAAAAGCTGTTCCTCAATTGCTCTCGCCCTGAGGCGGTGACCGCCGCAGTCCCGCGGCTGACTGTGGCGACCAAGACGCCCGTGGGCGCTTATGCCAATGGATTCACGCACATCACTGACACGTTCAAGGGCGAAGGCAAGATCACCGATCTGTCTGATCGCAAAGACCTCGACCCCAACGCCTATGCTGATTTCGCTGAACAATGGGTGGCGGATGGCGCAACCATCATTGGCGGCTGCTGCGAGGTGGGCCCCGCCCACATCGCGGAAGTCAGCCGCAGACTAAAGGCTGACTGAGATGGCTGAGGTTATTCTTCTGGACGGTGGCATGGGCCAGGAACTGGTCAAACGTCATACCGGTCCAAAAACGGGTCTGTGGGGCACCAAGGTGATGCTGGAGGCGCCGGAAACCGTGGTGGCCGTGCATCGCGATTACATTGACGCGGGCGCGACCGTGATCACGCTGAATTCGTATGGGCTTCTCCATGACCGGATGGAGCGGGCGGGGATGCTCGACAAGTTGGGCGACCTGACCCGATTGGCCTGTGACCTCGGCAAGCAGGCGCGGGATCAGGCAGGGGCCGAAGTCGCAATCGCTGGCTCGCTCGGCCCGATGGGCTGGTCCTATCGCCCCGACATTGCACCGCCTTCTGACGTCGCAGCGCCGCTTTATGCGGCACTGGTGGAACTGCAGGCGCCGCATGTTGATCTGATTATCGGAGAGACGGTGTCATCCGTCGACACTGCGCGCGGCTTGCTTATGGGCGCGGCTGGCTGTGACAAGCCGGTCTGGCTTGCGCTGTCAGTCGACGAACAGGATGGAACGCTGCTGCGATCCGGTGAGGATCTGAACGAGATTTCGCCGCTGCTGGAAGAGTTTGACGTTGATGCGACTCTTCTGAACTGTTCGCCGCCCGAAGCGATAGACGCGGGCTTGCCAGTTCTTGAAGAGCTCGGTTGGACCACCGGCGCCTACGCTAATGGATTTACCGAAATCACCAAGGATTTCGCCCAGGCCAGCGCCTCGGTCGATCTGTTGACCGCCCGCACCGATCTTGGTCCTGACGCCTATGCCGACTTTGCGCTAGGCTGGGTTGATCAGGGTGCCCGTATTCTTGGGGGCTGCTGCGAAGTTGGCCCCGCTCACATCGCCCGGCTCAAGGAACGATTGCTTGAAGCCGGCCACACCATTCGGAGACTGTGATGTCATTGCCTGACAAAGCCCGCGTTGTCATCATCGGCGGCGGCGTTATTGGTTGTTCTGTCGCTTACCACCTTACCAAACTGGGGTGGAAAGACGTCGTGCTGCTGGAGCGTAAACAGCTGACCTCGGGCACGACTTGGCACGCGGCGGGCTTGATCGCTCAGCTGCGCGCGACGGCCAACATGACCAAGCTGGCGAAGTATTCACAGGAACTCTACGGCAGTCTCGAAGCGGAAACCGGAGTTGCGACGGGTTTCAAGCGGGTCGGATCGATCACAGCCGCCCTGACAGAAGAACGCAAGGAAGAGATTTTCCGGCAAGCCTCCATGGCCCGCGCGTTCGGCGTTGAGGTTGAGGAAATTTCGCCGTCAGAGGTGAAGGACCGCTACCCGCATCTGAACGTCGATGACGTCGTCGCAGGCGTCTATCTCGACAAGGACGGGCAGGGCGACCCCGCCAACATCGCACTGGCGCTCGCCAAGGGCACCCGCAACCGCGGCGCCGTGGTGGCGGAACGGACGAAAGCGACCGGCGTCACCCGCCAGGGGCGCCGCATCACCGCCGTTCAGTGGGCAAATGAAAAAGGCGAAAGCGGCGAGATCGCTTGCGAGCATGTCGTCAACTGCGCCGGCATGTGGGGCCATCAGGTCGGCAAGATGCTGAATGTGAACGTGCCGCTGCACGCTTGCGAGCATTTCTACATCGTTTCGGAACCGATCGAAGGGCTGACGCAGCTGCCGGTCCTGCGTGTCCCTGATGAGTGCGCCTACTACAAGGAAGACGCCGGCAAGATGATGCTGGGGGCGTTTGAGCCTAATTCAAAACCCTGGGCGATGAAGGGCATCCCAGAAGACTTTGAATTCGACCAGCTGCCGGAAGATTTCGACCATTTCGAACCGATCCTCGAATGGGCGGTGGAACGGATGCCCATGCTTGGTGAAGCGGGCATCCACACCTTCTTCAACGGTCCGGAAAGCTTTACGCCGGACGACGCCTATCACCTTGGCCAGGCGCCTGAGATGGACAACGTGTGGGTCGCCGCCGGGTTTAACTCCATCGGCATTCAGTCGGCAGGCGGCGCGGGCAATGCACTGAGCCAGTGGATGGATGCAGGCGAAAAACCCTTTGATCTGGGTGATGTTGATATCAGCCGGATGCAGCCGTTCCAGGGCAACAAGACCTATTTGTTCGAGCGCTCGAAAGAGACGCTGGGCCTGCTTTACGCGGACCATTTCCCTTACCGCCAGAAAGCCACTGCGCGCGGTGTCCGCCGCACGCCCTTCCATCATCACATGGTCGAACATGGCGGTGTGATGGGCGAAATTGCAGGGTGGGAGCGGGCCAACTGGTTCGCCCGCGAAGGCCAAACGCCTGAATACGAATATTCCTGGAAGCGTCAGAATTTCTTCGACAACGTGCGCGAAGAACACATGGCGATCCGCGAAAACGTTGGCATGTACGATATGTCGTCCTTCGGCAAGATCCGGGTCGAAGGCCGGGACGCTGAAGCGTTCATGAACTATATCGGTGGCGGCGATTACTCCGTGCCCGTGGGCAAGATCGTCTATACTCAGTTCTTGAACGATCGCGCTGGGATCGAGGCGGATGTCACCGTAACTCGCACGTCTGAAACCGCCTATCTGGTTGTCACTCCTGCCGCCACCCGATTGGCCGATGAAACCTGGATGCGCCGCCACCAAGGCGACTTCAACGTCGTGATTACCGATGTCACAGCGGGCGAAGGCGTGCTGGCCGTGATGGGTCCTAACTCTCGCAAGTTGTTGCAGGCGGTCTCGCCCGCCGACTTCACGAACGACGTTAACCCTTTCGGCACTGCGCAGGAGATTGAGATCGGCATGGGTCAGGCTCGTGTTCACCGCGTCACTTACGTGGGTGAACTGGGGTGGGAGGTTTACGTCTCCGCCGACCAATGCGGCCATGTCTTTGAAACGTTGGCCGAGGCTGGGCAGGATTTCGGGCTGAAAATGTGCGGCATGCACATGATGGACACTTGCCGGATGGAAAAGGGCTTCCGCCATTTTGGGCATGACATCACCTGCGAAGACCACGTGGTGGAAGCCGGTCTTGGCTTTGCGGTGAAGACGGATAAGCCTGACTTCCTCGGCCGCGACGCGGTGCTGAAGAAGAAGGAAGAGGGGCTGAAAACCCGCCTGGTCCAGTTCAAGCTTAACGACCCTGAGCCGCTCTTGTACCACAACGAGCCGATCATCCGGGATGGAGAGGTCGTGGGCTATCTGTCCTCAGGTGGCTACGGTCATGCTTTGGGCTCCGCATGCGGTATGGGGTATGTCCCAAGCGAAGGTGAGAAAAACGCTGATGTGCTCGCATCAAGCTACGAGATTGAGGTTGCTGGAACGCGGTTTGCTGCGACGGCGCAGACGAAGCCGCTATATGACCCGAAATCTGAACGCGCGAAGATCTGATCGAAGAGGCTGAGGATAGGTCAAATGACGCCAGCTGAGAAACGGGAGGCGTTTCGCGCCCTGCACGTGCCGGGTGACCCTCTTCTCATGCCCAACCCTTGGGACATCGGCTCGGCCAAGGTCTTGGCCGGGCTGGGCGCCAGGGCGCTCGCCACTACTTCGGCAGGCCATGCGTTCACGATCGGCAAGCCCGACATGGGCCGTGTGACGCCGGACGAGGCGTTCAGCCACGCCGCCGATATCGTCGGCGCGACGGATCTGCCGGTGAGCGCTGATCTGGAAAACGGCTATGGCGCCAACCCCGAAACTGCCGTGGCCACAGTGCGCCGGGCGGCAGAAGTCGGGCTTGCCGGCTGCTCCATCAAAGATACGGATATGGAAAGCGAAGGTCCCGGCGCCTACGCCTTTGATCTGACGGTTGAGCGGGCAAAGGCCTGTATCGCAGCGGCGCGCGAAACTGGCATTGTTTTGACGCTGCGGGCTGATGGGTTCATGAACCAAGCCTATGACGCAGACGAAGCCGTGGTACGCTGCGAGGCGTTCGCGGAACTTGGCGCTGATGTGACCTATGCGCCGTTGGTTAAACCTGAAACGATCAAGAGCCTCGCTGCGCTTGGGCCAGCGGTGAACGTGATTGGCGTGCACAACATGGCGGCCTTGTCTGTCAAGGAGATTGGCGCGCTGGGCGCCGCCCGCATTTCCATAGGGTCCGGGCTGGCGCGCGTGACGCATCAAGCGATTCTGGATGCAGGTCGCGCGATGATGACTGGCGATCTGACACCGCTGCAAGGCGCTGCGTCAGGCGATGAAGTGGACGGGTATTTGGTCTGAAAAGGCGTTTCCCTTGGCGCGACGACAGCGAAAACCTTAGCGCATCAACCACCACTGCAAGGCGATGATGGTCTTTGCATCGCAAATCTCGCCCGACGCCAACATCGCCTGCGCTTCATCCCCAGTGATCCCCAGGGTTTCGATATCTTCGCCTTCTTCATCCAAGCCCGTGGCGACGCGGGCGCGGCCTACGACTTCGGCGTAGAAGATTTGGATGCGTTCGGTCATCAGGCCGGGGGCGGTCAAGCATGTTGAAATTGGCTCCAACCGCGAAACTTCATACCCTGTTTCTTCCGCCACTTCGCGCACGGCGGCTTCGGCTGGAGATTCCCCCTCATCGAGCATCCCTGCGGCGAGCTCGATCACCCAACCTTCGCCGCTTTGATGCGCCGGTATACGGAACTGACGCACCAGGATCAGACGCTCAATCTCTCTATCATAAATCAAAACGGCGCAGGCCCGCCGCGTTCGATAGATTTGGCGTTCTATTGGGTCGCTCATCCCTCCGGCGAAAGTTTCATGGCGGAAGGTTAGACTGTCGACATTGATGAAGGCGGTCAGCATCCGCTCTTCTGTCAGGATCTCAACTTTGCTGGGCGGCTTGGGAATGGGCATCAATGGCTCCTGCGAGGGATCATTGCATAGATAACGCGCCGCCGCGCAGACGCCAAGGCGCGGATAGACGCGCTTGGGGCGCTCGGCTATCAGGGTCGAAAGGCCAGCGGAAAGGGTGATGCGATGAACTTCGATGAATACGGCGAATGGGCGAAGAAGGCCGCTGATTGGACGGTGGACTATCACAAAACTCTGCGCGACCGCCCAGTTCGCGCGCCGCTGATCCCCGGCGCCACCGCCGCCCAACTGCCCGAAAGCCCCCCGGAAAGCGCTGAAGCGATTGAGGAAATCTTCGCCGACTTCGAACGCATCGTGCCTGATGGCATGACCCATTGGCAGCACCCGCGGTTCCTTGCCTATTTCCCGTCGAACGCCGCGCCTGCTTCAATGTTGGCGGAGCAGTTGGCGAACGCCATGTCCTCGAACCTTCTGATCTGGCAAGCCGGCCCCGCGGGGACCGAGATGGAAACGCGGATGGTCGACTGGCTGCGCCAGGCCGTTGGCTTGCCTGATGGGTTCAAGGGTCTGATACAGGACGCCGCCTCGACTGCTACGCTGTGCGCCGCCCTGACGATGCGTGAACGGTCAATGGGTTGGCGAGGTATCCGGTCTGGCGTGGCGGGCGAGACGCAGCCGCGCATCTATGCGTCGGCGCAAACACATTCTTCCGTCGACAAGGCGATCTGGGTCGCGGGGATTGGCCAGGATAACCTTGTCAAAATTGAAACCGACGAAAATTTCGCGATGCGCCCCGACGCCTTGCGCGCAGCGATCAAAGCGGATCGTGAGGCGGGGCTGAACCCCGCAGGCGTGATGGTTTGCGTCGGCGGCACATCCATCGGTGCAGTTGATCCGGTGGCTGAGGTTTTAACCATCGCCAAGGAAGAAGACCTCTACACCCATGTCGACGCAGCCTGGGCGGGATCAGCGATGATCTGCCCCGAATTCCGCGATCAATGGGCTGGGGTGGAGGACGCGGACAGCATTGTTTTCAACCCGCACAAATGGCTGGGTGCGAACTTTGATTGCTCGATCCAGTTTCTGAAGGACCCCGAACAGCAGGTGCGCACGCTTGGTTTGCGACCTTCGTATCTGGAGACGCCAGGCGAGGAAAACATTATCAACTATTCGGAGTGGACCGTGCCGCTGGGCCGCCGGTTCCGAGCGTTGAAACTGTGGTTCCTGATCCGCGCCTATGGGTTGGAGGGCCTGCGCCAGCGAATACGCAACCATGTGGCCTGGACAGCGGAGGCTGAGGCTGAGATCGCCGCTATTCCAGGATTGGAGCTGGTAACCGAGCGACGGTTCTCTCTGTTTACCTTTGCGCATAACGACGGTGATGCGACGACGGCGAAACTGCTTGAGATGATCAACGATGATGGCCGCACCTATCTAACCCAGACAATGCATGAAGGCCGCTTCATAATCCGCCTCACTCTCGGCCAGTTTGATATGACACGCGATGATTTGAAGGTGGCGCTGGACGCCATTCGGGAGCTTACGCCGAAGGTCTGAGCGTAGCGCGGGCAAATGTGCTTCCGCGCACCCAAGTCAGCGCTGCCTTGGACGCCATGAGGCGTATCGTATCCTTCCCGAGTTCAATCGGATTAAGGCCGGAAAACGACCGGTTAAGGCCGCTTTAGTGCGACATTAACGCCGCACGCCTGACTATGCTGGGGCATGGATCGCAATTTGATCAAACAACAGGTCGCTTTGACCATTGGCGCGCTTCGTGGGCGGGCCGCGCGGGGGTCTCCGCGCGCGTAACAGCTTCCGTTGTTGCGATTTTCAGGAGATCATGATGAACGACCAAACCCCCCGATCCCGCCGCGCTGGCGGCCGCGCCGCGCGCGTCGCCCTGCGTGCCGCCCCGCTTGCCGAAGATATCCGTCCAGTCCGCCCGGGCATGGAAGGTGGCCTGTACAAGCCGTTGTCAGACGCCGAAGTGATGCGCATCCACCACGCGGCGCTTGACGCCTGCGAACAGATCGGTTTCGCCGATGCGCCGCCGAGCGGCATTGAGGTCCTTACCAAAGCTGGTGCCGTCCTTGGCGATGATGGCCGCATCCGCATTCCCCGCGCGCTGGTCGAAGATAGCCTCGTGATGGCGGCGAAGGAGGTCACTCTCTATGGCCGCGAAGATAAGAACACGCTGCACCTGAAGGGTAACAAGGTCCACTACGGGACCGCTGGCGCAGCCGTTCATATGGTCGATGTCGAAAAACGGGAATATCGCGAGTCGACCCTTCAGGACCTCTATGACGCCGCCCGCATCGTGGACGTGCTCGACAATATTCATTTTTTCCAGCGCCCGATGGTGTGCCGGGATGTCACCGACAATTATGAGCTGGACATCAACACGATCTACACCTGCTGTGCGGGCACGTCGAAACATATCGGCACCAGCTTTGTCGAAGCCAGCCACATGCCGGGCTGTTTTGAGCTGATCCACCAGATCGCTGGAGGAGAGGAGGCGTATCGCGCTAAACCTTTCATCTCCAACTCCAACTGCTTTGTTGTGCCGCCAATGAAGTTTGCGACCGAAAGCTGCGAGGTGATGGAATACTGCATCCGGCAGGGTATGCCGGTTCTTCTGCTCAGCGCGGGTCAGGCGGGGGCGACTGCGCCGGCGCCGATTGCAGGGGCAATTGTCCAAGCCGTTGCGGAATGCCTTGCCGGCGTCGTCTATGTCAACGCCATCGCGCCGGGTCACCCGGCCATCTTCGGTACCTGGCCTTTCGTGTCGGACCTGCGCACAGGCGCGATGTCCGGCGGGTCGGGCGAACAGGCGCTGCTGACGGCGGGCTGTTCTCAGATGCACAAATTCTACGGGCTTCCCGGCGGCGCCGCCGCGGGGATCGCCGACGCCAAGCTGCCTGACATGCAGGCGGGATGGGAACAGTCCATCTCGAACGTGATGGCGGGGCTGTCGGGCCTGAACATGGTTTATGAAAGCGTCGGCATGCATGCGTCGCTTTTGGGCTTTTGCTTCGAAAGTCTTATCCTTGGTGACGATATGCTGGGTCAGGCCTTGCGCTGTGTCCGCGGGATTGAAGTGACTGACGATACACTGAGCCTTGAGACGATGCGCAGCGTCTGCATCGGCGGTCCTGGTCACTACCTCGGCTCTGACCAGACGCTGGGAATGATGCAGACGGAATATATATATCCGCGCCTCGGGGATCGGACATCGCCCAAGGAATGGTTGGAGATTGGCCGCCCGGACCTGGTGCAGAATGCGATCAAGGAAAAGAACCGCATTCTGACGGAACACTTCCCCCGCTACATCGACGCAGCGACAGATACGGCCGTGCGCGGCGACCACGCGATCCACTTGCCGCTAGGGGCGGTCGGCCTCTAAATCGCCATATCCTTGTCACTCACAGGGCGCTTGTTCGGTGCCACATGCCGATAAGAGATGCACGTAATCAGGCTGACGCCAAGCGTCAGACCTGAAAGCGCATGACGGAGGAGGGGATTATGAAACACTTGATCACAACGCTGGTCGCGGCGCTGACCGCGACCAGCGTATGGGCCGATGATCGCGCTGCGCTGGTTATCGGCAACGCCGCATACCAACACGGCCCTCGCGCATTCAGCGCGGAGCAAGACGTGCAGGCTGTTGCCGACGCGCTGAGCGAAGCGGGGTTCGACGTGACCTTTGGGCTGGATCTCAACCGCGTTCAGATGCGGGCGGCGATGGATCAGTTCGCGTCGAAGGCGGAAGCAGCGGAAGAGGTCGTGATCTACTATTCTGGCCACGCCATGCGGATGGAGGGGCGGACGTTCCTCGCCCCGATTGATTTCAACCCGGTTGGACTGGTCGCGGCGGTAGTTGACGGCGCCCCTGGCGGCGCTGTATGCGCTACTGGCTCAAAAAAACTTGCGGTGCCGTTCACTTTCTGTACGCGGCGCAGCTAAAGGGGTTTGCGCCAACATCGTTCGCCAACCCTGGCGTTGCGCCCATCGAACTGCCTGAGGTGGCGTTCATCGTATCGGCCGCTGAGCCTAATCGCGCGATCCGTCGCAGCCGATGGCGGATAAGCGCCTTCGCCCAGTCTGTAGTGGAGGATTTTCTGGCGGAGGGCGACGATGTCATGACCGCTGCTTCTAACGCCGATGGGGCGATTTGGACGACGGGTGTCGTTGACCCCGGGATAATATTTTCGCCCCCCTTGCAACGGCGCCAACAGCGTCGTCTGACATTGCGCAGCAAATCGAATTGGCTTTCTGGCAGTCGACCTAGGCTTCAGGATCACTGGCTGACTATCAAGCTTGCCTGCGTCGCTATCCAAACGGATTGTTAGCCGATATCGCGAGGAATCGCATCGGGGAAAGCAGCGAAGCTGACGCTGCGCTGGCGACCCAGCAGGCCGCGGCCTGCGTCAGCCAACCGCGCAGGAAAGTGCGGCGGCCGTGGAAAACGCGTTGCGGCTGAACTGCGATGAGTGCCGGCAAATTTAGGCTGATCTAAGTGAGCTCGACTTTGACACCCTCGGTGTTGACGGCCTTCTTGGCCGCGGCACCCGCGGGGCGGTTCGCGCCTGGCAGGCGTCTGAAGATTTGGCGTCAACCGGGTATCTGACCCTGAAACAGGCCGGCCTGCTCAGCACAGACGCGTCCGCCGCGAGGGTGGAACGCGAACGCGTGGCGGAGGAAACGAGCCGTTTGAGCGAGGTTGAAGTGCGTGAACGGGATGACCCGGATTTGGCCCGCGCCAAACAGGTCCACACATACGCAAGTTACCAACGCTATCTTAAACTCTACCCTGATGGCCGGCACGCCGCCGAAGCGTGCCGGATTCTGATTGAAGCGGATCAGTGGGCGGAGGATCCGATATGGACTCAGGCCCGTAGCGCCAACAACCGCGCGTCCCATGAAAAATACCTCGGCCGCTACCCCAACGGCCGCTATGCGGCCGAGGCGGAAGCGCGATACAAGCAGGTGCTTGCAGCTGGCATCGCTCCAGACCGATATAGATCGGCGTCGGGAGGAGGCCGCGTGGCGCGCCGCGGAAGCGGAAAACACGCCAAAGGCGTATGCAGAGTTCAGGGAACAGTTTCCTGATGGCGTCTATGCTGGAGGGGCGAAAGAACGTCGTTTGCGGCGAGCTGATGAGATTCGTCAGGAACGCGAAAACGGTCTGTGCCTTTCAACAAACGAATGGTTGTCGATCGAACAACGGCTGGCGTCGCTTGGGTTCAATCCCGTTGATGTTAACGGCAAGGTTGGCAAAAATCTGCGTGCTGCGATCCATGATTACCGTAGATCACGTGGCATGGCGGCGCATGACTATGTCGACAAAAGTTCATTCGTGTTCCGGTGAACGAAACCAAACGGACGCAGCAGACTGGCGCTGGCCAGTTTCTAAAACAGATGCTTAGAATGCTTGACAACTAAGTTTTCCGCCGCCTTTTAATGCGGGCGGCGGGAAAGTTAGCAAAGTGTGAACTTTTAGACTCTAACGTCCTACGGTTTTTCGCCTACACTCGAATACAGAGCAGTGAGGACTGACTGATGGTTAAACGGGTTATTCACCTGTTTCTGGCTTGCGCGCTTATTTTTGCGCCAGTGGCTGGAAGCGCAGGGTCGGAAGATTTTCTTAGCAAAAACGACAGGCGCATGGTGCAACGGTCTTTGACACAATCCGGTTTTGATGCGGGCGCGCCAGATGGCGTGTTTGGCAAGGGGACGCGTAGCGCAATTCGCGATTGGCAGATATTCAACGGCTATCGGGCGACTGGTATGCTGACGCCTGCGCAATATGCAGCGTTGACGGGCGACGGCACCAGCGCCTTGATCTTGGCTAACTCCGGTGACGGGCAGGCGTGGAGGGATTCGCAGGCGGCGAATACGACCCGGGCGTATCGTAATTACATCGCCCGTTATCCCGGCGGCGCGCATGTGCGCGAAGCGCAGGAACGGCTTGAACGCAAGGCGTTGGTCGCTGAGCGGCGCGATCGCGAAAAAGCGCTGGGCCTGTCCCGCAATCAGCGGCGGGAAGTTGAACAATTGCTGGCCCGCACGGGATATTATCCTGGGTCTATCAACGGCAAGTTTGATCGGGACACCCGCCGCGCCATCCGTGACTATCGACGCGATCGAGGTATCGAAAGCCATGCGTTCCTCGACCGTCGTATGCTTCGATATCTGGTTGAGGATGGCGGCGGTCACCGCCAGCGTCAGAACGGCGAAGACAACACTGGCGTCGCGATCGGCTTCGCTGCTGGCGCGCTATTGTTGGGCGGGATTATTTTGTTGGCCGACTGACCGGCGCGGGCGGCGCCAGCGTCAGGAAAATCGAAGCCAGAATCAGCGTCAATGATACCGCCTTTTGCCAGGTAAGCGGATCGCCGAGCAGGATGATCGAAGACAGAACGCCGATCACTGGTGCCAGCAGCGCCGCGATGGCGGCAGTTACCGCCGTCAACCGGCCCATCAGAACCGTCCACAGCGCGTAGCAAATCACCATTGGACCCGCGACATGAAAAGTCAGCGTGGCGATAACGCCTGTTGAGGGTATAGCCAGAGGCGGTTCTGTCAGGATGGCGAGCGGCCAGCTGATCGCGGCCGAGATGCCAAAGAACCAGACGTTCAACGATAACGGCGACAACGCCCAGCCCCTCGACTTCAAAGCTACATTTCCCAGGGCCCATGACAGCGCCGCCGCCAGCATGATTGCTGGGCCTGCGGGCGCGGCGATCAGTTCGCTGAGGTTTTCCGAAGCCAGCACGCCTAGCCCCAAGGTTCCGATCACGAGGGCGCCAAGGCGGCGCGGGTCAAGCCGCTCACCCAGGATCAGAACCGCCAAACCGGCTGTCAGCGCTGGCATGGTGTAAGCGATGATCGCGGCTTTAGACGTTTCGGTCAGCGTCTGACCCAGCGCCGTCAGTACATTGAATCCAAAGATCAAACACAAACCGGTCGACGCCATCGCAGGCAAATCATGCAACGCCGGCCGGAGCGTATCCCCCCGTAGTCGGGCAACCAACGCCAGCATCAGGGCTGCAGCGGTAAACGCGATGGCGCGCATCGTGACAGGTGGAAACTCGGTCAGCAGGAACTTCACCGCAGGCCAGTTCAGGCCCCACAGAAGGCCAATCATCGTCACCATCAAGATCATCTGGCGCATCAGTGGGCCTTTTGATCTAACGACAGCGCAAAGCATGCGATATCTGTGACGCTGTCATTTTCTAGGGCGACGACAGAAAGTTGCTCGGCAAAGCCGCTGACAGAAATGGGTGACTGTTTCATTTCTTCGCACCGGACTTGCGCCCAGGCCTTGGTTGGATACCGGCCAAAAGTCATATGAGGCGTATAGGGCGCGCTTGGATCCAGCGCATGCGTTAGAGGGCCACGATAAAGATCGCTGAGAAGTGTGCGGAATTCGCCATCGCCCTCTTCAGGAACCAGAAACGCATACCCGTTTTCACCTCTGTGATCGGCGTCCGGTATGACGCTTCGACAGCGAAAAGCGAAACGGCTGTGGCGTCGCGCAACCCCTTCGACCTGAGAGAGATACAGCGCTTCTGCAACGTCAGTGACGCCGAACGCCAAGTCGAAATGCGGCGCGGTGTAAGGCGTCGGGGCGTGGCGGATTTTGTTGACCCATGAAACATGCGCCAAAATCATTTCAGGATAGACGACGGTAAATAGCGCAAATGACATGGCAAGACCTTAGTTGGGTGGCACCTGCGCCGCAAATACGCCTGCCCCAACAAAAAACGGCGCCTCTTGAGGGACGCCGTTGATCGCTTTTTACAAACCGGATCAGGCGAGCTGCTGATCCATGGTCTGGCGGATCCGGTCAACGATTTCGTCGATGTGGGAACGTTCCGAGATGAACATTGGTGCAACAATCGCGGTGTCGCCCGTGAACTTTACGTGGCAGCCATTCCAGAACAGGTCTTTCTGCATTTTCGTGCCACGCCGACCCGGCGCGCCATCGTGATGCACTTCCAGACCCGACATCATGCCGATGGTGCGGATGTCCTTGGTTAGTTCATGGTCGGCTAGGCTCATCATCGCGTCCTTGAAGTAAGGTGCCATTTCCGCTGCGCGATCGAACAGATCTTCTTTTTCAAAGATCTCCATGGTCGCGATGCCAGCGGCACACGCCGCTGGGTGGGCGGAGTATGTGTAGCCGTGGAAGAACTCAATCGCGCTTTCTGGCGACGCGTTGGTGACCGTTTCGTAGATGTGATCCTTCGTGGCGACAGCGCCCATCGGGATACAGCCATTGGTCAGCGCCTTGGCCATCGTGCAGATGTCAGGGGTGACGCCAAAGTACTGGCTGCCAAAGTTTGCGCCGAGGCGACCGAAGCCGGTGATGACTTCGTCGAAGACCAGCAGGATGCCGTGTTCGTCACAGATCTGGCGCAGACGCTCCAAATAGCCTCTCGGCGGAACCAGTGTACCGGTGGAACCAGCGACAGGCTCAACAAAACAAGCAGCGATGGTTGAACCACCATAGGTTTCGCAATGGCGCTGCAGGTCGTTCGCCAGCTCGACGCCATCATGCTCTGGAATGCCATCATGGTTGATGTCTTTCCCGGTCCATGTGTGGCGGATGGTGACTATATTCGGCATCGTAACCGGGAAGGTTTCACGGTTCTTGACCATGCCCGCAAGGGAGACGCCGCCAATATTCACACCGTGGTAGGCGCGTTCGCGCGACACGAAGCGCAGACGCTGACCGTCACCATTTGCACGGTGATACGCCATCGCGATCTTCAGGGCGGTGTCGATGGATTCAGAGCCAGAGTTCACAAAGAACACGTGGTTCATTTCTTCTGGCAAAAGCGCAGCGACTTTGCGCGCCAGCTCAAACGAACCGGGGTGACCCAGCTGGAAGTGTGGCGTGTAGCTGTTTGTGGTCATCTGGTCGTAAACTGCCTGCGCGATTTCCGGGCGGGCGTGGCCGGCTGGGCAGCAGAACAGGGCGGACGATCCGTCGATCAGTTTGCCGCCTTTGTGGTCCCAGCAATAAACGCCTTCGGACTGGACGACGAGGCGGGGGTTTTCCTTAAAGTCGCGGTTGCCGGTGAATGGCATCCAGTGTTCTTCAAGGCTGTTCGGGCGGGCGGGCAGGCCGTTGGGCAGGTCGTGCATCAGAGGCTCCATAGGAATAGAAAATCTCCACTTTCTTAGCTTCTTATACAGCGTTAGAAATAGCGCCAGATACGCTTTTATGGACTGGTCCAGATGACGCGCGAAATGCTGTTTCCTATTGAAAGAGAAGAAGGATCAACGCTACAGACGCAAATCTGCGATGCGCTGAGCCGGGCGATATCGTCGGGTCAATTCAGCCCAGGGGATCCTGCGCCCTCGACACGGCGCCTGTCGCGGACTTTGGGTGTCAGTCGCAACACGGTTTCCATCGCCTATCAGGCGCTTGTCGACCAGGGTGTTTTGGAAGCGCGGGAACGGTCGGGATATTACTTCGCCAGCAACGAACCGACCGCGCAGCCCCGGGCGCCAGAGCAGCAACTGGACTGGTCCGGTCGTCTCTCCCGCGAGCCGTCAGAGTTCCAGCCTGTGCAGCGCCCGGTCAATTGGCGCGATGCGGCGTTTCCGTTCATCTATGGTCAGTTCGACCATACTCTCTTTCCCATTGCGGAATGGCGTGATGCGACCCGTAAAGCCATGGGGCGCCGGTGGTTGGAGGATTGGACTGAGGATCGCTATGTCGAAGACGATCCGATGCTGATTGAAGAGATTCGTAAACGGCTTCTTCCCCGCAGGGGCGTTGCGGCGGTGGCGGATGAAATTCTGATCACGTTGGGCGCTCAGAATGCGATCTATCTGGCGGCAGAATTGGCGATCCCCCGTGGCGCCAAGGCGGTGATCGAAGACCCCGGCTATCCCGACGCCCGCGCAATTATGGAGGTGCGGGCGGGCGAGCTTGTCCTGCAGCCCTGCGACGCGGAAGGATTGATTGTTGATGGTCGGCTGGAAGGCGCCAGCCTTATCTACACCACACCCAGCCACCAGCACCCAACGATGGCGACCATGTCGCTGGCGCGCCGCAAGGCGCTGCTCCAGGCGGCGGAGGATTACGACGCCTTGATCCTCGAGGATGACTATGAACCTGAAGCCTCCACCAAGGATCGGCCCAACCCTGCGCTGCGCTCGCTCGACCAGCGGGGGCGGGTGATCTATGCGGGCTCGCTGTCCAAGTCGATGATGCCGGGGCTGAGGCTGGGCTATCTGGTAGGTGCCCGCGAATTTATTGCGGAAGCGCGCGCTTTGCGCCGGATGCTGTTTCGCCATCCACCAGGTGTGAACCAGCGCGTCGCGGCCCTGTTCATCGCTGCGCGCCACCACGACATGCTGCTGGGCCGTATCCGCAGGGCCATGGTTGGGCGCCGGGCTGCGGCGAAGGCGGCGCTGGCGACCTATGTTCCTCAGTGGAAGATTAGCGGTGGGCAGGGTGGTGGCGGCCTGTGGGTGGAAATGCCCGCTGGTTCTGACGCCACAGCTCTGGCGGCTGAGGCGTTGAAGAACGAAGTCGTGATCGAGCCCGGCGATGTGTTTTTTGGCGGCGCGGATAAGCCGAAGAACGTGCTCAGGCTGGGCCTTTCGGTCATTCCCGAGGCGAAGATTGTCGAGGGCGTCGCACGTCTGGCGAAGGCCGCCAGTGCGCTGAGCCGGTAGCCTTCATTTCCTGGCCACATCTTTCACCGTCGTTTCATGAACTCAAGATTAGGGACGCCGGTTGCGAGGGGAACTTCGGTCAGGCTGAGGCTTCGCTCAGCGTATGTGGTTGGATGCTGTTTGTTGTCCTCTGAAGTGACGACCGTGATCTAGGTCACGTGGCAGGGCGATTCCCGGCCCGTATCGGGGCCATTTCTGGAGAAATGAGGCGAAGAGCGCCTGATTGTGTCTGATCTGGCGGAAATGAGGCGGGGTTTGTGGCGGTTCTGAGATACCGCAGAAAGTAGTTGGATTGGTGTGGATCAAATGTCTTCAACCTGAGGATTAGTGGGGTATTGGTGAATTTCACCTATGGCTGCAGGTATTGGGCGATGATTGATCAGATGCTTCATGGTGGCTCGGTCTCAACCTCGAGCCGGCCCGGAAAGATCGCACGCGCCTGATCGCGCGGATGAAAGGCGCGCGGGTGTTTGGCGACGTTCAGGCCCCGTTTTGGCGGGCGATCGACAGGGCGCTTTGCTTCGTCCGTCGGGCCGGTCGGGTCGATAGGCGGCGCGCCCAGCGCCAGCGCGTCCAGCATATGTGACAGATCTTCGACATGTTCGGCCACGACATGCGTGACTGAACTGTCGCGCTGCACCCGCCCCGTCACCCGCAGCAGGCGTCCGGCGATGATCTGGCGGCGGAACGCTTCATAGACCTTGGCCCAGACGACGACGTTCACAACGCCGGTCTCATCCTCCAACGTCACAAAGATCACGCCTTTGGCGGTGCCAGGCCGTTGGCGCACCAGAACAAGGCCGGCGACAACCACGCGCGCCTTGTCAGGCGGGCGGTCGAGATAGCGCGCAGGCGTGCAGGCAGGGGGACGAGGCCAATAGAGCATAGCAGGAACATAACATGAACAATCCGTTCGTCAAAGTCTGATGCTTGTTTGTGGCGCAGTCAGTATCCGCTGGGTTTGCAGCCAAAAAACACTTTGGTCAGGTCTTCGATGACATCCCATGTGACCCGCGCACCATCGCAGACGAAATAGCTGTCGCCCGCCGCCAAAGCGACCACCTCGCCGGTTGCGTGGTCGATTAGGCGGCAGCGACCCGCGAGCACCATAAACAGTTCGTCCCCCTGTTCTGTGCAATCCAGCGCGCCTTCTGTGCAGCGCCAGATCCCGTAGCGTGTGTCACAGCCCACCCCACCGACATCAACCCGGCCTGACGTGATCGGTACGCCGCGGGTGGTCTTGTAATCGCTGGCGGCGTTGTCCATAGCCCAAACCTCAAACGGGCCGACATCGTCGCCTGGTTTTAGCTTGAACATGGACAACCTTTCCTAAAGCTTTCCCGCTTTCAGCTTTTCGATATAGGGGCCCGAGAAGGTGAAAGGGCCGACATGGCCGACCCCAGCTCCGACATAGGCCAGAATCTCCACATCGCCCAATTCGCGGACGCGTTGGCAGAACGAATAATTCTTGGACAGCCAGTCACCGTTCTCCAACGGGATCTCATCGAAGAAGTCATAGACCTGACCTTCCAGCCCCAGATCGCGCACCTTGCTGGACACGAACGGGCCGACGATGTCGCGCTCAATCAGGCTGGTGAAAACCGACCGGTGGATCAGGATGCAGCCAAACCCCAGCGCATCGACGGCGCAGACGCCGCTGCGGATTTTCTTCTCGCCCGGTTTCATTCGCACCGTGAAGTTTGAGGCGAGCGCGCGGGCGCGTGGCTCATCCGGGGTCTCGGCCATGGCCTCGGCGAAGGTCTGGAGGTTCAGGCGCCGTTCGGAATAGGCGGCACCGACGAACGGCGTCTTCAGCTTCAGGAGGTGGCGAAAGACGCTGAGGTCGACTGCCATGTCGCTGTCAATGAAAAGGATATAGCCACAGCTTTTGTCGCTCAGAAAGCTGTGGGTCAGTATGTTTCGTGCGATGACGACATCGGCACCGTCAATTGACAGGTGGCGTTAGGTTCCGCCCAATTCATGGATGGCGACGGTCGCGGCGACGACTGACTGCGTGTAAGCAGTCGCGTCATTCCGCCCGCGGTCGGCGTAGCGATCAGAATACGCATTTGGGCCCCAGTTCGACAAAATAGTCGCCGCAAACTTACCCTGCGGCGGTGAATGCGCAAAGGAAACTGTGAGTTAGGCCTTTTCGGGGCGACTTCTGGGGGTGTTGTGACGAGCGCGGCGGTTAGTGGCCCCGTCCCAATTCTGACGGATCGAAGATATAGGTGGCGCCGCAGAACTGGCAGCCGGCTTCGACCTTGCCGTCTTCGGTGGTCATGTGCGCGATGTCTTTGGTGGAGTATTGCTCCAACGCCGCCTGAACCCGCTCAGCCGAACAGGTGCAGCCAAACGCCACCGCCTGGGGGTCATAGACGCGCGGAGTTTCTTCGTGAAACAGGCGGAAGAGAAGCCTGTCCGGCGCAAGATGCGGCCCGATAAGTTCGGTTGTCTCGACCGTCGCCAGCAGGGCTGCGACGCGGGACCAATCCTCTTCCCGCCCCCCCATGCCGGCGATGTCGTCTGAGGTCAGCAGGCCATCCCCGCCAGATGGCGCGTCCGGCGTGCGGCCGCCATCGCTGGGCAGCTGCTGGATCATCACGCCGCCGGCGCGCCAGCCCGCAGCCTCACCCGGGGCGGCGCTGGTGGCGGCCTCGATCACGAAACGGGTGGCGAGCTGTTCGGACTGGGCGAAATATGTCTCGGCGCAGGATGACAGGCTGTCGCCAGTCAGCGGGGTGACGCCTTGATACGGGGTCATGTTGGGGCCCTGGTCGATCGTCACGCCCATAACGCCTGTTCCCAGCTGGCCAAACGCAGGCTTGTCCTTCAGCGCGTCCGGGTCGAACCCGGCATAGGCGCGCAGTTCGCCAACGCCGCCCTCTTCCTTGGGTGCAAAGTAATCGGTGGCGATCAGGCGGATCGGGCCGTCGCCCCGGATCTGCAGTGAAAACCGCCAACGCAGCTTCACCGCCTGACCGATCAACGCGGTCAGGACAACAGCCTCAGCAACCAGCGCAGCGACCTGCGGCGGGTAGTCGTGCTGGGTCAGAATGACGTCTAACGTATGGTCAAGCCGGGCCACCCGGCCGCGCATGAGAGAGCGGTCAAGCTGGAACGGCAGGATTGAATCATCGCCCGGGCGGATATCGGTCATGAGGGGGTCTTTCACAGTGAAACGCCCACATAATGCGTCTTACGCCCCGGCGCAAACGGTGCTAGCCCAGAGGGTATGAGACGATATGGCGATCCGATCCAAAAGGGACTGAACTACCGGCGCAGACCGGGGGCGTATGGCCTGATCATTAAGGGGCGTAAGGTGTTGCTGGCGCTGAATGAAAGCCCCGGTGAAGAGGTGGTTTTTCCTGGCGGCGGCATCGACCCCGGCGAAACCCCTATTCAGGCGCTGCACCGCGAGGTGATGGAGGAAACCGGCTGGCGGGTCGCTGTCACCCGGCGGCTGGGGTTCTATCATCGCCAAGTCTATATGCCTGAATATGGCTTTGCCGCGCACAAGGTCTGCCACATCTTTCTGTGCGTCGCTGGGCGGCAGGTAGCCGAGCCGATTGAACCGGATCATAAGCCGGTTCTGGTCGAACTGAGTGTCGCCCAAGCGGCGCTGAGCCTGGAGGCGGAGCGGGTCTTCGCCGGACGTTTCAGGGTGTGAAACCGGTATGATTTCAGGCGTGAAACATTGATTAAGTGACTGATAAATAAAATAATTTATGGTATTTTAACTTTTGAGGCCGTCCCGACGGTCTGATGTTTTTTGGGCCGTGTGCTAAGCGGGCAGTCCGGATTACCTTTGCTGAGATAAATCAAGAAGATCAAACGTTTCTGTGTCAGCCCACGGCCTGACTCTCTCATCTGCTACTGTTGTTTACCGCCGCCCCGGACTTGATCCGGGGCCTCGATAGGTCGGGCGCTTCGTTTTCCGAGGTCCCGGGTCAAGATCAGGACGGTTGGGGATACAAACTCCACTCCACCCCCACATCCCGACCCAAAACGTCTCGAGCACAGGTCTCAACCCTCTCTTCGTTGCGTTTCAAAGAGCAATGTGGAGACACTGCTTAGACGACTTCTGGTGCGCGCTTCCTCTCAGTGTGTTTCGCATACTAAAGCTCACGCACTAAGTTCAGAGATGACTTACTGAGCTGCGGACGAAGCGGCCATCCGGTCTGCCAGCCCGAACGTCCGCAAGTCGCCCCAGAGCCCGCGATGCCTTAGCTGGATACGATTGCTTCAAGCGTTTGGTTTAGGAGATGTTTAGCCGGAGCCTGCCTGCTGCGCATAGGATTGAGCATCAAACCAACCTCTCGAGGATTGCACCTGAAGATATTCGTTTAAATCCCATTCTTTCCAACCGTGAATCTTGAGCGGGCGGTGGATGGTTGCGTCATGTCCTGTGAAAGTCCAAAGGAAAAGGACTTGATTGTCTGAGATACGCACATCATCGCATGTCAACGACAGGTCCGGGACATCGGCGTAAAACCCAGCCGCCATGTCGCGCACGCGCTTTCGTCCTGACCAAGGCTCGCCCCTGTTGATGACGATCTGGCCGTCCAGAGCATAAAATGATGCGACGGCTTCCGGCGATTTCGAGTTCCACGCTGTCGTATAGTCCCGTGCGATATTTGTAATTTTCGTCTTGTCCAAGGCAGGTCTCCGCTCGTTGATTGGATGGTTCCTAAACTTCGCAGGCAAAGCGCAATCACGCTTGAGAGAACCTTGAGGAAACGCTTAAAAATATCCTTTGATTTATTCAGATAACGAAGTGAACAAAGGACCAGACGCGCGGCGCTATCGATTTGGCGACCTGACGCTGGACGTTAAACGGCATACCCTGGTCAAGTCTGGTGTGCCTGTCTCAGTCGAACTGAAGGTCTTTGATCTTCTGCACCTTCTGCTCAAGAACGCAGGCGACCTTGTAAGCCACGACCAAATGATTGCTGAGATCTGGCAAGGTCGTATCGTGTCGGACTCTGCGGTCAGCGCGTGTTTGTAGGCGGCGCGGCGCGCCGTTGGTAACGATGGGCAGACGCAAGCTATAATCCGGACTGTTGCGCGGCGCGGAGTTACATTTTGCGCGCCCGTCGACGTGGATCACCCGAGCAAGTCTAGACCTCTTTCGGCGCTTCCTCCGAGGGTCCAATTCACACAAAATCAGGAGCAAAAAAGCCTCGCCTATGCCCTCGCGGGCTCAGGCCCGCCAGTGCTTTTCATATCATTTGGCGGCACCAGTATTGAAGCAGAGTGGTCATCTCCCTTTTATCGACCATATTTCGACGCCATTTGTGCGCAAAACACACTTCTGCGGTTTGATCAGATCGAAAGCGGTCATTCGGACCGTGACATAAACTCCGCTAGTGTTGCGTCTATTGCAGATGACATGTTGCGCGTGGCTGATGCTGGAGGGATTGATCGATTTTCAGTCTTTTGCCAATCAGGATCATCGATGTATGCTGTTTACTTGGCTGCGCATCACCCAGACCGCGTGAAAACACTGGTGCTGTTCGGTGGCTTTGCTGAGGGGCGCGATGTGCGCCCTGAAAAGAGCGGCACACAAGAAATTTTTGTTATTATTTCTCAAGCGTGGGACAAACCCGACAGCAGTTTCTTGTTGGCGTACTCTTTGCTGTATTCCCCCGAAGGCCCGCTGGATCTGGCCAAGGACATTGTGGAAATCATGAATGCATCCTGTTCTGCGGAAAACATGCTCAAGGTGCGCGCGGCGCTCAACACGGAAGCCGTGGTGGAATTGCTTCCAAGAGTGATGTGCCCAACTCTGGTCACCCACGCACGCAAAGCCTCAATCCATCCTCTGGAACAAGCACGCAAACTCGCGGCGGGCATCCCAAATTCAGAGCTTCTGGTCCTTGATTCCGCCAATCACGTTCCGATGCCAAACAGTCCGGATTGGGATGCGTTTTTGAAGAAAGCTATCGAGTTTCTGAACGTTTAGGTAGACCGTCGCGCCAATGGTGATCTGTCTTTGTGGCTAGTTTGCCGAGGGCCAGTGTTGATGACTCACCCAACGCCAAGCGGGCCTTCTTGCATGCTGCAGCATCCGTCAATTTCGGCTCATAGCCGCCTTTCCGCGCAGCGTTCTAGGCATCCGTTGCCTCGTTCGTGCACCAGCAATCGGCCTTTCTGGGCTCGTCAGGCAGATGGCTAATCGATGGTCAGGGCCATTGCTACGCCGCTCACCAAGACGCAACCGCGCTACTAACCCTACCACCCAATCGCACACCCATCCTTGCGTGGATCGCTGGCGCCTTCGTAGACGCCATTTTCATGGATCAAGATCAGCTGCGCGCCGCCAATGGCTGTTTTCGGTTCATGCAGGTCGTGGCCCTTGGCTGTCAGCGCGGCGCGGACATCCTCGCTATAGCCTCGCTCAACGTGAAGCTTGCCATCTTCGGGGTCGGGGAAGCAGCGCGCCGCGTCCAACGCCTGTTGCGGCGTCATGCCGAAATCGACCATGTTTGTCAGGACTCGGATGTGACCGCAGGACTGGTACTGACCGCCCATCACGCCATAGCTGGCGATGACCTTGCCGTCTTTGCGCATCATCGCAGGGATGATCGTGTGCATCGGGCGCTTGCCGCCCATCAGCTCGTTCGGATGCCCCTCTTCCAGGGTAAAGCCCGCTGCGCGGTTCTGGAAGTTGATGCCGAACTTCGCCGACGCCATGCCGGATCCGAACGGATGGAACACGGAATAGATCATGGAAACGATCATGCCGTCCTTGTCCGCTGTCGTCAGATAGACGGTGTCACGGTGAACAGCGGCGGTCGCGGGCGCAACGGGCACAGGGATCGCCTTGTCAGGCGCGATCAGCGCGGCGAGTTTCGCGGCAGTGTCATCTGACAGCATGTGTTCCAGAAGGTTCTCGCAGGCGTCGAGGTCACCGACAAAACGGTTGCGCGCGTCATAGGCGAGCTTTGACGCCTCCGCCTCCAGATGCGCGCGTTCGGCGCCCATGGGGTCTAGGGATTTGATATCGAAATGGCTGAGGATCTTCGCCATCAGCAGGGCTGTGACGCCCTGACCGTTTGGCGGCAATTCAACCAGCTCAATCCCGCCATACTCCGCCGACACGGGGTCGGTGTAGTTGGATTTCGTGTTGGCGAAGTCTTCCGCCGTATGCAGGCTGCCCATGGCGTTCAGGCTGTCGAGCATGTCCTGCATGACCTCGCCTTCATAGAACGCGGCGCGGCCGTCTTTGGCGATACGGCGCAGAACTTCGGCCTGCCCGGGGGCCTTGAAAATCTCGCCCACCTGATAGGGTTCGCCGTTGTTGGCGTAGTATTTGACGCCGTCGCCTTTCAGCCGCCCGAATGAATTGTTCCAGTCAAAGGCCGTACGCGGGCCAACGGGAATGCCTTCGTCGGCGTAGCGGATCGATGGGGCCAGCGCCGCTGCGAGGCCAAGCTTGCCCCAATCGGCGGCAAGTGTGCAGAACCCGTCGATTGCGCCAGGCAGGGATACGGCGTGGATGCTTTCGATGCTCAGCGTGGTTTCGCCCTGATCACGCAGCATCGCGGCGTTCAGCGCGGCGGGGGCGCGGCCGGATGCATTAAAGCCAACGATCCGATCCTCGCCCGCAGGTTTGATGAGCGCGAACATGTCGCCGCCGATCCCGGTTGAGGCAGGCTCGCTGAGACCCAGCAGAACCGCGGCGGCGATCGCGGCGTCCATCGCGTTGCCGCCGTCTTCCATGATCTTCACTGCTTCGCGCGCGGCGAACGGGTGCGATGTGGCGCACATGCCGTTCTGGGCGAATACGGCGGACCGGCCGGGTCGGTGAAAATCGCGCATGTCAGTCTCCCTCGGATTGGGGGGACATGTATCACGGCTGCCGGGTTTGACCAGAGGTAGGGAAGGACTGCCCGACGTCACGATTCGGGGTGGTGGCTGAATTTCGTGATGTCGGGCCAGCAATATCTTGCTGTGAGTGCTTATATCTTAACGCTTCGGGGCGGCGCAGGGGGCCGAATTGGGGCGGTATGTGGACACGCGGCCAAGTCGACATTGATGAAATGCTTGCACTTTTTGCGCCTGTGCGGTCAGATTTGGGCATGACTGTGATCACCCTTGGGCAATTCGCCCCTTCCAGCGCCTATGACCGCGTTTCATTTCACCGAACGGAGTTGTCCGTGATTCTGGCTGTGTACGGCCGGATGGTCGCCGCGGGTGAATGGAAGGACTATTCCATGGATTTTCTGCTCGACCGCGCGGTATTTTCCGTATTTCGCCGCGCAACTGAACATCCGCTGTACCGGATTGAAAAGCGCCCCAAAGACGCAAACAAACAGGGCGCTTACGTCGTTTTCGGCGCAGAGGGCCAGGTCTTGAAGCGGGGGCGCGATCTGAAGGCGGTGATGCGTGTTTTCGACAGCAAGCTGCTCCGCGTAGTGAAATAGGCCGATGCGCCGTGACTTGTTTCATTTCCTTTAAACCTAATCGCCCGTAGGGTAGCCGCCGAGATTGTGAAGGTTTGAAGCATGAGTGCTGACACAGTCGCCGATCCCGGCGTTCTGAGTGAAGGCCGCGCCCCCCGGTCCGGGTTTCGCGTGGCGGAACGACTAATCTATGGCGTGATTGTCGCCTTACTCTCCACTGTGCTCAGCCTTATGGCGTTTTCGTTTTCGGGCCAGTTGAAGCTGCTGGAAACCGATATAAACGACTGGTTGCGCGTGGTGCTGCCGCATCACGCCGCCGAACAGGACAAACGCGTCTCCATCGTCACGCTGACGGAAGAGACGCTGATCCAGTTCCCATACCGGTCACCGGTTGATCGCGGGTTTCTGGCCGAACTGCTGACCGTCTTCAACGAAGCCGGCGTGAAAGGCGTTGTCTTCGATATCCTGTTCGATCAGCCGACCGAGGCGGACAAGGACGCCGCTCTTGTCGTGGCGATGAAGGCGTTTGACGGCCCAATCGTGGCCGCCTGGGGCAATGAAGAGGCGGGGCTGATCAAGGAACAGTCCGACTATTTGCAGGCCTTCGCGGCTGTAACCGGCATCACCATGAGCAGCCCCGCTTGAGTGGTTCATATTAAAAGTTAGTGCATGACCGGCCTTTGGTCCATCGGGATG
>CBFHXH010000008.1:0-64196 GCA_965659735.1 uncultured Pikeienuella sp.
ATAGCCGCGTCAACATCGTCCGTTTCAAAGTTCATTCGCTTTAAGGAGGCAGTAAACCGGATCTCGATGTCCGGATGACGCTCAACAAACCGGTAGATCCGGGGCGCGAGCCACTTGGCGGTAAAGGCCGGGCCCGCAGTTACGGAAAAGGGCCGACTGGCGTTCAGACGGTGAACTTGCCGCACTGCAGCACGCAATGCTTCGAACCCTTCGGTCACACCAGGGGCCAACGCGCGACCCGCTTCTGTCAATTCTACCGCACGGTTCATTCGGCGAAACAACTGTTGGTCCAAATCCGTTTCCAAGCTTTTGATCTGATAGGACAACGCCGCGGGGGTCACGTACAATTCCTCCGCCGCCTTGGCGAAGCTCAGGTGCCGGGCCGCGGCTTCAAAAGCGCGTAAAGCGGTCAGCGGGGGCAAGCGGTTAGTTAAGCTCATTTTATCTGAACCTTTAGAATTACTCGTTTGTGGGATCAAACACCAAAATATATTTTTAATCCAGCAAGACGAACACAGTGTTCGCCCAACCGGAGACTAATCTATGAAAACCGATCACGATTATGACCTCGCCCCCTACCTTTCTCGCGGTCGCCAGCTGCGGTCCCAGGCTTTCCTGTCGGCGTTTATTGCGGTGCGCGACTGGATCAAAAGCTCCGCGAGGCCAGCCCCAAAATCCGTCCGTCGGGCGCAGAACGTCTGACCCCTCCCCTCTCCCTGTTAGATCTGGGCGGCGCTTTGCGTCGCCCTATTTTTGCAACGCAGCATAAATCAGCCGCCTCAAAAGATGCTGCGCAGCATTCTAAGTCTTTCGCGGCGCATCAAATTCCTGTTGCAGCGCAAAGCAAGCGCGTCCTAAGGTTTACGGAAAATCAAGAGGGAGGTTCGCGTGCCAGCTGGGAAAACTAAGGACGATACAGTTCCCGTCATCATTAAGAAGTACGCAAACCGCCGATTGTACAACACGGCGAAGAGCACGTACGTCACGCTCGACCACCTGGCGGAAATGGTGCGCGAAGGCGTCGATTTCGTCGTCAAGGACGCCAAGTCCAGCGAAGACATCACCCGGTCGGTTCTGACCCAGATCATCTTTGAAGCTGAGGCGAAGGGTGCATCGATGCTGCCCACGAACTTCCTGCGCCGGATCATTTCGCTTTACGGCGACAGCCTGCAAAGCGTTGTCCCAGGGTATCTCGAAGCGTCGATGGAGACGTTTTCGAGCAACCAGGAAAAGATGCGTGAGCAGATGAAAGCGATGTTCGGGGCCAATCCGGCCATCGAAAACTTCGAGGCGATGACCCGCACGAATATGGAATTCTTCCAGAACGCGATGAAAATGTTCACGCCCTTCGGCGCAGCTGGCGGAAAACCAGCAGAACCCAAGGCGGAACCGGCGTCACCAGACGCGCGGACCGAAGAATTGTCGACCCTGAAGGATCAGTTGGCGGAAATGCAATCACAGCTGAACAAGCTCGCCCGCAAATCCTGACCGGCGCAGGTGCGATCACGCCTGCACGCGGCCAATTTCTTCGCCTTCAGACCAGACGAGGGGGGCTTGCCGAATAGGAAGCCCCGGAACCCTTCGACGCCCAGTTTCCTGAGCGTGCGCGCCTCTTGCGCGATTTCGACATATTCAGCGACCACCATCATGTCGAACTGCCGACCGATGCCCGCCAGCGCCGACACCAGCATCTGATTGTCGGGCGAGCCGTCGATCCCGCGAATGAAGCCACCATCGATCTTCAGAATGTCAAAGCGCAGATCGCGCAGGTGTTGGAACGGCGTCCACCCAGCACCAAAATCATCAAGCGCAAGACTGACGCCCCGAACGCGTAGCTGCATCAGCAATTCGGTGGCCGCCCCCAGATCCGATGAGGCGGCGTCTTCGTTCACTTCGACGATCAACCGTTCAGGCACGTCGGGGTGATTGTCGGCATTTTCCAGAAACGCAGCGCGCCAGCCGGGGCGGGTCAGGCCCTCAACCGAGATATTGACCGAAACCCGCAGCGACGGATCACGCGCCATGGTCTCGGCGGCCATTTCCAGAACGGCTATGTCCGCCTCAGCTGCGACGCCCAGACGTTGCAGGGCGGGCATAAACCGACCAGCGGCGATCACCTCGCCATTTTGGCGCTGAAGGCGGATCAGCGCTTCACTAAACAGAACCCTGCCGGGGGTCTGCGCATTGCCAACAGGCTGCATCGCGACCGATACGGCGCCCGACCGAATGGCCAGCAGCGCCTCACGCGCAAGGCCCATGTCGTCATTGGGTTCTGCCGACGCATCAACCAGCGCAAAGCCCTGGTCGCCATCACCGCGCGCCTGATCCAACGCGCCCAGCGCGGGGGAGATAAGATCATCGCTTTCCATCGCAACCTCGGACCAGACAGCGCCGACATGAACCCGGATTTCACCATCAGACAGCAGCGCGATGGTGTCGTACAAACCGCCCACCAGCTCTAACGCCTGATCCGCATCGCATGCAGTGTGAACGAAGGCCATCTTGGCGCCGGACAGGTGCGCCACGGTCGCCTGATTGGGCGCCGCCTCATTCAGAACGGTTTTCAAACGGGCAAGAAATACATCCCCCGCGTCGAACCCCTGAATCCGGTTGATGGCGCGCAGGCCCGGCCCCGAAATCACCATGACGATGCGACCCAGGCCCGACGTCGCCGCCTTCATCGCATCGCGGTCGCGCCGCCCTTTCGGCGGTGTGAATTGCAGTATTTTTGAACCAGTTATCGGTGCCTCCAGTGCCGCGTTCATCAGAATCAATTTTGAATTGATGCAAAATGTTCTAATAAAGTTCTAATTCGGATTCACAGGGAAAATGTAGATGGATGACACGGGAAGATGCCCCTGGTGCGGAAATGACGCGCTTTATGTGGCTTATCACGACGAAGAATGGAGTGTTCCTGAATGGAACAGCCAGGCGCTTTATGAAAAACTGATGCTCGACGGATTTCAGGCAGGGCTCAGCTGGTACACGATTCTGAAAAAACGCCCGGCTTTTCGAGCCGCGTTCGACGGCTTCGATCCCCATAGAATCGCCCGCTATGGCAAAGAGGACGTCACCCGCCTGCTGGCCGACGCAGGCATCGTGCGCCATCGCGGCAAGATCGAGGCTGCGATTGTCGCTGCGCAACAATGGATTGAAATCGAGGCCGAAGGTGGTTTCGACAAATTCCTGTGGGATTTCGTCGACGGCAAACCCCTTCAAAACGAATTTGTCTGGATGGCCGATGTGCCTGCCGAAACGCCCTTGTCCAAGGACATCTCAAAGGCGCTGAAGGCGCGGGGTATGAAGTTCGTCGGCCCCACCATCGTCTACGCCTTCATGCAGGCGGTCGGCATGGTCAACGATCACCTGATCGGCTGCCCGCGCCACGCAACTGTCGCTAAACTGGGCGAAACGGATCTGGCGGCGCAACAGGCGTTGGCCTGACCGCCTTATCCAAGTGCATCATCCAACCAATCAACACGACGGCGCGCTTCGGACAGCGCCGCTGCTGCGTCATCGAAAACCAAAGCCCCAAGGTGGCCGATACTGAACCACCCTCGCACATCTTCGGGATCACGGCGAAATTCATCAAATCCATATGTGCCGTCGAGCCGCTGAAAAACGTCGACGCAAATCAGATCACCGTCGAGATTGAAGGAATGTATGACCGTGTTCTGATACGCCATCTATTTGAACGGCCGCTCATCCCACCATGGATAAAAGTCAGGCATGTCACTGGACGGCTTCATGCTGAATTCCGGGGGCCGCTTTTCCAGAAAGCTTTCAACCCCTTCCTTCACATCCGCTGAGACGCCAAGCTGAGCGATCCCGCGGCTGTCGATCTTATGCGCCTCCATCGGGTGATCAGCGCCCAGCATCCGCCACATCATCTGCCGGGTCAGCGCCACGGAAACGGGCGCCGTATTTTCCACAATCTCGGCTGCGATCGCGCGGGCGCGCGGCAGAAGGTCTTCTTCCGCCCCAACTTCATGCACCAGACCGCCCTTCAACGCCTCGTCCGCTGGAAAAACCTTGCCAGAAAACGTCCAGGCCAGCGCTTGTTGAATGCCGACGATCCGGGGCAGGAACCAGCTGGAGCACGCCTCAGGCACAATGCCCCGACGCGAGAATACAAACCCGAATTTGGCGGCGGTGGATGCAATACGGATATCCATTGGCAACGTCATCGTCACGCCAACCCCAACGGCAGGACCATTGATGGCGCCGATCACAGGCTTTTTTGATTCAAAAATCCGCAGGCTCACCTGCCCGCCGCCATCTCGCCAAACCGGGCCTTCCTGCCCTTCGCGATCGGTATTGAACGTCTCGCCGCCATCCCCCAGGTCGGCGCCTGCACAAAACCCCCGGCCGCTGCCAGTGACGATGACGCAGCGAATGTCGTCATCCGCATCCGCCTGATCGAAGGCGGCGATCATTTCGTCTCGCATGACATTGGTGAACGCATTCAGGCGATCAGGCCGGTTCAACGTGATCGTCAAAACCCGGTCTTCAACAGCAACCAAAATATCGGATGTCATCGCCGAACCCCTTCCTATCTTTGTCCTGTAAGTATCCAAACCCGAGCGTAGCGAGGCAAACAAATCTGGCGCGCAGCGCCGCAAGACCACCTCACCACGTATCCACATACGGGTACTTCTTTCCCTCACGCGGCGGGGTGGGCGGCAAGCACTTCATCGAGTTTACAATCCAGCGCCGCGTCTCAGCCGGGTCGATCACATCATCCAGTCCACCACCAACGGCGGCGTTCACCGCCCGGGCCTGTTCGTACTGTTCGTCGACCTTGTCCTGATAGACCCGCAACCGTTCAGCCGGATCTTCGATGGCGGCGAGGTCATTGCGATAACCCAGCTTCACATTGCCTTCGATGTTCATTGCAGCAAATTCCGCCGTTGGCCAGGCGACCGACATCATGCCATGCAGACCTGATCCGCCGCACATCGCCTGCACGCCCAGACCGTAACCCTTGCGAACAACGACCGAAAACAGCGGTGTGGTCAGGTTTGCGCCAGTATTGAACATGCGCGCCGCGTGGCGGACCAGCGCCTCGCGCTCCGCATCCGGGCCGACCATGATGCCGGGGCAATCCATCAGGCTGAGAACGGGGATGTCGAAGGCGTCGCATAATTGCAGGAACCGCGCGCCTTTATCCGCTCCGTCGCTGTCCAGCGCGCCGGCCAGATGATGCGGGTTATTGGCGACGATGCCGACAGGTTTGCCCTCTATCCGAGCGAAACAGGTGATCACGCCGATCCCGAACGCCTTGCGGATTTCAAGCACGCTGTCCTTGTCCACCAGCGTTTCGATCAGGTCGCGCATCTCATAAAGCCGCGTGCGCTTTTCCGGGATGACATGGCGCAGTTTTCGCTGATCCACAGCCTCCCATTCCTCAATCGGACCCTGGAAATAGGACAGGTACTTTTTGGCGACCCCGACCGCCTCCTCTTCGTCCTTCACCAGGATATCGACCACGCCGTTCGGCACCTGGAACGACATCGGGCCAACTTCCTCAGGCGTGTAGACGCCCAAGCCACCACCTTCGATCATCGCCGGGCCACCCATCCCGATGGTGGATGCTTCGGTGGCGATGATCACGTCGCAACATGCCAAAAGCGCCGTGTTTCCCGCAAAGCACCGCCCATTGTTGACCCCGATCATCGGAACAAGGCCGGATAGCCTTGAGAACATGGTGAATGTCGGCACGTCCCACGCAATCCACGATCCCTTGACGTCGTCACCGGGACGGCCGCCACCACCTTCGGAAAACACGATCATCGGCAGGCGCAACTGCTTGGCGAGATCGAACATCCGGTCCTTTTTGTAATGTCCGTTCCAGCCCTGAGTTCCGGCGAGAACCGTGTAGTCATAGGCGACGACCATCGCGCGCGACACCTCGTCGCCGAACTTGTCGCCATTGATCGCGGCGGTGCCCGCGACGATGCCATCGCCGGGCGTGTTCTTGCGCAGCGTTTCCAGATCATGTCGCGTGTGCTGGTTCGCGACGACCAGCGGCCAGTATTCGTTGAACGACCCCTCATCGACCAGTTGATCGATGCTTTCGCGTATCATGCGGAACCCGCGCGCCTTGCGTTTTGCGACTGCCTTTTCGCGATTTTCATCCAATGAGTACGCCCGGCGATCCAGTAATTCCTGAAGGTCGGGGCGGATGTGATCCAGGTCGACCTCTTCCTCCACCCCTTCGGTCGCGTCGCCGACATCCGCTTCTTCCAGCAGGACGATAGGCCACCCTTCCAGAACGATGTCGCCAGCCGACATCGTGACCTCACGCACAATCCCGCCAACCTCGGCGGTGATCACATGTTCCATCTTCATCGCTTCGACGATGGCGACCTGGGCACCCTTGGCGACGGCGTCGCCTTCCATCACATCAATCGAAACGATGGTGCCCTGAATGGGGGCGCGCAGGCCGATAGCGCCGTCAGCCACAGGTTCCAGCGAGGGGTCGGCGGGGCTGGATTGGGCCGCTTTCACCTCTGCATCATGGGCGAAAAGAGCAAGGGGATCTGACGTATCAACACGCGCGCCGGCAAAACCGTCGTCCTTCGCCATCGCCTCCGGCAAAACGGCCAGCCTTTCCACCGCTTCATCCACCCACCGCGTGTGAGTTTCACCGGCGACCAAAGCGGGATCTTTCAGGATGTTCTGCAGGAAGGGTATGTTGGTGGTAACGCCATCCATCCGAAATTCCGCCAGCGCGCGGGCTGTTTTGGCGACTGCATGGGCGAAATCAGAGGATGGGGAATGGCAGATAACCTTGGCGAGCAAGCTGTCATAGGCGGTGCTGGTCCGGTACCCGACATAGCCGAACCCATCGACCCGCACGCCGGGGCCGCCCGGGGCCTCATACCCACTGATCAGGCCGCCACCGGGTTTGACCGACCCGTCGGGCAGGATCGTTTCCATGTTAACCCGCGCCTGAATGGCGTAGCCCTTTGGTGACGCCGTCGCGACACCCAGATCCTTCAACGCTGCGCCGTCGGCCAGCATCAATTGCGCCTGAACAAGATCGACGCCGCGGACCGCCTCAGTCACCGTATGTTCGACCTGCAGGCGCGCGTTCGCCTCGATAAAGACGAAATCATCGGGGTTTTCGGCGTTCACCAGAAACTCAAATGTCCCAAGGCTTTGATAGCTCGCCGCCCTGGCCATCCTGCAGGCGGCGTCAATGATCCGCGCTTCCTGTTCTGCGCCCAAATGCGGCGCAGGAGCGATTTCCAACAGCTTTTGAAAGCGCCGCTGGACGGAACATTCGCGGGTGCCAAACTCCACCACTTCGCCCACGCCATCGCCCAGCACCTGCACCTCGATATGACGGGCGCGGGGCATGAACCGTTCGATATAAAGATCACCACGGCCAAAAGCGGCCTCAGCTTCGGACCGGCAACGGGCGAACGCCTCTGGCAGCTCCGAGGCGGTTTGAACGGCCCAGCTGCCGCGTCCACCACCGCCCGCGATGGCTTTCAGCATCACAGGGAACCTGTTTTTCCGGGCGAAGGCGTCAGCCTCCTCCACCGTAATTGCGCGATCGACCCCTTCCATTACCGGCACGTCCGCCGCACGTGCGGCGGCGCGGGCCTGGGCCTTGTCCCCAAACAGCGACAGATGCGCAGGCGCCGGGCCAACGAATGTCAGACCCGCGGCGGCGCAAGCGACGGCGAAATCGGCGCGCTCCGCCAGAAAACCGTATCCGGGGTGAACGGCGTCGCATCCCGCCTCAACCGCAGCGGCGATAACCGCCGCAATGTCGAGGTATCCTGCGGCCCCAGCGCCAGGCAGCGCCACCGCATAATCGGCCCGCCGGGTATGGAGGCTCGTCTCATCATCCTTGGTGTAGATCGCAACGGCTCTTACGCCGAGGTCCTGAGCGGCCCGCGCGATACGAATAGCAACTTCGCCTCGGTTCGCGATCAGAAGGGATGTTATGGCCATGATGTTCCTCATTCGCTCCAGACAAAAACTGTCATGAGAGGACTGGAGACTGTCAAGAAAACCAGATAGGTACGTGGCGTCGCCTGCGCCGGGCTCTATCATGACAGCCGGAAAGGGACATGACATGGCCAATCGCGACCGAGAACACCGACCAGAGATCGAGCATCCGAACCGGCGCTGAACTGAAACGCTGGTACTGGCTGAAGGAAGAACTGATCGAGGAGGCGCGGCGCTGCCGCCTGCGCCACTCTGACGGCAAGTTCACGATATTCGACCGCATTGCGCATTTTCTGGATACGGGCGAGCCAAAACTTCCCGGTGACGACAAACCCAAACCGAAGTCGAAATTCGACTGGCACAGCGCGCCTCTGACGCCTGAAACCGTGATCACCGACAGTTATAAACACAGCCAGAACGTGCGCCGGTTCTTCAAATCGCAGGTCGGGGATGGGTTCAAGTTCACCATCGGCTTCATGGACTAGATCCGCCTGAACCATGGGGCCACGCTGGCCGATGCAGTAGCGGAATATCCCCGAATGACGGCGGCGGGCGAAAAGGCCTCGATCCGCGACCACAATCAGTTAAATCAGTAAAGAGTGGATTTTCTGAAGGATAATCCGGATGCAGGTATGGCGGAGGTGCGCCGCGTCTGGGCGCTGAAACGTGCGCTGCCGTCAGCGGATGGCCGGCATCGATATGAAAGGTCCGATTTGGACCTCTGACTATTTCCCTTCGCCGAACTTGTCATCGATCAGACTGGCGATCGCCGCCATCAGCGGTTCGGCGGCAGCGCCCGATGTGGCGACGTCGATGGTGGACCCTTTCGCCGCCGCCAGCATCAAAAGACCCATGATGCTGTCGCCCGACACGGTCATGCCGTCCTTGCTGACATCGGCGCGGGCGTCAAACGCTTCGACGGTTTCCACGAATTTGGCTGAAGCGCGGGCGTGCAGGCCTTTTTCGTTCTGGATTTCAAGTGTGCGGTCTGCAGTGGTCAACAGGCGTCAGCCTTCAACATGTTGCTGGCACAGTCGATGTATTTGACGCCCGCTTCAACTGCGCAGCGTGACGCCTCGGCCAGGGACCGGTCGCGGCACTTGGCCAGTTTCACCAACATGGGAAGGTTAGCGCCATAGATCACTTCGACACTGTCGGACCGGCTGGCCCCTATGGCGAGGTTGCATGGCGTGCCGCCAAACATGTCGGTGATCACGGCGACGCCTGAACCAGCGTCGACAGCCTCGACCGCAGCATCAATTTCGTGCTGTTTCTCGGTGAGATCATCATCTGGTTCCGTCGAGATGGCCATCACGCCTGGGTGCTTTCCCACGACATGCTCCATCGCCGCCTGCAATTCAGCGGCCAATCCACCATGTGCTACGATCACGAGACCGATCATGCACTCACCTTTGTCTTGAGCCGCTTGCGACTCGCATCCCTAAGCGAGTTAGAATTAGGCTTATGGCTTTACGAAGCAAGTGTTGCGTTACAGCGAAACGTTGAATTCGACGCAAAGCGCCTATTCTTCGGCGTCTGGATCAATCGGACCGTCGTATTGCAACGCCAGGATCAGCGCCGCGGCGGTCAGCGAAGGCGCCTTTTTTAACAAACGCGCCTTGGCGCCTGCATGTTCGTGAAAGGCGACAAAGGGCAGGCGTTCGGTTTCTTCGCTCGCCAAGTCGACCACCAGGTCCAGTTTAACGGCGCCTTCGCGCAGCGGACAGGGAAGAATGCCAACATTGCGCGCTTCGATCAGGCCCCGGGCGCCAATTGGCGCTTCGGCCCATAGGGCGCCCTTTTTAGCGGACAGCATGACCATGTCGTCGGCCACCAGCTCTGCGCCCAGCGCAATCAGCTCAATCGCAAGGGATGATTTGCCGGACCCAGCCGGACCAAGGATCAGAAGGCCGCAATCGTTCAGGGCGACGGCGCTGGCGTGAATGGTGTCTGCTTCGCTCATAAGGGCAACTCAAAAATAAATCGGGCCCCGAGGGGCGGCGTGTCAGTCTTGTCGGGCGGGCGGATGTTTTCGGCCCAGATGGTTCCACCATGCGCCTCGATGATCTGCTTGGAGATCGAAAGGCCCAGGCCAGAGTGATTGCCGAATTCTTCGTGATCCGGGCGTTCAGAATAGAAGCGTTCGAAGATCGAGCCAAGGTTTTCATCCGGGATTCCCAGTCCCTGATCTTCGACCTGCACGCGGATCGACGATCCGGTGCGGTAGGCGCTGATGGTGACGGCGGCACCTTCGCTGGAAAAGGACAACGCATTGCCCACAAGGTTCTGCAAAACTTGGCCAATTCGCCCTTCAAGCCCGCGGAGGACCAGTTCTTCGTTCGATGGGCTGACCAGAATGCGGGCGCCGCGTTCTTCAGCCTGGCTAAGGTTCAAATCCGCCATCGTGTCGATCAGCGCGCGGATATCAAAGCGCGTCATCTCTTCGCGCACCAGCTCAGCATCCAGCCGCGACGCGTTCGAAATGTCCGTGACCAGTCGGTCCAGTCGCTTGACGTCCTTTTCAATCACCAGCAGCAGCCGGGCCTGCATTTCAGGCGTCTTGGCGATGCGCAAGGTTTCCACAGCTGATCTTAGCGAGGTAAGCGGGTTCTTGATCTCATGCGCCACATCGGCCGCGAAACTTTCGATGGCGTCAATCCGCTCATACAGCTGCTCCGTCATCCGGCGCAGAGCGGATGAAAGATATCCGATCTCATCCGGACGGGCGGTGAGGTCGGGAAAGCGAATGCGTTCGGGGTTCATGGGCCGCGCTTCCTGCGCGCCGCCAGCCTCAGCCGCCTCGGCAAGGCGCCGGATCGGTTTTGCGATAGTGTTGGCCAGCAACACTGAAAGCGCAAGCGAGATCGCCAGAGCGACGAGGAACACCTGTAGGATCGAATAGCGTTCGGCCCGCACGATCCGGTCGATATCACCGCCTTCGGTCGACAGCATCAGAACGCCTAGCACGGCCTTGAAGCGCTGGATCGGCACTGTGACCGATACGATCAGCTCACCTTCCGAGTTGACGCGTTCCCACCGCGCGACGCCGCCGCGCATGGCTGCGTAAACTTCCTTTTCCTCGGCCACGCCGTCGATGGGTGTTTCGCGGTAGATGGCGGGCGATTCGGTGAAGAATTTCAAGACCTCTTCGTAGTTCCGCTCCATCAGCGACAGGATGCTTTCCTCGGGCGATTCGCCCGGCGGCGGCAGCGGCCGCGTTGCGACCCGCCCCGCGCCGCGCAGCAAATTGCGTGTATCCCCCGTCAAACGGCCAGCGCGATCATAGATCTGCGCGCGCACGCCGGATGGCTGGACGAGACGGCGCAACACTTCGTTGGCGCGGACGGGATCAAACCGTGTGCCAGACGGGCCAATTGCGGCGGCTTCGGCCACGGCTGCGGCGATAATCTCGCCCTGGGTTTGCAGATGCTGCGTGCTTTGGTCGATCAGGCCGGACCGGAACTGGTTCAGGTACAGAACGCCCGCAACCAGCAGCCCCAATCCGATCAAATTGAAGGCGACAATGCGGCGAGCCAGCGATGACGTCGGCGATATGCCACCCCGGCGCATGCTGTTGCGAATGCGCCGGTGCCGGGCCCGGGCTGTTTCACGTGACCGACGGCGATCTTCGGTGATCAGGCCCAGCCAATCGCGGATCGGGTACAGGAATCCCTCTACGCCAGACAGCCTTTGCTTGTCTCGGCGCAGGGTGGTCTTCTCACGATCAGTAATCTGATCCATGATCAGCCCCGGTTGTGAAAGACGCGCTGCGACCCAACACCCCGAGGGTCAGTCGCGCGGTTCGTCAGACTTCCTTGTAGCGATATCCAACGCCATAAAGTGTCTCAATTGAGGCAAACTCTTTGTCGACGACCCGGAATTTTTTGCGCACACGCTTAATGTGGCTGTCGATTGTGCGGTCATCCACGTAAACCTGATCGTCATAGGCCGCGTCCATCAGCTGATCGCGGCTCTTCACAAAACCGGGCCGCTGGGCCAAGGCGTGCAGGATCAGAAATTCTGTCACCGTCAACGTGACGCCCTGACCTTCCCAGGTGCAGGCGTGGCGCAACGGGTCCATGACCAGCTTGCCGCGGGTCAGAACCTTGTCCGCCTCGGTCCGCTCTGTCCCTTCCTCGCGCGCTTCGCGGCGGCGCAATACCGCGCGGATGCGTTCGATCAGCAGACGCTGCGAAAAAGGCTTGCGGACGTAATCGTCGGCGCCCATGCGCAGGCCCAGAACCTCATCAATCTCTTCGTCTTTTGAAGTGAGGAAGATTACAGGTAGATCCGTTTTCTGACGTAGACGGCGCAAAAGCTCCATCCCGTCCATCCGGGGCATCTTGATGTCCAGCACCGCCATATCCGGCGGTGACTGCTGCAACGCCGTCAGCGCGGATGCGCCATCGGTATAGGTGCGGACCTCATAGCCTTCGTTTTCCAGTGCCATCTGAACGGATGTCAGGATATTCCGGTCGTCATCGACCAGTGCAATTGTCGCCATTACGAACCCCTCGATCCCCCGGCTTCTTTTATATCCTGCGGTACTCTAGACACCATTGTCCATGTTCGCAATCGTTCCACTGTCGTGGCTGCGCCATATTGCCCATCAATGGGGGCTTCGCTAATTCGGCCGTCATGTTAATAGAACCCACACCTTCGGGTAGGTTTTCGAATCAGGGTAATCGCCTTTATCCGATGGCCATCCGTTAACCGGCAGGCGCGGTAAAAAAGTGCCAAGCCGAAGACCAAATCAGATTACGCGCAGGTCGCGCGCAAAGTGAGGAGCGCCCCTGATGGAAACTGGCGTAGTCAATCCTTCCGCCCGTTTGGAAACCCTCGGTGTCAGCGGACTGAAAGCTGTTCACTATAACCTCGGCAACGCCGGGCTGGTGCAAGTGGCGATTGAGCGGGGCGAAGGCGAGCTGGGTCAGGGCGGCGCGTTCCTCACCACCACGGGCAAACACACTGGTCGGTCCCCCAAGGACAAGTTCGTCGTGGATGAGCCGTTGGTGAAAGACACGATCTGGTGGGAAAACAACCCGCCCATGGCGCCTGAAGCGTTCAACACGCTGAAGGCTGACATGATCGCCCACATGACGGGCCGCGAATATTTCGTGCAGGATCTCTTTGGCGGCGCAGACCCCGCCTATCGCCTGAATGTGCGCGTCGTATCCGAAATGGCGTGGCACAACCTGTTCATCCGGCACCTTCTGCGCCGGCCAGAGGTGGCTGAGCTGGAAAGCTTCCTGCCGGAATTCACCATCATCAACTGCCCCAGCTTCAACGCGGATCCGGCGAAGCATGGCTGCCGGTCCGAAACCGTGATCGCGATCAGCTTTGAACAGAAGATGATCCTGATCGGCGGCACGTCCTATGCCGGCGAGAACAAGAAATCGGTTTTCTCGGTTCTCAATTACCTTCTGCCGGATCAGGGCGTCATGCCGATGCATTGTTCCGCCAATCACGCGCCTGACGACGAAGACGACGTCGCCGTGTTCTTTGGCCTGTCGGGCACCGGCAAGACGACCCTTTCCGCCGATCCGGGCCGCGTGCTGATCGGTGATGATGAACATGGCTGGTCGAAAGACGGTACGTTCAACTTCGAAGGCGGCTGCTACGCCAAAACAATCAATCTGCGGGCGGAAGCTGAGCCTGAGATTTTCGCGACAACATCCAAGTTCGCGACAGTCATCGAAAACATGGTCTACGATCCGCACACCAAAGAACTTGATTTCGACGACGACAGCCTGACGCAGAACATGCGTTGCGCGTACCCTCTGGAATACATTTCCAACGCCTCCGCCAGCGCCACCGGCGGCATCCCAAAAAACGTGATCATGCTGACCTGCGACGCCTTTGGCGTGCTGCCGCCAATCGCACGGCTGACCCCGGCGCAAGCGATGTATCACTTCCTGTCGGGCTTCACCTCCAAAGTCGCGGGCACCGAAAAAGGCGTGACCGAGCCAACCCCGACATTCTCCACCTGCTTTGGCGCGCCCTTCATGCCGCGCCGGCCCGAAGTGTACGGCGCCCTGCTCCGAGACAAGATCGCAGCGCACGGATCGACCTGCTGGCTGGTCAACACCGGCTGGACCGGCGGCGCGCACGGCACCGGGTCACGCATGCCGATCCGCGCCACCCGCGCCCTGCTGACCGCGGCGTTGAACGGATCGCTGAACGAAGCTGAATTCCGCACTGACGAAAACTTTAGCTTTGAAGTACCGGTTTCGGTTGCTGGCGTTGCGGACGTCATCCTCGACCCGCGCCGCACCTGGGACGACACCGCAGCTTATGACGCGCAGGCGCAGAAACTGGTGTCGATGTTCATCGAAAACTTCGTCCAGTACGAAAGCCATGTCGGCGGCGAAGTGATGGCCGCAGCGCCCGGCGCCGCCTAACACGTATTTCGGTCAATCTGGATCACCAGATTGACCGGCCCGCTTAACATAACCGTTGTTTCGGCGATGGCGCTTGGTCTGCTACGATATTGTCGTCCAGAAACGTGAGGGCGACGATGTTTCGCAATCTGATCCTGCCCGACTGTATCCCAGCCTTTATCTCGGCCTGCCTACTGGCGGCACCTGTCGCAGCCGATCTGCGGGTCATCGCACTTGGGGACATGCCTTATGGCCCACCGGCGCAAACCTATCCGGCGTTCGAAGCCCTGATTGGCGAGATCAACGAAGCCGAACCAGATCTGGTGATCCATGTCGGCGACATTCGCGGCGGCAAGACAACTTGCGAAAACGCGATCATCGACCAACAGCGGGTCCATATGGATCAGATCAACGCGCCGGTGCTGTACACCCCCGGCGACAACGAATGGACGGATTGTCACTTCAAAAAGCTGGGCGACTTCAGACCGATGGAACGGCTCGACCATATCCGCGCGACCTTCTTTGACGACCCGACCCAATCGCTGGGCGCCACACCGATCAAGGTGTTTCATCAGGGTCAGGACGGCTTTCCCGAAAACACACGCCTGCGCATGAAAGACATTTTGATCTTCACGCTGCATGTCGTCGGCTCAGATGATGGCGAGGGGCGCGAAGGCGGCGTCAGCAAGGCCGACCACAAGGCGCGCCGCAACGCCAATCTGGCCTGGTTGAGCGAAAGCTTCGCCCAAGCCGGCGGCGCAAAGGCTGTCATTGTGGCCATGCACGCCGACATGTTTAGCGGCAAAGGCTTCAAGACGAAAAAGCAGAAATGGAAGGGCGGATCCGCCTTTGAAGAGATTGGCGAAGCGCTGGCTGACGCTGTTGTCGCCTTCGGCAAACCGGTTCTGCTGCTCTATGGCGACGGGCATGAATTCACGGTTACCCAACCGCTTTCCAAAACCGCGCCTAACCTGATGGCGATTGAGGTCTATGGCGCAAAAGACATGCACGCGGTGGAGATCACGGTGACAGGCGACGATCCAAAGATGTTCCTGAACAAGGTCACGAACCCCGCGCTGAGGTGAAGATATGCCCAAATGGCTGGACCTGCCGCCGCTCTGGCTGATCGCAATAATGGTGCTGATGTATCTGGACGCAGTCTATGTCGCACTGATGCCAGAATGGCCGATGCCCTGGCTGGGCGGCGATCAGCTTTCGCGCACAGAAGACAACGATCGTGCCGCATCAGGCGCCATCTGCGCTGATCACCAGCAGTGCTTTCGCTTATTCGCGGAGCCCAATTTACCTGACTGACGTGATCGTACTTGTCGGTTGGGGCCTGATCTGGGGCGCAATCCTGCCGTTTGTACTGGTGCCGATCTTTATCTGGATCCTGACCTCACGCTTCATCAAACCCGAAGAAGCCCACCTGCACGCTGCATTCGGCGAAGAATTTGAAACCTACGCGGTGCAGGTTGGCCGCTGGTTTTGACGCCGCAACCCAAATTGGGCGTCGCCCGGCATTTCACAAAGCTGGCGCCACGGCGTCTTTGCCTTGAAAGACTTGGCTAGGCACGAAAGATATCGCCGAACATTACAGGAGCGCGCCGCATGTCCGAAATCATTCTGCACAACTACCCGCAATCTCCCGTCGCAGAAAAGGTGCGGGTTGCGCTGGGGATCAAGCAGGCGACATGGCGGTCGGTTGAAATTCCGCGCATCCCGCCAAAACCCAGTCTGGTGAAGCTGACCGGCGGGTATCGGCGCACGCCCGTCATGCAGATCGGCGCTGACATCTATTGCGACAGCCAACACATCATGCGCGTCCTCGACGGGCGGCCCGGCCCCACCCTGCAGCCACGGGTCGAAGGGCTGATCTGGTTCCTCAGCCGCTATGTCGATGGCGAGTTCTTCAGTCTGGCGGTCAAACTGGTGCTCGGCTCAACTGGCGACGCGCTGTCCGCCGATTTTGCTGAGGATCGCGGGCGTCTATATCTGGGCCCGGATTGGGCCGACAAGCTGAAAGAGGCGAACAGCGACCTGCCGCATATGGCGGCGCAGATGCGTGCGCCGCTGAGCTGGTTGGACGATCTGCTTTCGGATGGGCGCAGCTATCTGATCGGCGAGGAACCTGGCGTTCTGGACGCGCAGATCTATCACGTGATCTGGTTTCTGCGCAGACGCTGGGATCAGGGACCGGCCTTCCTGTCGGAATTCAAGAACCTCCTCCAATGGGAAGACACGGTGCGCGATCTGGGCCATGGGGCCCAGTCCGACATGTCCGCTGCAGACGCCATCGCAGTCGCCGCCGCAGCCAGCCCAGCACACGCCAAAGGCGTCGCGCCCAGCGACCCACAGGGTCTGACCGTGGGCCAATCAGTTGTGATCAAGCCTGATGTGAACGGCGGCGAGCAGCCCGTTGAAGGGACGATCTGGGCCGCAAATGCGGAGGAAGTAACGATCCACCGCCTTGATGCCGATTGCGGCGACCTGTGCGTTCACTTCCCTCGCGCAGGCTATCGCATCGACCCCGTCGAAGGCGGCGTCCCACCAGATTGAACCGATCTGATGGGACGCCAAGACAGGCGATCGTGCGGCGTTATTGCCTCGCGCGTCGGGACGGCGTCAGTGCGATCATACAAACCCTGAGGCGATCCAAGCGGTTCCCGCAGTTACAGAACGGCCAGGTACAGCGCCAGAATGCAGAAAAAGCTTGCAACCCAGGTCAGTGTGCGCAGCCACGGGATCCCCATGATAAACACAACCGCGTAAGCAACACGCGCCGCAAGGAAGATGCGGATCGCCAGTTCGGTCGTCGCGCCGCCGCTTTCCGTCATGCTGACCATCACCGCCGCAGGCGCGACCAGCGCCATGGTCAGAATGCTGTTGTTGACCGCTTTTTCCGCCCGCGCCGCCATGCCGGTCGAAACCAGACCTTCGCGGTTGCCAGCAAGCGCGACCAGCCCATGCTGGGCCATGCTGATCAGAAGCTGGACCAGGATCAGGACCAGCGTGAAAACGCCATACATGGCGAGATAGCTCAATTCGACCGACATCAGAATTCTCTCCTTTTTGCGCCTCAACCACCGGGCGCTTGGCGGTGATCGTAATCAGGTCTCAGCGTTTCGATCAAGGCGTCTGGCGGTGAACTCAAAGTGATGGATCCGGCGCATTTGGCCAAACTTCTGGACCAAATCACCCGTCCCGTGTACCGTGATTTCGATGAGGGCCCGTCAGAGGCCCCGCGATGAGGCAGTGCTATGCAAGAACCCGAGCGGTTTTCGAACCTCCCGGAGTATGCGTTCCCACGTTTGCGGGCGCTACTTGAACCTATTGCGCCTGGCGGTCCTGCAGGGTCCGAACCGGTTGCGATGTCGCTGGGGGAACCGCGCCATCCTCTCCCGCCATTTTTGGCGGAAGAACTGGCGCGCCATCACGCGGGCTATTCCAAATATCCGCCGAATGAAGGCGACCCAGACCTGCGCGCCGCAATCGCCGACTGGGCCAACCAGCGTTATGGCCTTGGCGCGCTTATGGACCCGGCGCACAACACCTTTCCGCTGAATGGCACGCGCGAAGGCCTGTTTTATTCCTGCGTTGCGCTGTCGCCGGAACAAAAGAACGGCAAGCCGCCTGTCGTACTGCTGCCGAACCCGTTCTACCAGTGCTACGCGGTCGCCGCGCTGACGTCGGGGGCGGAACCGGTTTATGTGAATGCATCGGCTGAAACCGGGCACTTGCCCGATTTTGTAGCGCTGCCCGAAGACATTCTTGACCGTACAACGGTTGCCTATATCTGCTCGCCCGCGAACCCGCAGGGCGCGACGGCGGATATGGCGTATTGGACGGCCTTGCTCGCGCTAGCGGAAAAACACGATTTCCGCATCTTCGCCGACGAATGCTATTCCGAGATTTACCGTGCAACGCCCCCCGTCGGGGTGATGGAGGCGGCCAAGGCGACCTCAGCCGATCTGGACCGCGTACTGGCGTTTCATTCGCTGTCGAAACGATCAAACCTGCCCGGCCTGCGGTCAGGCTTTGTGATGAGCGGGGCGCACACGATCAAGCTTTTGCGCCAGATCCGTTCTTACGCCGGCGCACCGCTGCCACTGCCCGCGCAAAAGGCGGCCGCCGCTGTGTGGCGGGACGAAGAACATGTGGTAGAAAACCGCGCGCTTTATGCGGTGAAGTACGAAATGGCGGACGAAATCCTGGGCAACTTGCCAGGCTACATGTCGCCTGAGGCCGGGTTCTTCCTGTGGATTGAGGTGGATAACGGCGAAGACGTCACCACCCGGCTGTGGCGCGAAACGGGGGTCAAGGTTCTGCCTGGCGCTTACCTTTCGCGCCCTGCCGCGCCAGAACTTGGCGGCGACGATCCGGGGCTTGGGTATATCCGCGCCGCGCTGGTCGACACGCCAGACAATGTGCGCCGCGGCCTGACCGCGATCCGCGACGTGATTGGGGGTCTTTGATGTCAAGCTGGACTGAAAAGGAACGAACACCCCTGCTGCCTGCATCAGCGCAGGAATTTCTGACCCGTCGTGGGGCGGAACTGGTCGGCCTGGGCTTTGCCTTGGTCGGGCTGGTGTTTGTCGCGATCTTCGGCACGTACAACCCGGCTGACCCCAGCTGGTTTAACGCCACGCCTGATCGCGCAACCAATATGCTGGGCACCGCAGGCGCGCTGATCGCCGATCCGTTCATGCGCACGCTGGGCCTCGCATCCTGGGGCGTGGCGCTGTGGCTTCTGGTTTGGGCGCTGCGGCTGATCACCCATACAGGCGACCATCGCATCTGGTCCCGTTTGATTATCGCGCCAATCGCAGTTATCATCGTCGCCGTTTTCGCGTCAGCTCATACGCCGATGGCCAGCTGGACGCTGGCGACCGGTTTGGGCGGCATGATTGGCGACGCCATTTTATCCATTTTGCTGGGGGCGGTCCCGATGACCGCCGCCGATACTTTCAAATTGGCCACATTGGGCCTTGCTTTTGTAACGCTGCTTGCAGCGGGAATGGGTCTTGGCGTCAGTTATTCAGAAGCGCGGGTTGCGTTCCGCTTCCTTGTTCGATCTCTCATCACTGCAATTGTGGCATGTATTCAACTTGTCGCTTCGGGCGTCGGTTGGACCATTGCTCGGGTGCGCGCGGCGATGGCGAAACCGCGGTCTGAAAAGGTTCAACCACCAGAGCCGCTTGGCTTCCGCCGGGCGGAACCTTCGTTCGATGGGGCGTCCGATGATGATGAGGACGGCTTTTTCCCGTCCGCCCCCGAAGTGGACCCGGAAGAGCCTTCGATGCTCCCTTCCATCCTGCGTCGTCAGGCTGACCGCGCGCCGGTAGAGCGCGCCAAGAAGCCCATCCGCAAATCCAAGGCCGCCGTGGCCGAGGAGCAGCCCATGCTGGCCCTGGATGAAGAGGAAGGCAACACCTATCAGCACCCGCCCCTGTCGCTGCTGCAGTCGTCAAAGAACATCGTTCGTCACACCGAAAGCGATGTCGCGCTGGAAGAAAACGCGCGCATGCTGGAAAGCGTGCTGGATGATTACGGCGTGCGCGGTGAAATTGGCGCTGTCCGCCCCGGCCCCGTCGTCACGATGTACGAACTGGAACCAGCGCCGGGCCTAAAAGCCAGCCGCGTTGTTGGTCTGGCCGATGATATCGCCCGGTCGATGTCGGCCCTGGCCGCCCGCGTGTCGACCATTCCGGGCCGCAACGTGATTGGTATCGAACTGCCAAACTCGAACCGCGAAATGGTTCTGCTGCGCGAACAGCTTTCGTCGGGCGTTTATGGCGACAGCAACTACAAGCTCGCCCTGGCGCTGGGCAAGGATATTGGGGGCGAGCCGGTTGTGGCGAACCTCGCCAAAATGCCCCACGTTCTGGTCGCGGGTACGACCGGTTCGGGTAAGTCGGTGGCGATCAACACCATGATCCTCAGCCTCCTGTATCGGCTTAGCCCGAAGGAATGCCGCCTGATCATGATCGACCCCAAAATGCTGGAACTAAGCGTCTATGACGGTATCCCGCATCTTCTGTCCCCCGTCGTGACCGACCCTAAAAAGGCCGTCGTCGCGCTGAAATGGGCAGTGGCGGAGATGGAAGACCGCTATCGCAAGATGTCCAAGATGGGCGTCCGCAATATCGATGGCTATAACCAGCGGGTCCGGGATGCGCTGGCGAAGGGGGAAGCATTCTCGCGCACCGTGCAAACCGGCTTTGATGAAAGCACCGGCCAGCCGATCATCGAAACGGAAGAGTTTGAGCCTGAGGAAATGCCATTCATCGTTGTGATCGTCGATGAGATGGCCGACCTGATGATGGTCGCAGGCAAAGAGATTGAGGCCTGCATCCAGCGCCTCGCCCAGATGGCCCGCGCATCCGGCATCCACATCATCATGGCGACGCAACGCCCGTCGGTCGATGTGATCACCGGCACGATCAAGGCGAACTTCCCGACCCGGATTTCGTTCCAGGTCACCTCGAAAGTCGACAGCCGCACCATTCTTGGTGAGCAAGGCGCCGAACAACTGCTCGGCATGGGCGACATGCTCTATATGGCGGGCGGCGGGCGCGTGACCCGCGTGCACGGGCCGTTCGTGTCGGATGAAGAGGTTGAAGAGGTCGTTCGCCATCTGAAGACGCAGGGTGAGCCGGAATATGTGAGCGCTGTGACCGAAGGCGATGACGACAGTGAGAATGCTGCAGCCATCGACGAAATCCTTGGCCTTGGCGGCGACGGCGGCGAAAACGCGCTGTACGATCAGGCGGTGATGATCGTGGCGCACGACCGGAAATGTTCCACCTCCTACATCCAGCGCAAGCTGGCGATCGGCTATAACAAGGCCGCGCGTCTGGTTGAGCAGATGGAAGATCAGGGCGTCGTCTCCCCCGCCAACCATGTTGGCAAACGCGAAGTTCTGATCCAGGAACGCTGATGACAACGGCGGCTGAGCGGGCGGGATTACCAGAGATTGGGTTCCGTCGCCAGTCGCCGCCTATCTTCTTTACGGGGTGCATGACGGGGTCGCCGAGCCGCGGCTGGCCTTCGCCAACAACCTCACCTGCCTCATCTACATCTGCGCATTCATGTACTTTGCGGTGCTTTTCATGGCGCTGGATCCCGCGGGGCTGTGGCCCCCGGCCGTGAGTTGCCTTTGTGCGGCTGTCACCCAGTTGGCGCTGCGGGAAATCAACCGCCGCTCGCCCGCCATAGGTCAGCTATGGCTTGCCTTCTGGTTGATTGGCGCCCTCGCCGTGAACGCGTGGATGACCGGGGCAGGGTCAGGCATCTTTCTCTTCCTGTTCAGCGTGCCGTCGCTGGTGATGCTGGCGGCGGAACTCCGCTACCTCGGGATCATTGTCGCAACCACGATCGCCGCAGCGAAAGTCGCGCTTTTCATCATGATGTTCGCTGCTGAGCCTGCGTCCTTCATCACCCTCACGCCTTTCGCCGAAGGGGTCCTTCTGGTGAACGCCGTGTTCGGTCTCACAGCGATGTTGATGTTCTTCATCTACTATGCGCTGCGCCGGATGCTGGCCGCAGAGGCGGCGATTCAGGTGGAATACGGGCGGTCCAAGCGACTGCTGGAAAACCTCCTCCCCAGCAAGATTGCAGAACGGCTGAAGGATGCGCCAAACCGGGTGATCGCGGATTCGATGGGTCAGGTGTCGATTGTCTTCGGCGACATCGTTGATTTCACTCCCCGCGCCGCGTCTATGCCGCCGGCTGAACTGGTGGGTCTTCTGAACCGCGTCTTCACGGCCTTCGATGAAGAGACGGATGCGCGTGAGCTGGAGAAGATCAAAACCATCGGCGACGCCTACATGGTCGCCGCCAGGATGCCAAAGGCGCGGCCCGACCATACCGCGGCTGCGGCCGACATGGCGTTGGCCATGCTGGACGTGGCCAATCGGCTGAGCGAGGAAACCGGCGAAGCGATCAGCGTCCGCGTCGGCCTGCACACCGGCCCTGCCGTCGCCGGGGTCATTGGCGTAAGCAAGTTCTTCTATGACGTCTGGGGTGATACGGTGAACACCGCCTCCCGCATGGAAAGCCACGGCGAGCCGGGGCGCATTCAGGTGACCGCCGTGACGAAAGAGGCGCTGGGTGAGGCCTATCTGTTCGAGCCGCGCGGGCCTATCAACATCAAAGGCAAGGGTTCAATCGAAACTTGGTGGCTGACAGGGCGAGCCGGATAAGACGTGCGTTATCCTTGGTTGATGGCGCCAAAACGAGGGCGGGGACGTATCAGTGAACGGATTGACGAAGAGCGGTGGCCTGTCGTCGTGGTTTCATGCCTGACACAATCTGGGTCTCGATGATCTTCCCTCTGACGACCGTCGCAGCGCGCGGCTTCTGAACATCGCCTCGACGATCAGCGCCTTCTTCGCCACCGGGTTCGGCGTCAGCTATGCCGCCTATGATTTCGCCAGCCTCTGGCCTGCGGTGATGGCCTGCGCCGTTCTGACGTTCGGCGCGCTGATGACGCCGGTTCTGATGGTGCGGAACTTCATCCTGACCGTGCTGTTGCTGTCAGGATCGATGCTGTTCGCCTTCAACTTCATACCCTACACGCTGGGCGCAGAAGCCTGGGTGCACACCACGCTGAACAGCGCCTATATCGCGGGCATATTCCTCGCCGTCGGACTGACGCGCCTTTGGCTGGCGGCGACGTTGTCCGTTGTCGCCTTTTCGCTCGCGTTGATGGCGGAGCTGACATTCACGGAACCGGCATGGGCGGATCAGATGGACCCGACAATGCTGATCGTCGTGAAGGTCAACATGATGTTCGCCAACGCCTCGGTCATCGCCGGCCTCGCCTATCTCGCCATCCGGCGCGTGACGATGACGGAAAAGGCGCTCGCCGTTGAACATGCGCGGTCCGAGGCGCTGCTTGACAACCTGCTGCCGGAAAAGATCGCCCTCCGCCTGAAAGACGCGCCGGATCAGATCATCGCTGACAGCATTGGCCAGGCGACGATCCTTTTTGCCGATATTGTCGACTTTACGCCGCGCGTCGCGACCACGCCGCCCGAAGATCTGATCCGCTTTCTGAACCGCGTTTTCACAGCGTTTGACGAGGAAACCGACCAGCGAGGCTTGGAAAAGATCAAGACCATCGGCGACGCTTACATGGTTACCGCCGGCATGCCCGAGCCACGCGCCTATCATGCCGACGCGATCGCGAAACTGACCCTCAGGACGCTGGAGATCAAGGAAGAGATTTCGCAAACCGCAGGGCAGCCCGTGACTGTTCGCATTGGCATCCAAACGGGCCCGGCGGTTGAAGGCGTCATTGGGGTGCGCAAGTTCTTCTACGACGTCTGGGGCGACACGGTGAACACCGCATCCCGTATGGAAAGCCACGGCGAGCCGAGGTGTATTCAGGTGACAGAAGAAACAAAGGCCGCTTTGGGCGACGACTACACGTTCGAACCGCGCGGCATGATCGAAATCAAGGGCAAGGGTTCGATCGCAACTTGGTAGCTGACAGGCCGGGCCATCTGACAACCTCTGATCATCACGAAGGATCAGGCAGCCGCCAGCGATGACGTCCGACACACAGCTCTCTGAAACAAGGGGGTTTTTCGTGCCAAGTCCGAACTCGTGGGGTATGGGTAGTTGGTGACAGGTGGTGAAAGGTCTAGGGCATTGACAATGAACTCATCCTGACAGGTTCTTTGCATGGCGACAGTCTGCAAGGCGGCTTGGGGGCGGACCGGATCAACGGGCATTCCGGCGATGATCTGATTCTGGGGCATGATCAGAACAACACGCTGACCGGCGACGGCGGCGCGGATACGCTTCATGGCGGCGCGCACAACGATCATCTCAGCGGCGGCGACGACAGCGACCATCTTTTTGGCGGCGATGGCGACGACATCCTGCAAGGCGGCGGCGATGGCGACCTTATCGAAGGCGGCGATGGCGATGACCAGCTGCTTGGCGATCAGGGCTGCGACACGCTGAAAGGCGGCGTCGGGGCCGATGAATTGTTTGGCGGCGGCGGCAATGACGTCCTGCGCTTTAGCCCGGGCGATGGCGTCGGTTCAAGCGGCGGTGGGCGCGATGAGGTCATTGGCGGCGGCGGGAACGACTTGCTCGAAGGCGGCGGTGGCGCAGATACCGGATTAGGCGGCGCAGGCGGAGACAAGGTGCTCGGCGGTGGCCAGAACGACATATTGGACGGCGGCGCTGGCGCCGACCTTGTCAATGGTCAGGCGGGCAATGATCAGGTGTCGAGCGGCGAAGGCGATGATATCGTCAAGGGCGGGGCAGGCGACGACCTGCTGGCCGGCAATGGCGGTGCCGACGTGATTTCGGGCGACTTCGGCAATGACATCATGTCGGGCGGCGCGGGCGACGATATCTTTACCTTCCGGCTCGGCCATGGAGCGAATGTCATTACGGACTTCAAGAACGATAAAGACCGTATTTGCATTGAAACAGGCGCAGCAGGGTTCGACGATCTCAGCATCTTCGATACTGGACCAGATATCCTGGTGACGTTTGGCGACGTGGAAATTCTGATCCTTGATGAACGGCGCGGCCGCATCGATGAGGATGACTTTATCTTCTAATGTCCGTTTATCTTCTCGGGCCCTGTCCGGCGCCTCAGCGCGCTTTCTCCGGCTACAGTTCCCGCCACCACCACGCCAGCGCAATGATCGGGATCAGACCCTGCAAGCCAATGATGATCAGCGCATCCGACGCGCTGACCAGTTCCGCCGTCAGGCCGATATTGGCGAACCCAATCACGCCTGATCCGATTGCGATGGTCATCAGCCCCAGAAACCGCCCGCGCATCGCATCCGGTGCGACCGAATAGATCAGCGTTGATTGCATTATCGCGAAACCCGCTGTGCAGAACCCGCCAACCGACAGGCCCAGCGCCAACATCCAGGCACCGCTGATCCAGCCGATCAGGATGATGAAGACAAACAACATACCGACCCCACCGATATAGAGCGGGCGATACAATCGTTTCGGCGTGATGCGCGCCAGGATAAGTGCGCCAAACAGGGCGAAAAGCCCCTCCAGCGCCGTGATTGCACCGACCAGCGAGGGGTCGAGCCCCAGTTCATCCTTGCCGATCACCGGGATCATCGCGAGGTAGGGAAACCCCCAAATGTTGAAGACCACAGTCACCAGCAGAATAATACCGACATCGCGGTTTTGGGCGGCGTAGCGCGCTGCCTCCCACGACCCGATCAGGGGCGCGGTCAGACGGGCCCAGCCAACATCAGCGACACGGGTGATCGCGGTGGGCTGGATCGTCAGCGAGACGAGGATCGAAAGCGCATAAAGCGCCGCGCCCAGTGCGAATATGCCGTCGAGGCCCAGATACTGATACATCGCTCCGCCGATCAGCGGGCCCAGCGCGCGCGTGCCGTTTGATGTTGCGTTGTCGGCGGCCATGGACTGCGCCAACAAATCAGGGCGCACCCGGTCGCCGATCATCTTGCGGCGGAATGGAAAATCGCTGGCCCAGAATGACCCGGAAATGAACGCCGCCACCGCCACGTGCCAGTATTCGGCGCGGTCCGCCAGGAATAACGCCAACAGCGCCGCCGATGTCGCCATGACAATGAACAGCCCCCCGATCATCAGTTTGCGCGGGCTGAAAAGATCGGACAGCGCGCCAAGGAAAACACCGAACAGCGCCAGTGGCAGAAAGCGAAGAACGACCAGCAAAGCAACCAAAGCGGGCGAGCTGGTCACGTCATAGGCGTAGATTCCAAAGGCCAAAAGCTCCAGCCAGCGAACCACGCCAGTGAACAGGCCAACAATCCAGATCTTAACGAATTCCGAATCCGTGAATAATCCTGAGGTTGTGCTACGGTCCACCCGTCATCCTTGTCGCCAGCAGGGCGCAGAGCCGTTTATCGGCGCGAAAGCTGCGATGCGACAGGTTGGACGCCGCGTCAAGTCTTCGCGTCCTGGCCTGGGTGATGTGTGCTGAGCATCACATCCCTGTAATGTGGCAGTGTTATCCGGTCGAAAGAGGCCACCTCACTATTCGGCCCATGACTGCAATCACCCAGGGAAACGATGATGAAAGATCACGTGACCGAGGAAATTTCCTTCGACGATTTCGATGAAATGGTGAACCCGCGCCCCGATGGCTGCGAGTTTGACGATGTTGTGGAACAGGCACTTAACCGCCGCGGCTTCCTCAGCGGCGTTCTGGCCTTTGGCGGCGTCGCAATGGTGGGTGGCGCACTGGCACCGAAAGCGCAGGCTGCAGCCCATTCCAGCCGGTTCGCCTTCGATGCGATCGCCACGAACGCGGTCGACGACATTACGCTGCCGCCAGGCTTTTCATCCAAAATCGTGGTGCGCTGGGGTGATCCGATGACCTCGGGCGGACCAGAATTTGATCACAAAACCCGCGGCACCGCCACTACCCAGGCCGTTACGTTTGGCGACAACATCGATGGGATGGAGATTTTCGAGGACGGCGACAAAACCATTCTTGTCGTTAACAACGAATACACCAACCGCCGCATTCTGTGGCCCGATGGCGCGCCTGCATCGGACGACGACGTCAACAAAGGCAAGATGGCCCACGGCGTCACCGTTGTTGAGGTCGACGGCATGTCGATCGTCAAGGACAGCAAATACAACCGCCGGATCACGCCGGATACGCCAATGGCGATCACCGGCCCCGCAGCTGGTCACGACCTAATGAAAACGGCGGCGGACGCGGCCGGGACATCCTCGCTGGGCACATGGAACAACTGTGGTTCTGGCTCCACCCCCTGGGGCACGTATCTGGCCTGTGAAGAGAACTTTAACGGCTACTATTCCGCTGCGGACGAAGCGCACGAAGTGTCGCCGGAATTGGCCCGCTATGGCGTGTCATCGAAGGACTGGGGATACGGCTGGGCGAAGACGGACGAACGGTTCGACGTCTCAAAGCACCCGAATGAGCCGAACCGGAACGGTTATGTCGTTGAAATTGATCCAGCCGATCCAACCTCGACCCCCAAGAAGCGCACCGCGCTGGGCCGTTTCAAGCATGAGAACGCCGAAGTCGTCATCAACAATGACGGCCGCGTCGTGATCTACATGGGCGACGATGAACGGGGTGAATTCCTGTATCGCTATATCTCGAACGGCGTCTACGCGCCGGGGGCCGATACGGACGATCTGATGGAAAACGGCACGCTTTACGCGGCCAAGTTCGAAAATGACGGTACCGGCAAATGGATGGAGCTGTCGCCCGCAACCACCGGCATGGCGACCCAGGCTGAGGTGTGCATCCACACCCGCATCGGCGCCTCCACCGTCGGCGCAACGACGATGGACCGTCCGGAATGGGTCACGGCGAACCCCAACAAGGCCGAAGTTTACTGCGCCCTGACCAACAACAAGAACCGCGGCGTCAAAACCAACCGGGGCGGCGACGAACAGGTTGTTGGCGGCCCCAACCCGCGTGAGGCCAACAAGTACGGTCAGATTGTCCGCTGGTGCCCAGCAGATGGCGACCACACCGCTGATGCGTTCGATTGGGATCTGTTCGTCATGGCTGGCAACCCGACCGTGCACACCGATGCGAAAGCGGGTTCAGCCAACGTGAACGAAGGCAACATGTTCAACTCGCCCGATGGTCTGGCGTTCGACGATACGGGTCTTCTGTGGATCCAGACAGACGGCAAGTATTCGAACGAAGGCGACTTTGCCGGTCAGGGGAACAACCAGATGCTGGCGGCTGATCCCGCCACTGGCGAAATCCGGCGCTTCCTGGTTGGGCCAAAGGAATGTGAGGTGACCGGGCTGTGTTGGTCGGCGGACCGCAAGATTATGTATGTCGGCATCCAGCACCCGGGCGAGCGAGGCGACAGCCAGTGGCCCGACGGCAAACTGCCCCGATCTGCGGTCATCGCCGTGACCCGCGACGATGGCGGTCTGGTCGGCTAACTGCCCGCCATTTTGCAAAGACACGAACGCCGCCCTCCACCAGGGCGGCGTTTTTCTTTGGTTGGTCCGATCTCAGGCGCCGACGATGTTGTGTTCCGGCCCATAGGGGAAGCCGGTGATGTTCTCCGGCCCGTCATCGCCCAGAACGACAATGTCATGTTCCCGGTATCCGCCCACGCCCGGTGCGCCTTCGGGCAGGGTCAGCATCGGCTCCATCGACACGACCATGCCTCTGGTCAGTTCAGTGTCGATATCTTCGCGCAGCTCCAGCCCCGCTTCGCGGCCATAGTAATGCGACAGCACGCCAAACGAATGGCCGTAGCCGAAGGACCGGTATTGCAGCAGATCGCGGGTGGCGAAGAACTCGTTGATCTCAGCGCAGACGCCATCGCAGGTCGCGCCTTCGCGGATCAGGCTCAGCCCCAATTTGTGGGCACCGACATTCGCCTCCCAGATCGCCAGCGAGGCGGTGTCGGGTTCACCTACAAAAAGCGTCCGCTCCAACGCTGTGTAGTAACCGGATATCATCGGAAATGTGTTGAGGCTGAGGATATCGCCCACCTCCAACCGGCGAGTTGTCACCGGGTTGTGGGCACCGTCTGTATTCAGCCCGGACTGGAACCAGACCCAGCTGTCACGCAGTTCGCTGTCGGGATGGCTGGCGGCGATCTCAGCCTCCATCGCGTCCCGGCCCGCCATGGCGACGTCGATTTCGCGAACGCCTACCCTGATCGCATCGCGTACTGCCACGCCGCCAACATCGGCGATGCGCGCGCCTTCGCGGATCAAGGCGATCTCTTCGTCTGACTTCACCATCCGCTGGGTCATCGTCGCCGGGGCGATATCGACGCCTTCCGCACCTAGAAATTCAAACAGCTTGCGGCTTTGCGCCAGGGTCAGATGATCACCCTCGATCCCCACCCGGCGGACCTTGCCAACGATATCGCGCACGGCGCGCCAGTAATTGTCCCGCCGCCAGTCGGTGTAGACGACGTTTTCGTCCGCACTGCGCCGCCAGGGCTGACCGCCATCGATATTTGCTGAAACCGTAACTGACCGATCTTGCGTGACGACGCAGGCGTAGGGCCGACCAAAGGCGCAGTAGAGGAACCCGGAATAATACGCGACGCCTTGCATAGAGGTAAGGATCGCCGCCTCTACCCCCGTCTCAGCCATGATCGCGCGCAGGCCCGCCAACCGCCGGTCATATTCAGCGCGGCTAAAGGGAAGCGGCGCTTTCGCACCGTTCTGGAACGAAAAGAAGTCAGGCCGGGATACCGGCTGAGTTTTCAGATTTTGTTGTGTCATCGTGACCTCCAAAAGTGTGGGAGGTCGGAGCGGACTCCAATCTCCCGATTGAAAGTCCCGGCGTTCAGGATGGTGAATGAGCGGAAGTCATACTTCCCGGCGACGCCATCACCGCTAAGCTCAACGCCCGTTTGGCACAGAACATGGGCGCGCGCAAAGCAGTTTTTGCAGGCTTGCTTTTCGTCGCCGGCTGCCGGGCCTAGTCCTGACCTATCGTTGGCGCCCAGACGCCTTCCAGATGCGCCGCCTCGTGATCACCCGGCCAGGGCGGCATTGAAATGCAGATGAACTTCAGCGGCGCATCACCCAAATTGCGGTACTGAAAGGCGGTTCCGACGGGAATGTCGATGGATACGCCGGGCGCCAGCCGCGTGATCCGTTCTTCCTGGTTGTCGCGCCGCCAAATCTCACCTTCGCCTTCCAGCACATGCCAGAACTCGCTGAACGTTGCGTGGATGGTGGCCCGGTTAATCTGGCCCGGCGGCACGGTGCTGTGGATCATGTTGCCGGTTGCCCCGTCCATGATGAACCGAATATCCGCGCCCGCTGGCGACTTGGCGTCCGGGTATTGCGGCACTGATGTCCCTTTAATGTCGGTCCTTGCAGGTCGCGTGGGCCTAAGGGTCCAGCGTATTCAGTTCCCGTCGCATGATCTTGCCAGTGCTGGTCTTTGGCACATCGTCCACGAACCGAACAGCGCGGGGGCATTTATAAGCGGCCAGGGTTTCGCGGCAGTGGGCGATCATCTCCGCCTCGGTCGCCTCGACGCCGGTTTTCAACACAACATAGGCCTTAGCAATTTCACCCTTCATTTCGTCAGGCAGCTTGCCAACCGCCGCCAGCGCAACGGCGGGATGTGCGGCGAGAACACGTTCGATCTCGGCGGGATAGACATTGTATCCACCGGTCAGGATCATGTCCTTCTTGCGATCGACGATGCAGACACAGCCGTCTTCGTCCATCGTGCCCAGATCACCTGTATGAAGCCATCCATCGGGTTCCAACGTCTCACGCGTTTTCGCCTCGTCGCCGTAATAGCCCATCATCACGATTGGACCGCGCACCATCAATTCGCCCACCTCACCGCGTGGCATCGTCTGGTTGGTGTCGTCGACGTGCGCAATCTTCAGCTCACAATACGGCAGCGCACAGCCAATGGAGCCATGCTTGTTCGACCCATACAGTGGATGGGTTGAGCCCAGACCGGCGATCTCGGTCATCCCCCACAATTCGATCAGTGGGACTTGGAACGCAGCCTCCACCGCCTCCATGGTCGCCACCGGCATGGTCTGGCCACCGACATAGCAGCGGCGCAGGCTGGAAAGATCAGTCGTTTCAACCTCTGGCGCATTCAGCATGAACATGTACATGGCTGGCACGCCATCAAAGATCGTCGCCTTGTGCGCCGCAATGTCGGCAAAGGCGGCGGCGGGATCGAATGTGCGGTGCAAAACCAGTTTGGTCCCATACAGCATCATGCCCATCATGATCACATTGGCGTAGACATGCGGGCAAGGCAGCGCGCTGACCACGCAATCGTCCGCCCCGCGCATCTGCATCTGGCTGGTCATTGCGCCATTAACAATCACCGCCTTGTGCGACTGCATCGCGCCCTTGGGCCTGCCGGTGGTGCCTGATGTGTAGCCAATGGTCGACAGGGCGGTGGGCGCAACATCCACCATCGGCGGGGGCGGGATTTTGGCCGCAAGCATGGCGTTGAATGAAACGGCGCCTTCTGGCGCATCGCCGAGTGAGATGATGGATTTCACGTCAGAGATATCCTTGACGCCCATGATCGCCGCAACCTTGTCAGATGAAGCGATGATCGCCGTCGCGCCGCAATCCTTGACGACATATTCAATCTCGTCAGGCGTCAGCATCGTGTTGACTGGATTAATGACGGCGCCCAGCCGGGCAATGGCGTAGTAGCTAACGATCCATTCCCAGGAATTCGCGGCGTAGAGCGTAACAATGTCGCCGGGTTTGACCGCCAGATCGTGCAGCCCGCCAGCGGCGTCTTCGATCAGGCTGTTCAGATCGCTGAAAGTGAAGGAACGGCCTTCGAACACCAGCGCTTCTTTGTCCGAAAACTTCGTTGCGGCGGCGGCTGCAATCTGGCCGATGTGATCGAACATGATCGTCTTCCTCCCCTTTCGGTTGGTGGCATCTAAAACCTTCGGTGGCAGCGTGTTGATTTGGCGGGGCAGAGTCAATTACACCATCGCGCGACGTGGGGGAGGACGTTTCACGACAGATCATTTCGTATCAAGGATCAAACAGATAAAAGAGGTTAACAAATAATTAAAACATATTATTTTCATAGTGTTATGTTTGATTTCATGCGTGAAGCCATGCAGGTTTCACATCTTGCCAGCCAGTACAATCGCCAGCATCTCTCGCTCGCCGAATTGGGTGGCCAGGATCCGAATGATGCGGGCGTTCAGCGAACCGGTTGCTTCAAAAACTGCGCAGATCAAAGCCAATTTCGCGCCAGGTGGCGTCGGGCGATTATCTGGGCGACGCGCCCTATTCGTCCATCCAAATCCGGGCCTGCACGCGCAGATCTGTTAGAAACCGGTCATTTCGCTCCGTTGCGCCAGGTTCCGCTGCGCGGGCGATGTTCCATCCGACATAGGTCGCGGCGCGTAGGGCAATAAATAGGTTCAGCTCAGCCAAATCCAGCGGCCTGACGGCCTGATATCCTTCGATCAGCGCATCGTGCAGGGCAGGGTAATCCGCTGCCGTTCGAAGTTTTAGCAGCGCTGTCGCGATGTCGAACAGGCGAAATCCGTACCCGCCATCGTCATAGTCGATCAGACGCAGCGTATCGCCGTCGACCAACACATTGGCTGGCACCAAATCAGCATGGATCAAACCGTAATCCAAGGTGGGGCGGATATCGGCCAGACGATCCAGGGCTTGTCGTCGAAAGGCGCAGAACAGGGCCGTGTCTTCAGCCCCGCAGGCAGGACATTCCCAGAACCTGTTCCATAGCGGTGCCTCGCCCAGCAGGCCATCGCGATCCCATTTGGCGCGGACAAAGCCATTCGGCGGCGTCCACGTGTCGGAAATGATGTGCAGCCGCGCCATATCATGGCCAAGCTGGCGGAACAGACATCGCCGCGCGGTACGGTCTGAAGCCGCAAGAACATCAAATAGAACATCACCATCCAGCCAGGTCAGCATGTCGACCTGTCGGTCGCCAATATGGCGCAGAAGATCGCCCTGCGATGTCGGGATCGGCGCAGGCGTGGACAGCCCTTCGGCGGCGACTGCGGCCATCCAGTCAAGTTCTGACCGCAGTTCAGCGTCGGTGCGGTATCCGAGACGGTGCAGCCGCAAGGCCGCGCGCCGCGTGCCCATGACAACCTCGTAAACGGCGTTTTCCCGCGCAGCGACCAGACGATGCGCGGCATCCTCCATATCCCAAAGCGCCAGCGCCTGTTTGACGATCTGATCGGTCATCCCGCAGCGGTGAGGTCGGACAGCACTGCGTCAAGCGTATCGAACAGGAGATCGGCGTTTTCGGTTGAGAACGGCATCGGTGGGCGGATCTTCAGCGTGTTTTTGTGACGGCCCAACTTGGACAGGATGACGTTGCGCTGGCGCATTTCGTTGATTACCCGGTCAGTCAGGTCGCTGGCGGGTGTCTTTGCGACGGGGTCGCTGACCAGTTCAGCGCCAAAGATCAGGCCAGACCCGCGAACATCGCCAATCACCTCATGGCGATCCTTCAGCGCAGTCAGACGCTGGCGCGCGTAGTCGCCGGTGACGCAGGCGTTTTCGATTAGGTCAGCCTCGTCCAGTTCGTCCAAGACTGCCATTGCAGCGGCGCAGGACACCGGGTTGCCGCCAAATGTATTGAAGTACCGATACCCCTGACGAAAAACACCCATGATATCAGCGCTGGTCACCACGCCCCCGACCGGGTGACCATTGGCCATCGGCTTGCCAAGGGTCATGATGTCGGGAACGACGCCCATCTTTTCATGCGCCCAGAAATGCATGCCAGTGCGGCCAAAGCCGGATTGCACCTCGTCACAGATCAAAAGACCGCCCGCAGCGCGCACGATTTCCGCCGTGGGTTTCAACCAGCCGTCCGGATGATCCGGAAAGCCTTCGTTCAGGAAGTACGGGCAGACCAACAAAGCTGCGAAACCTGTGCCATCTGCATTCAGCACCTCGATCTGGCGGGCGACGGATGCAGCAAAAAGCTGACCGTCGGGATCGGGGTTGCGATAACTGTCAGGCGCTTCGACAAAGCGGAAAAACTGTTCCAACCCAAAACCGACGGTTGGCGCGTTCGACTGGCTCAGCTGGCTGACCAGCGAGGTGTTGCCGTGGTATGTCGCGTCCGTTGCTATAACGCCTCGTCTGCCAGTGACGCCTTCGGCCATACGCAGGGCGATATCGTTCGCCTCGGACCCTGTGCAGGTCAGGACCGCCGTGTTCAGCGAAGGCGCAGTCGTCGCCGTCAGCCGGTCGACATAGTTGAGAATACCGTCATGCAGGTACCGGGTGTGAGTATTCAGGGCGCCAGCCTGACTGCGGATCGCTTCGACGACGCGGGGATTGCAATGGCCGACATGCGGCACGTTATTGTAGCAATCTAGGTATCTGCGTCCGTCCGGGTCGAACAACCAGACCCCGTCACCGCGCACGAAATGCACCGGTTCGTCATAGAAGGTCGAAACATTCGGGCCGAGCAGCCGCGCCCGGTCCTCCAACATCTCTGCGATTGCGCGCGCCATCTAAGCCCCCAAAGTGCAAAAATTCGTCACGCCATTTTCGCAAGATCAAGCGCCGCCGCCAGCGTGTCCCGATCACCGATATGATTGGCCAGGATCAGAACAAGGCGTGCGTTCAGCGAATGGCTGTCCACTTCGTCCAGTCCTTCGTGCAGCGCGATCAGATCTGCGTAAAAGCCGTCTGGATCGGGAATGTTGGGTGTCGTGATCAGCGCCATGATCAGCCCCCCATCGCTGTCGTCATGGCGGTGGCAACGTCATCTGTCGTCGCCTCGATCCACCGGGCTGCGACGTGCTGATCGGGGCGCAGCAGATAGATCGCCTGCCCCGCCTCGCCCAGATAGCGGGTGGCAAGTTCCGGCGCGTTGGTCGTGGTCAGCTCAAGCCCTTCCGCGCCTTCCACAGCGGGCGCTGCGCAGTTGATCGCCAGCACCTGGAACCAGCCGCCCAGCCGGTCGATCAACCAGCCGCCATCCACCGGCGCATCCTGGACGGGCGACCCGGGGCGAAGCTTGGCTGGCAACGCATCCACGTCCGGGCCATTCAGACCGGATCCATCGTAGGTGCAGGGCATCGAGAGCCGCCCCGAATTGACATGGGCGCGGGCGAAGGGCGCCTTTTCAGCCAGGTCCAGAACCGCATCGCGGAACATTTTGCTGACCTCGGACTTTGGGGTCAGGAAGTCGGTGGCGCGGGATGAATTAAGGATATTCTCATCCGCCCCATGCTTTCTTTCACTGTGATACGTGTCCAGCAACCTGTCGCCCGCCTCACCCTTGATTACGGCGGCCAGCTTCCAGCTGAGATTATCGACGTCCTGCATCCCGCCATTACAACCGCGCGCCCCAAACGGCGACACCTGATGCGCGCTATCCCCGGCAAAGAAAACGCGGCCATGGCGGTATTCATCCATCGAGCAGCACTGGAAGGTGTAGATCGATGTCCACTCCAGTTCGTACACCACATCCGGTCCAAGCATCGCATCGACGCGGGCGCGGACGTTTTCGTCCTTCAGTTCTTTTTCGCGGTCGATGTCCCAGCCCAACTGAAAATCGATGCGCCAGACATTGTCCGGCTGCTTGTGCAGCAGCACCGACTGGCCGGGGTTGAAGGGCGGGTCGAACCAGAACCGCCGCTCGGTGGGAAATTTGTCTGACTCCATGATGACGTCGGCGATCAGGAAGTTGTCCTGAAAGATGCGGCCTTCGAAACCCAGACCCATCATTTCGCGGATCGGCGAACGGGCACCGTCGCAGGCGATCAGATAGTCCGCCTCCAGCGTATACGGACCGTCGGGGGTGTCGACACTCAGCGTGACGTGGTCGTCATGCGTTTCAATGCTGTCGACCTTGTTCTTGCCGCGGATTTCGATCGGGGCGCCTTCATCCTGCGCCTCGCGAATGCGCTCCACCACGAACTTTTCGAAATAAGGCTGCTGGAGGTTGATGAAGGCGGGCCGCTTGTGGCCGTCTTCGGGGAGGAGGTTGAAGTCATAGATCTGACGTTCTTCCCGATAGACCTTGCCAAGGTTCCAGACGACGCCCTTGTCCACCATCGGGTCCGCGCAGCCAAGCCGGTCGGCGATTTCCAGCGTCCGCTTGGCGAAGCAGATGGCGCGGGATCCGACGCCCACGCCGTCATGGTCATCCAGCACCACCGCCTCGACACCCTTCAGGCCGAGGTCGAGCGCCATCGCCATACCAATCGGCCCACCACCAACGATCACGACCTGATGGCGCTGCACCCGGTCCTGCGCTGCGACCCGTTCATAAGGGTAGAGGCGAAAGGCGGTTTCGTATCGGACATCTACCATTGTAGTTTCCCTTCATGCTCCGCCATCACGCCAACCCGGCGCGCCAGCCATCGCAACACTCAATCTCCAATCACCGTCAATCCGGCTGAGAATGTAGAGCGCATCCAGTTCATCGATCGGCGACCCATCGCGCCTTAGCCGGCGGACGCTTCGCAGATAGGCCGTCGCAGTGTTCTCGTCAGCGAGCTGAACATCGACAGCCTCGATTTCAGTGTGATCGAAGCCTTCTGTCTCCAACCGCTCAAATCGAGTTTCCAGAGACTCCGGCCTAGCGCTGTTGTCTGCGATGACTGTAGGCCAATCGGGCCCGATTGAGACCGTTGGTTCAGTAAAAAGCGCGGCCATCCCGGAAAAATCCCGTGCATTCCACATCTGCATATAGCGATGGAACAGCGCTTTGATGTCCGCCTCTTCCGCCATTAGCTTTGCAACTGCTCCCACATCTCAATATCGCGCTGATCGGTCCAGATCCGCGGATGGGCGATGCCGCGCGCCTCGTCATAGGCGCGGGCGACATTGAAAGGCAGGCAATGCTCGTAGATGGCGTAGTCCTTGAACTTCGCGTCGCAGCTATCGCGGCAGGCGTCCCAGGCGTCTTTCATCGTGCCGCCCTTGGCTGCGACCCGCGCCACCGGCGCATAGGTGCTGTCGACGAAATCGCGTGTGCTTTCCAACGCTGCATCGACCATGTCGACGCCGACCAGCGCATCGCCGCGGCCCGGCGCGATAGCTTTGGGATCGAAGGACTTGATCGCGTCCAACGTTTGGCCCCATTCTCCGAAATACCCGTCGCCGCAATAGCAGGCGGATTTGTATTCAACGATGTCGCCTGAGAACATCACCTCTTCATCCGGCACCCAGACCAGCGCGTCTCCCGCCGTGTGGGCGCGGCCGACATGCTTGATTTCGACCTTCCGCTTACCGAGGTAGACGGTCATGTTCTCCGAGAATGTCGTGGTCGGATAAGTCAGGCCAGGAATTTCTTTGTGGCCCTGAAAGAGGCGGGGAAAGCGCTGAAACTCACTGTCCCAGTCTTCCTGACCGCGTTCTTCGACCATCCCGCGAGCAGCTTCAGACATGATGATCTGATCCGCGCCATAGGCAGACGCGCCCAGCACGCGGACAGCGTGATAGTGGGTCAGCATCAGGTGGCTGATCGGCTTATCGGTGACTTCACGGACCTTTTCTATCACCATGCGTGCGAGGCGGGGGGTCGCCTGCGCCTCAACAATCATCACTGAATCGTCGCCAATAATCACGCCAGTGTTCGGATCACCTTCAGCAGTGAACGCCCAGAGGTCTTTGCCGATCTCGGTGAAGGAGATTTTCTTCTCCTCCATATCCCCTTGGGATGCGAATGCTTTCGCCATGTGTTTCTTCCCTTCGTCCCTTGGACCTTATCGTTTGTACGGATCGTCCAGTGCAGGCGTCACCTTGCCGACGCATGACCCAAATCCGATCGTGTAACCGTCACCCATGGCTGCGCCACGCAGCGTCAGCGTGTCGTTGTCTTCGATGAAACTGCGGGTTTCGCCGCCATCCAGCGTGAACGGCTCTTTCCCACCCCAGCTCATTTCCAGCATGGAGCCATAGCTGGTCTTTTCGGGGCCAGAGATGGTGCCGGATCCCAGCAGATCACCCGTGTTCATCGCGCAACCCGATGTCGTGTGGTGCGCACATTGCTGCGCGGCGGAATAGTACATCTCGCTATAGTTGGTGCGGCTGACGATCGTTTCCGATCCGCCTTCAGGCGTCAGGCCAACCTCAAGCTCGATGCTGTAGAGCATTGGACCCGGCTCTGCGAGGTAGGGGAGCAGCGGCTTTTCCCGATCAGGGGTGTCACAGCGAAACGGCTCCAACGCCGCTTTGCTGACAACCCATGGCGAAATCGTGGTCGCCATCGCCTTGGCCTGAAACGGGCCAAGCGGCTGGTATTCCCAAGGCTGGATATCGCGCGCCGACCAGTCGTTCAGCAGCACATAGCCAAAGATCATTTCGTCAGCTTCCTGCACCGTCACCGGCTGCCCGAGGGTGGAGGGCGTACCGATGACGGCGCCCATCTCAAGCTCGATATCCATCCTAGCGGACGGCTTGAACACGGGCGCATCCATGTCCGGCCCCTTCACCTGCCCCCAGGGGCGGCGCACATCCGTGCCGGACACAACAACCGAAGACGCGCGGCCATTATATCCAATGGGAATGTGCAGCCAGTTCGGGGGCAGCGCGTTTTCCGGACCGCGGAACATGGTGCCCACATTGGTCGCGTGCTGACGGCCCGCGTAGAAATCCGTGTACTCGCTTACAGCAAAGGGCATGTGCATCGCCGCACTTGGCATGGAAACCTGCGCGCCATCAGGGATCGCCGTGTCTGCGCCCTCCGTGAACAAGGCCTGAAGCTGGCTGCGAATTGCGGCCCAGGCGTCTGCGCCCTGCTCCATAAAGTCGTTCAGCGCTGGCTGCACAAAGATCGGACGGCCTGCGCCAGCGTCGATCAGACCTGCGCCTTCCAGCACGCTCAGATCAACGACCTGATCACCCAGCGCGGTACAGCAGCGCGGGGCGTCTTCCCCAACCGAGAAAACACCGAAAGGCAGGTTGTTCAGCGGAAAGGGCGACGCCGGATCGTTGGCCGCAGCAATTCGTGAGGGGATCAAGGGCATGGTGGTCGCCTTCTGTTCAGTGTCTCTGTGCAAGGATAGCGCTGGCGCCACCGGAAATCATGGCGGCGCCAGCACAAATGTCATTGGCCTTATTTCAAGCCCGGCGTTCCATCGAACTTTTTCTCAAGCCCGTCCCAGCAGTCGATGTAACCGTCCTGGATCGGCGCTTCTTTTGCCGCGAACTCGGTCAGTTGCTGTGGGAAGCGGGTTTCGAACATGAAGCTCATCGTGTTCTTCAGCTTGATCGGATCCCAGCTGTCGGTCGTGGCCTTTTCGAACGCATTGTTGTCGGGACCATGCGGCAGCATGCAGTTGTGAAGACTGATCCCACCGGGCGCAAAGCCCTGCGGTTTCGCGTCGTACTGGCCGTAAATGTTGCCCATCAGCTCGGACATGATGTTCTTGTGGTACCAGGGCGGGCGGAACGTATCTTCTTGCGGCAACCAGCGTTCGGGGAAGATGACGAAATCAATGTTTGCCGTGCCTTCTTCGGCCGTTGGCGCCGTCAGCACGGTAAAGATTGATGGATCTGGGTGGTCGAACGTAATCGACCCAACCGCGGCGTAGGTTCTGAGATCGTATTTGTAAGGCGCGTAGTTGCCGTGCCAGGCAACGACATCCAGTGGCGAATGGCCAATCTCGCAGGTATGAAATTCGCCGCACCATTTCACCGTGACGCGGCAAAGCGTTTCCTTTTCCTCAAACGCGGCGACCGGCGTTTTGAAGTCGCGCGGGTTGGCCAGGCAGTTGGCGCCGATGGGCCCACGGCCCGGTAGCGTGAACTTCGCACCGTAATTCTCACAGATGAATCCTCGCGCCTCTCCATCCGGCAGGGTGACCTTGAAGGCCATGCCGCGGGGCAGGATGCAGATTTCTAAAGGCTCAAGGTCGATCTTGCCAAATTCGGTAAAGATGGCGAGCCGGCCATGCTGCGGCACGACCAAAAGTTCGCTATCAGCAGAATAGAAATAGTCGTCCACCATATCTTCGTTGGCGAGATAAACGTGGGAGGCCATGCCAACCTGCGTATAGACGTCGCCCGCAGTGGTGATGGTCCGCATGCCTGTGACAAAGGTCAGCTTTTCTTCGGGAAACGGCGTCGGATCCCACCGGTACTGGCCGAGCGAGATAACATCCTTCACCACGTTCGGCGCTGATTTCCAGTACGGCATGTCGACCTTGGTGAAGCGGGATGTGTGCTTTACCGATGGCCGGATACGATACATCCACGACCGCTCCAGCGTCGCGTTCGGAGCCGTAAACGGAGAGCCCGACAGTTGTTCGGCGTAGAGGCCATAATTCACCCGCTGCGGGGAATTGCGGCCCTGAGGGATGGCGCCGGGCAGCGCCTCAGTCTCAAAATCATTGCCAAAGCCGGGCATATAACCAGGGGTGACGCCATAGCGGCTGTCATGCGCGACAAAGCCGTCAGAATCGGTTTGCTTGTTCATCACAACATCCTTGCAAAGCTTGGATGTTTTATATCGTTGCAAATGCAACGAGGTCAATGCACTCTCATAATATCGGCCGTCTGCCTGATCAGGTATTCAAAGAAGCGCTCTGATGCTGCGCAATTATTGCTCAACGGTCAGGCATTGGATTTCCCAGCCAGGTAAGCTGACACCCGCGCCAGGCCTGCTTTCAGTATCTCCGGCCCGTTGGCGTAACCGATCCGCACATACCCTTCGACGCCCAGGGCCGAGCCGGGTGTAAACATGACCCCGGTTTGGCCCAATAGGTCGATACACAGGTCGCGCGACGGGATTGGCAGATCATATTTCAGCAAGGCTGTCGTACCTGATCGCGGCTTCACCCAGGTGATCAGAGGTTCCGCTTCAACCCAATCGGACAGGATTGAAAGATTGCCGCGTGTGATCTTCTGACTGCGGGCAAGCAGCTTGTCGCGGTTTTCCAATGCAAGCGCAGCGAAATGGTCATCAATCACCCCGACCGAAATCGTGTCGTAGTCGCGGTGAATGATGATCTGCTCAATTACATCAACCGGCGCTGCAGCCCACCCAAGACGCAGACCGGCGAGAGAATAGGCTTTGGACATGCCAGCCGTGCTGACGCCTTTCTCGTAGATGTCAGCGATGCTGTCGGTCATGCCGTCACCGTGCTGATCCGTACCGCGATAGACTTCGTCGCATAGGATGTAGGCGTCGACGCTGCGGGCGATGTCAGCAATCTCTTCCAACATTGAGCGATCGATGAGGGCGCCAGTTGGATTGTTGGGGTTGGTCAGCGCGATCAAACGGGTTTTGTCACGGACCATCCCGCGCAAGGCGTCCAGATCTGGAAGGAACTGGTGTTCCTCCCGTAGGTGAAGCTGCTGAACCTCGGCACCAATGCTTTCAGGTATCGAGTAATGCTGCTGGTAGGTTGGCGTCACGGCTACGACATGATCGCCCGCGGACACAAGCGCCTTGTGAACCAGCATATTCGCGCCAATCGTGCCATGTGTGACAATCACATTTTCCCACGACTGATCGCGGTATAGCGAGGCAATGGCGTCGCGCAGGCGATCAGACCCCTCGATGGCGCCGTAGGTCATCTTCATCGGCAACATCTCAGACAGGTCAGCGCTGTTCTTGCCGGACAGCTGCAAGAGCTGATCAATGGTCAGGCTTTCAACGCATGTCTCAGCGAGGTTCAGCTCGCACTTCGTTTCCCACTCATTCATCCACATCTCGACGCCGAACGGTGTGATTTTCACGCAAAGACTCCCCCAAAAGGCCGCCGGATGAAGCCCGGCATGGATATTTGACTAGGCGCTTAAGGTCTGGTCCACAAGCGATAGTCGCAACCACACAGGTGCGCCGTAACAAGGTGCACCAATGTCATGCGCATATTTGCGCCAAACACATGAATCATAGCTAAATTGGTATTTGTGTCGCAGGCTTTTTCGCCGCATCGTTTCTTCAGTCATGTGGAGCGGAATGAGTAGCCATGAAACCAACTGACATGGGCGATCCGGCCTATTTTCATAAGGTCGTAGATTGCCAGTGGGCTTGCCCGGCACATACGCCAGTGCCCGAATACATTCGCCTGATTGCAGAGCGGCGATATACTGAAGCCTTCCTGATCAACTGGGAATCCAACGTCTTCCCCGGCGTTCTGGGCCGCACATGCGACCGACCGTGTGAACCTGCGTGCCGACGCGGAAGGGTCGATGAAAAACCAGTTGCGATTTGTCGGTTGAAACGCGTTGCGGCGGACTATGCCGATGACGTCAGTCATATCATTCCCAAGGCGCCAGAGGTCGGCAACGGCAAGCGCGTTCTGCTGATCGGCGCTGGTCCCGCTTCGTTGACCGTCGCGCGTGATCTGGTTCCGCTTGGCTATGACGTCACGCTGATTGAGCGCACGCCAACCGGTGGTGGGCTGATGCGGTTCAACATCCCGTCCTTCAGGCTGCCCGACAACGTGCTGGATGAAGAGGTCGACCGCATTCTCGATATGGGGGTGAAAACCCGTTTTGGTGAAGAAATCACATCGCTCAAAGCCGTATTGGATGACGGATGGGACGCTGTTTTTGTCGGAACAGGCGCGCCGCGCGGCAAAGACCTTAAAGTGACGGGCCGTGATGCGGCGGCTGACAACCTTTATCTTGGCATCGACTTCCTCAAATCGGTCGCGTTCAAGCATGTCGACACCATCGGCAAAAGCGTCGTAGTCATCGGCGGCGGCAACACGGCGATGGATTGCTGCCGCACCGCCCTGCGGCTGGGCGCAGAAAACGTCACGGTGACCGTGCGTTCGCCCCGCGCGGATATGAAGGCGTCTGATTGGGAAATCGAAGATGCTGAGCGGGAGGGCATACCCATCCTCGACAACCATTCACCCAAGGAATTCCTGACTGAGAATGGAAGGTTGACGGGTGTTGTCTTTGAAAAAATGCGCGCCGAATACACCGATGGCGGGCGCAAGCTGATCCCGACCGGCGAGGAAGTGACCATCGAATGCGATGACGTTCTGATGGCGGTTGGTCAGGAGAACGCATTCCCCTGGATTGAACGTGACATCGGGATCGATTTCAACGAGTGGGACCAGCCCGTCGTCGACAAGACCACCTTCATGTCGACGCGTCCTGGCGTCTTCTTTGGCGGCGACGCCGCCTGGGGGCCCGAAAACATCATCTGGGCCGTGGCGCATGGCCATCAGGCCGCAATCTCGATCGACCTGCATTGCAGCGGCGAGGAACTGATCAATCGCCCGCCGCCCATGACAACGCTGATCAGCCAGAAAATGGGGATCCACGAATGGTCGTTCGATAACGACGTGTCCCTGCTGGACCGGCAAGCGGTGCCGCATGTCGACAACGAAAGGGCGTTGAAGGATCTGACGCTGGAAGTTGAGCTTGGCTATGACGAACGCCTCGCGTTAGAAGAGGCTCAACGCTGCCTGAACTGTGACGTCCAGACGGTGTTCGAAGACAAGCTTTGCATCGAATGCGACGCCTGCATGGATATCTGTCCGGTAGACTGCATCAACTTCGTCGAAAATGAAGAAGAAGAAGCGCTGCGGCCTGCTCTGCGCGTACCCGCGGAAAACACCCATCAGGCGCTTTACGTTTCGGGCGAACTGAACACCGGCCGCGTCATGGTGAAGGACGAAGACATGTGCCTTCACTGCTCGCTCTGTGCAGAACGGTGCCCGACAGGCGCCTGGGACATGCAGAAATTCACCTATGTCGAAGCCAAGACCCATTCCGGGTTGGTTGAGGAGGCGTCGGATGCAGCCTGAACGCGTCTATAATGATTTTGTTCTGAAATTCGCCAATGTGAACGGGTCGGGGTCCGCTTCGGCCAACCTTTTATGCGCCAAGGCGCTGTTTCGCATGGGCGTGCCCGTTGCGGCGAAGAACATATTTCCTTCGAACATTCAGGGCTTGCCGACCTGGTACGAAATCCGCGCGTCAGATGCAGGACACCTCGCCCGGCGGGAGGGTATCGACATAATGGTAGCGATGAACCCACAGTCATACGCGCAGGACGTTGCTGAAATCGTGCCCGGCGGCGCAATGATCTACGACAGCAGCCGCGAGCGTGAGTTCGGGCGCGCAGACATTCAGGTCATCGGCATTCCCATCGCGCGGATGTGCGCGGACGAATGGTCCAATCCACGCCAGCGCCAGTTGTTCAAGAACATGGTCTATCTGGGCGCCCTAATCCACTTGATCGACCTTGATGGCGATGTCATCGAGGCGGCCCTCGCTGACCAGTTCAAAGGCAAGGAAAAGCTGGTCGCGCCAAACGTCAAAGCGCTGCATATGGGCCGCGATTACATGGTCGAAATCAGCGCACCCAAACTGCGCTGCGCCGCCCGCCCGTCTGACAAGACCGACGGCAAGATCATGATTCAGGGGAATGAAGCCGCTGGCATCGGATGCGTTTTCGCCGGCGCAACCGTTGCGTCCTGGTATCCGATCACGCCCTCAACCTCGCTGGTGGAGGGGTTTGAGAAACACGCCGACAAGCTGCGCATTGACGACAAGGGCCGGATGAACGCTGCAATTGTGCAGGCCGAGGATGAGTTGAGCGCCGTCGGCATGGCGATTGGCGCCGCCTGGAACGGCGCACGATCGTTCACCGCAACATCTGGCCCGGGCATTTCCTTGATGGGAGAATTCATCGGCCTCGCTTATTTCGCGGAAATACCGTTGGTCCTGTTCGACATCCAGCGTGGCGGGCCATCGACCGGTATGCCGACTAGGACGCAACAATCGGATCTGCTGGCCTGCGCTTACGCCAGCCATGGCGACACCGGCCATATCATGCTGCTGCCTGGCGATCCGAAGGAATGCTTTGAAATGGCCGCCGACGCCTTCGATGCAGCGGAACGCTATCAGACGCCCGTGTTTGTGATGTCAGATCTAGACATCGGCATGAACGACTGGGTGGTGGATGAGCTAAACTGGGATGATAACCGCAAGTTTGATCGCGGCAAGGTCATGGACGCAGAGATGCTGGATACGATGGACTTCGCCCGCTACCGCGATGTCGATGGTGATGGCATCCCATATCGCACCTATCCTGGCACGCATCCTGAAAAGGGCAGCTATTTTACCCGCGGCACGTCCCACACTGACACTGGGGCATACACCGAAGATGGCCTTGTCCACGCTGAAACGCTGAGCCGGATCAAGCGCAAGATCAACGCCGCCGCCGCCGCGCTTCCCAAGCCAGTTCTGCATCCGGCAGGACCTGAAACTCGGTTGGGGATTATTAACTTTGGTTCTACCACACTGGCGGTTGAGGAAGGGCAAAGCCTGCTCGCGGCGGACAATCTCGCCTTTGATCACTTGCGTGTCAGGGCCTTTCCCTTCGCCAATGAGGTAAAGGAGTTTTGCGCGCTGAATGACCATATCTTTGTCATCGAGCAGAACCGTGACGCGCAGATGCGCCAGCTTTTGATTATTGAAGGTGAGATTTCACCTGAGAAGCTGATCGCTGTCACCAATTGGGACGGGATGCCGCTGACGGCGCAGTTCGTCCGCGATGAAATCCTGAAACGACTGGCGCGCATGCCCGGCTACGAAGCCGCGCTCGCCGATCGTATTCCTGCTGAATAAGGGGCTGATCCATGACCCATATCGCCAAACCGAAATTTCGCCATCCGAACGCCAAGACAAATTCCGCCGGGCTGACCCGACGCGATTATGAAGGGGTGATTTCAACCCTCTGCGCCGGATGCGGCCATGACAGCGTCACGGCGGCAATCGTCGAAGCCTGCTTTGAACTGGAATTACCCGCCCACCGCGTCGCCAAGATGTCGGGGATTGGCTGTTCGTCAAAAACCACGAACTACTTCCTGAACCGCAGCCATGGCTTCAACTCTGTCCACGGGCGCATGCCTGCGGTCACCACCGGGGCGAACCTGGCCAATAGCGAGCTGCTTTACATGGGCATCTCGGGCGATGGCGATACTGCTTCCATCGGGATGGGGCAGTTCGTGCACGCAGTGCGACGGCGGCTGAACATGGTCTATATCTGCGAGAACAATGGCACCTACGGCCTGACCAAGGGCCAGTTTTCCGCAACAAATGACAAGATCAGCCAGAACCGCCGCGGCATCGACACGCCGTTTGACGCCATCGACCTCTGCAACCTGGCGATTGAGCTTGGCGCCGGTTTCGTCGCCCGCGCCTTTTCCGGCGACAAAGCGCAGGTTGTGCCGCTGATCAAGGCCGCGATCAACTATCACGGCTTTGCCTTCATCGACATCATCTCGCCCTGCGTGACGTTCAACAACCACGCCAAGTCGACCAAATCTTACGAATATGTCCGCGACCACAACGCGGTTGTCGGGCGGCTGGATCTTGTGCCCAACCGCAAGGAAATCAAGGTCGACTATGAACCCGGTACGGTCGCCGAGGTAACGATGCACAATGGGTCAGAGGTGCTGCTGCGCAAGCTCGACCAGGACTATGACCCGACCGACGCCAAGAACGCCCTTCCAGTGCTGGAAAAATACAAGCAGCGAAATGAGGTCGCGACCGGCATCCTATATTACGACGACGCCGAGGTTGATCTACACGATCTCATCAATACCTCGCACCGACCGCTGAACGCCCTGCCGCAGGAAGAACTGTGCCCCGGGTCAGACGCGCTGGCGAAGATCAACGCGTCGAAACGCTGATTGAAATCGCCGGCGGCGGGAATGCGCCCTAATTGCCGGCGCTTTCCATTTTGCGAGTGGAGATGACATCCTCCAACCATCCAAGCCGCATCTCTGGCACAGACGATAGCAGCAGGTCAGTATAGTCGTCGAAAGGCGGGCTCAGGACCTGCGATTTTGCGCCATACCGAACAACCTCGCCCTGGAACATCACCGCGATGCTGTCTGCGATGGCCTTCACCGTCGCCAAATCATGCGTAATGAACAGATAGGCGACATCTTCCCGTTTCTGCAGATCCAGCAGCAGCTTAAGGATGCCGTCGGCGACAAGCGGATCGAGCGCTGATGTGACTTCATCGCAGATGATCAGCTTCGGCTTTGCCGCCAACGCGCGGGCGATGCAGACGCGCTGCTTCTGACCACCTGACAGTTCTGCCGGGTAGCGGTCGATAAAGCCGTTCCCAAGCTCAATCTCGTCCAGCAGTTCCTGCACCCGGCGCGTTTTTTCCGACCCGCGCAGGCCAAAATAAAACTCGAGCGGGCGACCAATGATCGTCCTGATCGTCTGACGCGGATTCATCGCAACGTCGGCCATCTGGTAAATCATCTGCAATTCGCGCAAGTCTTCCTTGGTGCGTTCTGGCAGCGATGGCGGCAAAGTCCGCCCATCGAATACCGTCTTGCCCGCGCTTGGCGGCAAGAGGCCGGTGATCACGCGCGCAAGCGTTGACTTGCCGGAACCGCTTTCCCCCACCACAGCCAGCGTCTGGCCGGGGTGAATTTCGACGTTCACGTTCTTCAGCACATCCAGCGGAGCGTTCTTGTAACGGGCGGTGACCCCTTCCACCGTCAGAATAGGATCAGGCGACGGCGCCTTTTCTTCGTGATCGATGGACCGAACTGAAACCAGCGCCTGCGTGTAGTCCATCGCAGGCCGGTTAATGATCTGATCGGTTTCGCCATACTCAACCATTTTGCCATGGCGCAGCACCATGATGTGGTCGCTAACTTGCGCCACAACCGCAAGGTCATGTGTGATGTAAAGCGCGGCGACGCCCGTATCACGGATCGCGTCTTTGATGGCCGCCAGCACGTCGATCTGCGTAGTCACATCCAGCGCCGTGGTCGGTTCGTCAAAAACCACCAAATCAGGTTCAGGGCACAGCGCCAGCGCCGTCATCGCGCGCTGTAGCTGGCCGCCCGACACCTGATGCGGAAAACGTGATCCGAAATTGTCCGGGTCTGGCAGGCCCAGCTTGCGGAACAATTCTACCGCCCGCGCCTCAGCCTCTTTGCGCGAATGCCAGCCATGGGCCAGCGTCGCTTCGACAATTTGCTCCATCAGGCGTTTGGCGGGGTTGAAGGCGGCGGCGGCGGATTGGGCGACATAGGTGACCTCAGCGCCGCGTAATTTGCGCAAACCGCCGGTCCCATCCGCCCGGATATCCCGACCGTTGATTTTGATCTTGCCGCCCGTGATCCGCACGCCGCCACGGCCATAGGCCATCGCAGACAGGCCAATGGTCGATTTCCCGGCGCCAGATTCGCCGATCAGGCCAAGCACCTTGCCCTTTTCAACGGCGAAAGAGACGTCCTCAACAATCGTGATTTCCTGTGGCGGCTCGCCCGGCGGATAAGCCGTCGCTTCAATCTTGAGGCCAGTGACGTCCAGTAGAATATCAGCCACCCCGGCCCCCTTTCAGCGACGTCGTCCGGTTCAGAACCCAGTCAGCGACCAGATTGACCGAGATCGCCAGCGTCGCAATCGCGATGGCCGGGACCAGTGCCGCCGGGATGCCATAGACGATGCCATCCTTGTTCTCCTTCACGATCCCACCCCAGTCCGCGGCGGGCGGCTGGATGCCGAGGCCAAGGAAGGAAAGGGTAGATACAAAAAGGACCATGAAGATGAACCGCAGACCCATTTCCGCGACCAGTGGCGACAGGGCGTTTGGCAGGATTTCGCGGAAGATGATCCAGCCGACCTTTTCACCGCGAAGTCGCGCTGCCTCCACATAGTCCATTACGTTGATGTCCACAGCCACGGCGCGGGCCAGGCGGAAGACGCGAGTGCTGTCCAAAAGACCCATCAGGACGATCAGAACAGGGACCGTCACCGGCATCACTGACAGAACAACCAGCGCAAAGATCAGCGTAGGTAGTGAGATGATGAGGTCGATGAACCGGCTCAGCGCCTGATCGACCCAGCCGCCGGTTACCGCCGCCGCAAACCCGAGGATTGAGCCGGTGGTAAAGGACAGCAATGTAGCTGAGGCGGCGATAAAGATCGTCGTCTGCCCGCCAAAGATCATACGGCTGAGAAGATCGCGGCCAATATTGTCCGTGCCCAAAAGGTGCTCCGCCGACGAAGGCTCCCACACATCGCCAACGACTTCGGCGACACCATAAGGGGCGATCAGTTGCGCAAATATCGCCCCCAGAAAGTAGAGCGAGGTGAAGAACAGTCCGATAAGGGCGCTGATGGGAATATTTCGCATCGCTCCCTACTATTTAGGATGCCGCAAGCGCGGGTTGGCGAGGATTGAAACGAGGTCAGCGATCAGGTTCAGTCCGATATAGACCGCGGCGAAGATCAGCCCGCAAGCCTGCACAACCGGAACATCCCGTTTGGCGACGTGGTCAACCAGATACTGCCCCATGCCCGGGTAGACAAAAACCACCTCGACCACGACGACACCCACAACCAGATAGGCGAGGTTCAGCATCACAACGTTCACGATTGGTGCGATGGCGTTAGGAAAGGCGTGGCGCCAGATGATCTGCAGGCCGCTCAGGCCCTTCAGCTCAGCCGTTTCGATATAGGCAGACTGCATCACATTCAGGATCGCGGCGCGGGTCATGCGCATCATGTGTGCCAGCACCACGAGCGTCAGCACCATGACGGGCAGCGCGATAACCTCCAGCTTGTCGCCCAGGCTCATCCCATCGCGGATCGCAGCGACCGAGGGGAACCAGCGCAACTGAACCCCAAGATAGAACATCAGCACGTAGCCGATCAGAAATTCAGGGATCGAAATCGAGGCGAGCGTCGCGCCTGAAATCAGCTTGTCAGGCCAGCGATCCTTGAATCGCACAGCCAGCAGGCCAAGCAGGATCGCCAACGGAACCGATACGATCGCCGCCCAGAAGGCGAGGAACAGCGTATTCGACAGGCGTTGGCCAAGGCTTTCGGCGATATCACGGCCATTGGTCAGCGCGGTGCCCAGGTCGCCCTGCATCGCAGCAAACAGCCAGTCGAAATAACGGGTGATGGCCGGATCGTTCAGACCTAGGTCGCGGCGAAGGTTCGCCAGCGCCTCTGGCGTTGCGGATTGGCCAAGAATGGATTGCGCAACATCGCCCGGCAGAAGGTTCGTGCCGATGAAGATCAGAGCTGATGCCGCGAAGAGGAGGAGGAGGCTCAGCGCGATACGCTGAGCCACCAGTTTCAAAATAGGGTGCATTAAGGCGGGCCTTACGCCACCCAGCACTTGGTGAAGGCGAGGCCATTCATCAACTCGGCGTTGGCGTCATCCTCGTACCCGCCGACCCGGTCGCCCGTTGCATCGATAAAGTCGTTGAACATCGGGCAAATCAGGCCGCCTTCGTCGCGCAGCATGTACGCCATGTCGGTATACATCTGCTTACGCTTGACGAGGTCGAGTTCAGATTTGGCCGAGAACAGCAACTCGTCAAACTGGGGGTTGTTGAACCGGGTGTCGTTCCAGTCAGCGCTCGACAGATACGCGGTCGAATACATCTGGTCCTGCGTCGGGCGACCGCCCCAGTAGGAACAGCAGAACGGCTGTTTGTTCCAAACCTCAGACCAGTAGCCGTCGTTCGGCTCACGCTTGACCTCGATTTTGATGCCCGATTTCGCAGCGCTCTGCTGCAACAGAGCGGACGCATCGACTGCGCCCGGGAAGGCGGCGTCTGCGGTGCGAAGAACGATCGGACCATCGTAGCCAGATTTTGTGTAGTGGAACGCGGCCTTGTCCGGGTCGTGCATCCGCTGTGGGATCGCTTCATCGAACAGCGGGTAAGACGCATTGATCGGCAGATCGTTCCCAATGGAGCCATAGCCACGCAGAATTTTTTCCACCATCTCTTCGCGGTCGACGGCGTATTTCAGCGCCAGACGAAGGTCGTTGTTGTCGAACGGCGCAGTGTTGGTGTGCATGATCATCACATAGTGACCGCGACCCGCGACTGAGCGAACTTCAACGCCAGGCACGCGTTTTACCAAATCGACGATTTTTGGCTCAAGCCGGTTGATCATATCCACCTGACCGCCCTGAAGGGCTGCGGTGCGGGCCGTGGCATCATTGATCACCAGAATTTCGAACTCATCCGCGTGGCCGCGGGTGTCGTCCCAGTCATTTGCGAACTTCTTACCACCGTGACGCACGCCAGGCTCGTCGATCTCGACTGTGTAGGCGCCGGTGCCGATACCAGCGCCCGGATTGTCCATGCCGCCGCCCGGCTGCACGATCAGATGATAGTCAGCCATCAGATACGGCAGGTCAGCGTTGCCTTGGGTAAGACCAACAACCAGCGTGTCGCCATCCACCGAAAGGCTTTCGATGCCGCGCATGATGCCAAGCGCGCCAGATTTGGTTTCTTCGCCTGAATGACGCTCCAACGTTTTCATGGCGTCTTCTGCGGTTACGGTCTTGCCGTTGTGGAATTCAACGCCCGACCGCATCTTGAAGCGCCAGGTTTTCGCGTCAGCAGATGCTTCGACACTTTCTGCCAGACGGTTTTCAATCTCACCCGACGCGGATACGCGCACCAGGGTGTCGCCCCAGGTCCGGCCCAGCATGAAAGGCACGCTCGATGCGAAGGTCGCGGGATCAAGGCTGTTGGTGCTTTCACCGCCCTGAAGGCCTGCGCGCAGAATGCCACCCTTGTTAGGGCCTGCGGCCTTGGCCGCGTCCGCCAGCAGCGTCGATGCGGCGGCGGCCGTCAGGCCCAGCGCTGAAGCGCGGCCCATGAAGTTGCGCCGGTTCAGTGCGCCTTTGGCGACCTTGCGGCCAAGATATTTGATTTCGTCCATTAGTTTAGTCTCCCCTGAGGTTAAGCGCTCACCCGGGCGCCTTGGTCATCACGTTAAGCTGACGATGACGCCCGCGGCAAGCGTGTTGGAGCGTGTTGGAGCGTGTTGGAGCGTGTTGGAGCGTAACGTTCGTTGATACTGTCAGCAGACAACAGCATGATGACAGCAGAGCGTCCCCCGCTTACGATCGCCACAAGGCATTTGGAGGACGTGATGGCCCAGATAGAAGCGAACGGAATAGCGATTGAGGTGGAACGCCATGGTGATCAGGCCGCGATGCCCCTGTTGCTGATCCGCGGCCTTGGCTCGCAGATCATCCACTGGCCTGGTGACCTGATCGCAGGGTTCGTCAGCGCGGGATATCACGTAATTACCTATGACAATCGCGATGCAGGGCTTAGCCAGTCCTTTGCGGACAGACCCGCGTATTCAGTCGCAGATATGGCCGCTGACGGGATTGGCGTTCTAGACTCGCTCGGTGTCAACAAGGCGCATGTGCTGGGTATTTCGATGGGTGGCATAATCCTGCAATCCATGCTGTGCGATCACCGCGACAGGCTGCTGAGCGCGACGATCATCATGTCGTCCAGCCGCGCCGAAGGCCTGCCCGGACGCTCGCCAGAGATGGAGGCGCTGTTGTTCGCCGATCCTGGTGATCCCAAAACCGATCTGGAAGGCGTGATTGCGCACACCCTGCAATGCGATCGCGTCTGGGGCAGCCCCGCCTATCCGTTCGACGAGGCTGAACGGCGCGCGCTGATCATCCAAGCGATTGAGCGGTCATACCAGCCCGACGGCGTGATGCGCCAGGGCATGGCGGTGATGCAGGGGGAAGGCTTGGCGGACCGGTTGGGCGGTGTAACCACGCCAACGCTGGTCATTCACGGCGACAGCGATGCGTTGCTGACCGTCGAACATGGCCGGGATGTCGCCGAACGCATCCCTGGCGCAAGATATGAAGAAATCGCCGGCATGGGCCATGATCTGGATGGCGGCGTCGCCCCGATGATCGTCGATCACGTGACCGGGTTCATCGCCGCCGGTTAGGCGACAGGCTCAATCTCCAACAACACGGAATGGGCCGTCGTCTGCGCGCCGGATTCGACGTTAATGGCCGTCACCACGCCATCAATCGTAGAGACATGGGCATGTTCCATCTTCATCGCCTCAAGCGCCAGCAAGGTTTGGCCCTTGGCTACGGTATCACCGACCGCCACCGAAACTGAAACGACCGTGCCGTTCATGGTGGCGCGCACCTTGCCGTCGCCGCCTTCTTCCGCAGTGACCTCGGGGGTCAGAGTCAGGTCGGTGAAATCCCATACCCGGCCGTCGGTCTGCAACCACACCTGTTCACCGGACTTTTGCAGAACGGCTTTGGCGGCGGCTCCGGCTTCTTCGTAGCTCACCTCATCGCCTATACACGCGGTCACCGCGATCTGGCGCGTATCCTCGCCCAACCTGATATCACAGCGACCATGGGGGCCAGCCTCCACCCGGGGGGTGAAGACGTCTTCATTGCGCACCAGGCGCATCGGCGCAGGGAACCCATGCGACAGGCCCGTCGCCTCGCCCGCCCGCAATATTGCGCCAGCCAGACCCGCAGCGCGCGCTGCGGCGTCCGACCGGTCAGGTGTCAGATCTTCGCGGTTATCTGCGATGAACGCAGTCGTAGCGTCACCCGCAGCAAACACCGGATGCGCGAGGCAATCGGCCAGAAACCCCTGATTGGTACGCACCCCAAATGCGTGCGTGTCAGCAAGGCCGGCGATCAACTGGCACCGTGCAGCATCGCGGGTCGGGCCGTGGGCGATCAGCTTGGCGACCATGGAGTCGTAAAAGGCCGGGATCGCCGCGCCGTCGCGCAGCGCATGATCGACGCGGATCGCGGCTGACGGCGCCCAGCGTGACAGCGCACCGCTTTGGGGCATGAAATCCGCATCTGGGTCTTCCGCGCAAAGGCGTACTTCAATCGCATGGCCGTTAAAGGTGATGTCGTCCTGCGCAATCGGCAGAGGCGCGCCCATCGCGACACCAAGCTGCAACGCTACCAGATCCTGACCTGTGATCGCTTCGGTCACGGGATGTTCGACCTGCAGCCTTGTGTTCATTTCCATGAAGAAGAAATCACCGTTCGCATCCAGCAGGTATTCGAACGTACCGGCGCCTTCATATCCGATGGCCAGCGCCGCCTTGACCGACACCTCGCCCATGCGCGCGCGCAAGTCGGCGTCAACGGCTGGCGAAGGCGCTTCCTCAATCACCTTCTGATGGCGGCGCTGGACGGAACAATCCCGTTCGCCGAAATGGACGCCCGCACCGTGGCGGTCGGTCATGATCTGGATCTCGACATGGCGCGGATTAATGATCGCGCGTTCCAACAGCACAGCGCCTTCGCCGAAAGCCGCCTGCGCCTCAGACACTGCTGAGGTGAGCGCAGCGTCAAACTCCGCCGCGTCCGTCACCAGCCGCATGCCGCGGCCTCCACCACCAGCAGTGGCCTTGATCATCAGCGGAAATCCGATCTTTGCCGCCTCAGCCGCCAAAACAGCAGGGTCCTGGCTTGCGCCGTCATAGCCAGGCACGCAGGGCACGCCAGCGTTGGTCATCAGACCCTTGGCGGCTGCCTTGTCACCCATCGCCTCAATCGCCTCGGCTGGTGGGCCCACAAAGACAACACCCGCCTCGGCGCAAGCGCGGGGCAGCGCAGGGTTTTCCGCCAGAAAGCCGTATCCCGGATGGATCGCATCCGCGCCTGTCACCTTGGTCGCGTCGATGATGCGGGCAATGTTCAGATAGCTGTCGGCAGGCGCGGCGCCGCCAATGCAAACCGACTGGTCCGCAGCGCGCACATGTTCCGCATCAGCGTCCGCTTCGGAATAGACGGCGACGGTTGAAAGACCCATCTGGCGCGCGGTGCGCATCACGCGAACCGCGATTTCACCACGGTTTGCGACTAGGATCCTGGTGAAAAGGGTGGCTTTTTCCATCATCCGTCTCCTTACGGCCGCGCGACAGCGAACTGCATCTTGTTCGGGCGGCGCGCGTCACCATTGCGGGCGATGGCCATCAGCTCAGAGATCAATTCCCGCGTATTGCGCGGGTCGATCACCCCATCATCCAACAAACGGGCGGAGTTATAGACCGCGTCCATCTGACTGCCGAACATGTGGACGATAACCGCCTTCATCTGTTCCAGTTGCTGTTCATCCGGCTCTTCCCCCTTGCGGGCGGCGCGGGCGCGCTGAACCTCCTCCATTGTTCCAGCGGCCTGTTCACCGCCCATGACCGCCGTTTTGGCGTTCGGCCATGAAAAGCAGAACCGCGGGTCGAACCCGCGCCCGCACATGCCGTAATTCCCGGCACCAAAGGACGCACCGCAATAGATAGTGAACTGAGGCACTGTGGCGTTGGTCACCGCCTGGATCATTTTGGACCCATGCTTGATGATGCCTTGTTCTTCATAACTTTTGCCGACCATGAAGCCGGTCGTGTTGTTCAGGTACAGGATCGGCGTCCCCGCCTGGCAACAGGCCTGAATGAAATGCGTCGCCTTGGTCGCGCCCGCCGGATCGATCGGGCCGTTATTGGTGATGATCCCCAGCGGCCAGCCAAGCAAGCGGATCGTGCCACAGACTGTCTGGCCGCCATAGCGTTCGCCGAATTCCAGAAATTCCGACCCGTCTGCGATGCGGATGATCACCTCTTTCATATCAATCGGCTGGCGATAATCGACCGGCATGACGCCCAGCAGTTCTTCCGCATCATAATGCGGTTCTTCAAAGTCGCGCGGGGCGTCGTCGCCTTCGGGCCAGTCGATGCCTGCGATGATCTCGCGCGCGATGGCGATGGCATGGCGATCATCCTCGGCAAGGAAATCGCCCAGGCCAGATACGCCGGTATGCATTTCTGCGCCGCCCAATTCTTCCTCGGTCGCGATTTCGCCTGTGGCGGCTTTCAACAGCGGCGGCCCAGCTAGGAAAGCCCGGGTCCGGCCGCGCACCATGACGATATAGTCAGACAGGCCAGTCTGATAGGCGCCGCCTGCGGTGGATGATCCGTTGGTGACGGTCACCACGGGCAGGCCCGCTGCGGACAGGCGGGCGAGGTTGCGAAAGATTGTGCCGCCATGCACGAAATCTTCGACCTTGTAGGCCGTTAGGTTCGCGCCTGCGCTTTCAACAAGCTGGATGTAGGGCAGCTTGTTTTCCAGCGCAATGTCCTGAAGCCGCAGTATTTTGGTTAGGCCCCCGGGCTGCAACGCGCCAGCCGCGATGCCGCTGTCAGAGCCGACAATCATACACCGTACGCCGGATACATAGCCGATCCCTGCAATGATCCCAGCGCCAGGGACGGATTTTTCCAGGTTTTTCTGGTCCATGCCGTATCCCGCCAGCTTCGCCAGTTCGACGAAAGGGCGGCCCGGATCAAGCAGAACACCCACACGGTCGCGCGGCAGAAGCTGGTTGCGCTTTTCAAACCGTTCGCGCGACTTTTCCGAAGCGATCCTCGCCTTCGCCTCTATCGCACGCACGTCGTCGACCAGACCGCGCATGTGTTCCGCGTTTTCCTGAAATTTGGGCGACGAGGGCGTCAGCGATGACGGCAGATGCGGCATGGTCTGTCCTTTCGGAGTTAAGTCGCACCCTTCACGCATAAGGCGGTTCGGGCGCGATCACCCTACGCCGAAACCGCGTCTTGGGAAGCCTCTCTATACGTAAACGTTCGGACATTGACGTATTGGGAGGCTTCACGCTGGAACTCGCACCAGACCCTGAACCCGCGCGCATTCGCCTCGCGCTTGCCGCCAAGATACCCCGCTAGGGCGGTAAAAGGGTGTGCTAAGACCTAAAAATGATCCAACCGCCTCATTCATTATTTGCCCGGCACCATCGGCGAAGGTGCCCCACTTGACTGCAGCGGTCGGGCAACCGCCGCGCAACTGGCGCGATGTGGCGGTGTCAGCGACCCTTCTCAGCCTGATGGCGGGGGAGCTGTTGTGGCTGATCTCCCGGTCACCAGTGATGGAGGCTTTTGTCGGCGGCGCGTTGGTTCTGTCGATCCTTCTCAGCATCCCGCGCTTTGGCGTGCGCGAGGTGTATTTGCTGACCATCGTCACCGCGCTGACTACAACTGTGATCTTGACAGTCGAAGCGCCGCTGACCGTGATTTCCGAAGGCGCGCGTCAGGCCGCTCTTTTGATGTCTTTTGTCTTGCTGGTCGGACTGATCCAGCAGGCCGCCTCCACAAGTGAAGACGTCAAAGCCTGCGGTTTTTACCTGACCAATCAGCCGCCAGGCCGCCGGTATGTGTCGATCTTTCTGGGCACCCATTTCATGAGCCATGTGTTCAACCTTGGCATCATTTCCCTAATCGCCCCCCTGATCATGAAGGGAACAGAGGATCCATCCGACCCCCGAAATCCGATCCGCCAGCGCCGCCAGATTTCTGCGATGCTGACCGGGTTTGGCTGGGGTGTAGTCTGGTCGCCCACCGCCATCGCGCCGCTGGCTCTTTTGACCCTTCTGCCGGGCGCGGACCGGATTTCATGGATGATCGCCGGCGCCAGTATTGCAATGGTCGTGCTGCTCGCAGGGTGGGGCGAGGACAAGATGCGCTGGAAGCCCGGCGCCACCGCCATTCCGTTTGATCCACCGGCCTTTCCCAAGGCCGCATTTGGCGGGTTCGCAACCCTATGTCTGATGCTGCTGATCCTGACGCTCAGCAGCATGGCGGTGTTCGAACAGACGGTGGTCTTCGGGCTGATGCTGGCCTCACCGATCATTCTGGTTGGCTGGTTGATGCTTCAAAACCGGGGGGATACTGGCGCAACCCGCAACCGCGTCACCGAAATTTATCACACCTTTCTGCCCTATTCCGCGCCTATTGGGGTCTCGCTGGCCTGTTCCGGATTCATCGGTCGGGTCGCAGCGCACCTGACGCCCAGCCAGCAAATCGCAGACTACCTGAACATCATGGCGACGCCCGGCTGGCTGTTCATGCTGTGCCTCAGCCTGCTGGTCATGGTGATGAGCTGGCTCGCCCTGTCGCCCATCATGCTGGCGGTTTTCCTTGGGGCGGTTCTTGCGGAACTTCCAGCCCTGCCAGTGGATCGGACATGGGCGGCGTTAGCGATTTCCAGCGGCTGGGCACTGTCGATGATGACCTCGCCATTTGCGACGACGGTGCTACTGAACACTCAGATCACAGGTATTCAAGGCCTGCGGTATGTAGGCTGGAACTGGCGTTTCAGCATCATGGCGATCTTCATCCTCGCCGCGTCATACTGGGTGATCGATACGCTGCTTTGAAACGTCGCCTGATCTAGCGCCGTTGACCTTTCGCCATTCTGCGAAGTCCGTCAGGGTCTGTTCATGCTTCGCGGGGTAGAGCCCGATGATCGACCGGCCCTTTTGCACTTCCTCCGTCACGAAGTCCTCAAAAGCAGTCATTTCGACCGCTTCGTCGGCGATCTCGTCCGCCAGGTTGGCGGGGATGATCACCACGCCTTCCGCGTCGCCAAGCACCACGTCCCCCGGCCAGACCGGCGCGTCGCCACAGCCGATGGGCACATTGACGTCGATCGCCTGATGCAGCGCCAGGTTGGTCGGCGATGAAGGGCGGTTGTGATAGATTGGCATGTCCATCTCAGCCATTTCATAGCTGTCGCGAAGTCCGCCATCGGTGACCAGACCCGCGCACCCCCGCACCATAAGACGGGTCGCCAGAATGCCGCCCGCAGACGCTGCGCGGGCGTCCTTGCGGCTGTCGATGACCATGACAGATCCCGGCGGACAACGCTCCACCGCGTCGCGTTGGGGGTGCTTCGGGTCGCGAAATACGCTCAGCTCATTCAGGTCTTCACGGGCAGGAATATAGCTGGGCGTAAATGCTTCCCCACCATCGTTCCCGCATCGCTGACAGGTGAGACGCCCTGAATGAACTGATTGCGAAAGCCGCGTTTGTATAGAGCGGTGCAGACCGTCGCGACCGAAACGGTCTTCAGCTTTGCGCGCGTGGTATCTGACAGGGGCATAGGGGATCCTAGTAGAAGACAGGCCGTTCCAATGGGCCGGAGGCGAGCGCAAGCTACTCCATCGCGTCGCGACTGGGGTGGTAGAGGTCGATCAACACCATGTCGGGCTGTGCGTCGGCGATACGCCGGGCCAGGCCGGTTTCCTCGCCAATTACCTCAATATCGAAATCGCCGCTGTCCTGAAGACCATCAACAATCATCAGCGCGCGGTCGCGATCACCTTCAACCAGAATGAAATTCAGTTTCTTCGTCATCGTCGACCTGAGCAGTTCAGTAATTTATATTTCAGCGCAACATTTGCATCCGCAAGCGCAATCTGGGTCGCAGTCATCCGTCCCGATCCAACGCGGTTTTCGGTCAAACTGATCCGGATTGATCGGAAAACGCTCTAACAGTTGCCAGCGACGGGTATGGTGGTTGATAACCTAAGGAGAGCGTGATGCAGCCCACCGACCCAACAGACCTGATCCGCGCGACTTGGGCGCAAGCCGCCGCCGCGCAAGCCGACATGGCGCGGCTATTCTATGGACGGCTTTTTACCATCGCGCCCGAAACCAGGAAACTGTTCAAGACCGACATGGAACAGCAAGGCCGCAAGCTGGTCGAGACGTTGGGCTTTGTGATCGACAACCTGACCAACCCGGATGCGCTAAAGCCCGCGGCCGAGGATCTGGCTGTGCGTCATCTGAACTACGAAGTCGAAAAGAATCACTACGCTGCTGTTTCGCAATCGCTGCTCTGGACGCTGGAGGAGCTTTTGGGCGGCGCCTACACGCCTGAGGCGGCCAAGGCGTGGACCGATGTTCTGGCGGTGCTGGAAAAGATCATGACCGACGCTGCTTATCCCGCCGAGGGTTGAACTGACCCAAACTATACCAAAGGATAGTCAACCTACTCCTAATGATGAAAGCCAGCTCAAGCGTTGATGCCTAAAATTTGTATTAGATTCGATAGGCAACGACATGAAGATTTCTACTGGGGCCGCTAGCGCTGCAGACACGCATTCCGCAATCACTAACGCCATTTCGGCGATGGGCGATATCGCGCCCGATTTCGTCGTGGCGCACTTGGCAGCCGGGCACGACGCTGACACCGCGCGCGCCGCAATCCGTGCAGCGTGGGGCGATGACGTCGTGATCCATGGCGGCACGTCCTGTTTGGGCGTGATGACCGGCGCCGGGGCCTGTATCACTGATGGCCAGGGGCTGGGCCTGGCCGCGTTGCAGGATGAAGACGGCGATTTCGGCGTCGGCCTGGCAGATCTGGGCGACGACCCCCGCGCCGCCGCAGCCGCAGCCGCGCGCAAGGCGCTGCAGGACGCTGGCCGCGTTGGCGAGGCGCCCGACCTGATCTGGCTGACCGCCGCCCCCGGCGCGGAAGAGGCCGTGATCGCCGGCATCGAAGATGTCGTCGGTAAGGAATGTCAGATTGTCGGCGGCAGCGCGGCAGACAACAGCATCGCGGGCGACTGGTTCGTCTTTGACGGGGCCAGCCGGTCAGGGCAGGGCATCGTCATCTCCATGCTCTTCCCATCAGGCGCCAGCGCAACGGCTTACCAAAGCGGTTATGCGCCAACCAATCACTTTGGCGTCGCGACCCGCACCGAAGGTCGCCGGGTTTACGAGATTAACGACCGCCCCGCCCGCGAAGTCTACGCCGAATGGACCAACGGCGCGGTTTGCGCCGATACCCCGGCTGAGCCTGCGGCGATCCTGGCGGACAGTACCTTTGCGCCACTGGGCCGCAAGGGCGGCGACGTGGCTGATGTGCCGTTTTACCTGTTGGCGCATCCATCCACGGCGCATCCGGACGATTCGCTAGAACTGTTTGCGGACATCGATCAGGGCGAAGAACTGCGCCTGATGTCGGGCGGCGTCGAAAGCCTGACATCCCGCGCCGGCCGCGTCGCAGCGCAGGCGTTGGAACAGACCGAGGGGCAGGTCGCAGGCGCGCTGATGGTCTACTGCGGCGGCTGCATGTTGGCGGTGCAGGATCATATGGAACGGGTCGCCGAAGGCATCGATCGCGCGCTGGGCGGGGCGCCGTTTCTGGGCGTCTTTACATTTGGCGAACAGGGCCCCGTGCTGAACTGCGATAATCGCCATGGCAATCTGATGATTTCATGTGTCACATTCGCCCTATAAGACTGCGACGGAAGAAGACATGGCGGATGACGAGGCGCTTCGCGAAGCGCTGATAGAATTGGACGCGCTGCGCCAGCGAGAGACTGTAGCGCTGCGCGAATCCAATGCGCTGGTCAGCTGCCTGTCCGCCGTCGCGACCTCCGCCACGCCGGAAGCGGCGTTGTCCTCGTTGTTGGACGCCATCCGGAACACGGTCAGCGCCTCCGTCGTCGCCATCATTCGCCAAGGCGATGGCGCGGGCGAAGTCGTTATATCATCCGCGCCTGAACTCGTCGGCCTGCCAGCGCCTGTAGCGCTGATGAAGGGGGTCAAACCCCGCCGGATCGTATCACTGGCCGACGTCGCATGGTGGCCCACCAGCGATGACTGGCCAGCAATGGGATCCGCACTGGCCGCGCCTGTGAAACTGGACGACGCCAAGGGCGCGCTGGTTTGCCTGTCGGATCAACCGGACATGTTCAGCGCCGCCGATGCGCGCATCCTCCCCCGTCTGGCCGAGGTCGCCGTTCAGGCGTTGGCGACGCTGGAACTGTCGCACCGCAACGCCTTTTTGGCGGGTGTCATCGACAATTCCGCAGTCAGTGTTTCGGTCGCCGACCTGCGCGTGGACGGCACGCCGCTGATCTATGTGAACGACGCCTTTACAACTCTCAGCGGCTATACCCGCGATGATGTTCTGGGCCGCAACTGCCGCTTTCTGTCGGCGGAATCAAAGAACAGCGAAGTACGCACCACGCTTCGAACCGCGGTGGCTGAGGTCAGGGCGGGCGAGTTTGAGCTACGCAACCGGCGCAAGGATGGTGCGCAATTCTGGAACCGCCTGTCCCTATACCCCATCGACGGCGAAGATGGCGAACCGCGATACCTGGTCGCCACGCAAGTCGACATTACCGCAGAAAAGACCGCTGAAGCGGCGCGCGAAATGGCCAGCAAGCGCCTCAGATCCGCGCTTTCCACCACATCCGAAGGGTTTCTGTTGCTGAACCCAAACGGGCGCATCGTATTCGCCAACACCCGCTACCGCGACTTCTTTGAAACTGCATCCGGCGCCTGGGATGACGGCGCCGATTTTGTTGAGGCGTGGGCGGCGCGCCTGCGCGACCTTGGCGAGGACGCAGACAACGCGCTGCAAGGCGCGCTCGCCTATCGCGACAGCCTGTTCGCCGGCGCGAAAGACCAGGAAGTCGTTCTGCCAGACGGACGGGTCATGCTGATCAACAACCGCTTGACTGCCGAAGGCGGCGCAGTGTCCATCGCAACCAACATAACCAGCCTGAAGGCGACGGAACGCGTTTTGGCCCAGCGCGCCGCTGCCATCGACGCCAGCCAGGACGGCATCGCCGTCGCCGATGGCGAAGGCCGGCTGCTATACGCCAACGCCAGCTATCTGGCGATGTACGGCTATGATCATCAGTACGAATTGCTGGGCAAATCATGGCGTGCAGCCTTTGCCAAAGACCAGTGGAACCGCATCCAGCGCGAGGCGATCCCGGCCCTTGAGAAGAAGGGCGCTTGGCGCGCCGAAATGCCGGGCATATCAAAAACGGGGGATGTCGTCCTGCAGGAGTTTTCGGTTACCTACGCCGAGGGTATAGGCATCGTTTGCATTGCCCGTGATATGCGTCAGCGCCACAAAGCGCGAACCGAACGCGCACGTCTGGTCGAACAACTGCAAGCCGCTCAGCGGCAGGAAGCGATTGGCCAGCTTGCCGCTGGGGTTGCGCATGATTTCAACAACGTGCTGTCCGCCATCAACGGCTCTGCCGCGCTGATCGAGACCGATCTTGAACGTGGCAAGCCAGTCAGCGCCCATGTTGAACGCATTGCGCAGGCAGGAGATCAGGCGAAAGGGCTGATCAAACGGCTGTTGGACTTTGGCGCTCGGCGGTCATCTAAATCACAGACCGATTTGGGTGATAGCGTGGCTGAGGCTGTCGACCTCCTCCGTTCTGGCGTGCCACAAGGAATAGATCTAACGTTCACCCTGCCAGAAGTGCCCATTATGGCGTCCGCCGATCCGACCGACCTGATTCAGATCATCCTAAACCTTGGCATCAACGCCCGCGATGCAATGGTCGATTGCGCGGGGAAAATCACAATATCGCTCGGCATGATGGATACGCCGCCAAAAACCGCGCAAGTCGGCGTCATCGATCCCGCCAAGGCCTATGCATTGATCACTGTGTCCGACACGGGCGCGGGCATGACGACGGATCAGGTTGAAAATATCTTTCAGGCGTATTTTTCGACCAAGGGTGACAAAGGCACGGGCCTTGGCCTTTCGATCGTATCGACCATTATGCGCGGGCTTGGGGGGGCGATATCCGTCACCTCCGCCTTGGGCGATGGGACGACTTTTCATGTCTATTACCCAATTGAAGCAACCGATCTGGCACGGCCTGCCAAACGCAATAATCCAACTGCAAACGCAGACCTTCAAGGGTGTTTAATCCTGATCTGCGACGATAACATTGGCGTCGCCGAAACCCATGCCGCCATTTTGGAAAGCGCAGGTGCGGAAACCGCCGTTGTCGAAGACCCACGCGATGCGCTGGACGCACTTAGAGAAGATCCTGACGCCTGGGATGCGCTGCTGACAGATTTCGACATGCCGCACATGAATGGGGCCGAACTGGCAAGTGCGGTGCGTGATGCGCGGGCCGATTTGCCGATCGTACTTTGTACAACCCATAACCTTCGTCGCCGTTCTAGCACCATATTCGACGCCGAATTAGGGAAGCCAGTCGAGTCATCAGCCTTGATTTTAGCGCTTGAGACAGCGATCAACATAACAGTCGATGTTCCTCAGTGACTGAAAGAACCTTTTATGCGGATTCTCATAGCTGATGACCACGAATTGGTGCGGGATACGATCTCCGCATTTCTGGAACGCGAAGGTGGGTTTGAGGTCACCTCAACCGACGATTATTTCAAGGCCACAAAGATCATCACCGAAAAAGGACCCTTCGATTTAGTGCTACTGGATTATTCCATGCCAGGCATGGTCGGTTTAAGTACGCTTGAAGTTGCGCGGGAGCGAAATAGTGGCAAACCCGTCGCACTGATATCAGGCGCGGCAGACAAAGGTGTTGCGCAGGAAGCTTTGGCCGCTGGGGCTGCCGGGTTCTTGCCGAAATCGATGGCTGCTAAATCACTGATAAGTGCGGTTAAATTTATGATTATGGGGGAGCAATACGCTCCAATTGATTTTATGACGGCTGAGGAGCCTAAAGATGAAAATCCCCTTAAATCTTTACTATCAGAGCGAGAAATTCAGGTTTTGGAAGGGCTTTGCAAAGGTAAGTCTAACAAGGAAATTGCTCGCGACTTAACCCTACAGGAAGTCACAATCAAACTGCATGTCAAAACTCTATGCCGCAAGTTGTCTGCAAAAAACCGTACCCAAGCTGCTATTATTGCGATGGAAGAGGGTTTGTTCTAATATTAATTTAGACAGATTTTGCTGCACAGCCCCACTTGAGTGGTCCATTTTAAAAGTTAGTGCATGATTGGCCGTTGGTCCATCGGGATGATGGCCTC